>JBBQGP010000376.1:0-2002 GCA_038323095.1 Chloroflexia bacterium | reverse complement strand
CGAGCGCGATATTCGGGCCTTTGTGGTCGGCGGCGAAACAATTTGCGCGATTTACCGCTATAGCCCGCATTGGATTACCAACACGGCACGTGGCGGCAAAGCTACCAATTGCCCGGTCACGCCCGAACTGGACGAAATTTGCATCAAGGCGGCCAAAGCAGTCGGCGGCGGCGTAGTAGCGATTGACGTTTTCGAGGATAAAAACCGGGGCTTGCTGGTCAACGAAGTCAATTATACAATGGAATTCCGCAACTCAATTGACACTACCGGGGTCAACATTCCGGGCCGGGTAGTTGATTATCTGCTGGAAGTGGGCAAAACTAAGTAACAAGTCGGAAGTATTAAGTCGGAAAATAAAATAATCTCCCTGCCTTAAAAGGCGGGGCTGATAGCATGAAAACTTGGCTAAAGCCGTTACAGGTCAGGCCAGATTTAGCAAAACCCGCGCATGCCCTTCAGGGCCGTTTTCATGTTATCAGCCCGGACATTTCATGTCCGGGAAACAACCACCTGATTAACAAGTCGGAAGTATAAATTTTGAATAACCATTTTCTTTCTAACAACTAACAACTAACAACTTCTTCCAGTCCTTTGCATTTTGAGGAGATTTTATGTCGGAGCAGCCAAAAATTAAAGTAGGGATAGTCGGCGGGAGCGGCTATGCTGGCGGCGAATTGTTGCGCTTGCTGCTAAACCATCCCTTTGCCGAAGTTACCCAGGTGACTAGCGAAACTTACGCCGGGAAGTTTGTACATAGCGTCCACCCCAATTTACGCAAACGTAGCGAATTAAAATTTGTTTCAATGACCCAATTGCAGGAAGCCGATTTGCTTTTTCTGGCCCTGCCACACGGCTCGGCCATGGGTAAAATCGAGCGGTTTGCCGGACTCGCCCCGCGCCTGATTGATTTATCCGCCGATTTTCGGTTGCGTGATGCGACAGATTACCCGCGCTGGTACGGTCATGAACACGACAACCAGGAGTTTTTGGCAAAATTCGTCTATGGTATCCCCGAACTGCATCGGGCCGAAATTCGCGAATCGTCTTTTGCAACCGGGGCGGGCTGTCTGGCGACGGCTACGATTTTAGGGCTAATGCCGCTTTTCAAACACGGCATCGCCGACACCAGCGCGGTAATAGTCGAGGCCAAAGTGGGCAGTAGCGCGGCAGGAAACAAACCGAGCCTAGCCAGCCATCACGCCGAGCGGAGCGGGGCGGTTCGCTCTTTTGAGCCGACGGGTCATCGCCATACCGCCGAGGTTCAGCAAGAGCTAAACTTTGGGGTAAAGCCTACCGTCCATTTTTCGGCTACTTCGATTGAGGCGGTGCGCGGTGTGCTTTCGACCTGCCACGTTTTCCTCAAAGAAAATTTGCAGGAAAAGGACATCTGGAAAATCTACCGGCAGGAATACGGCAACGAACCGTTTATCCGCATCGTCAAGACTAAAGAAGGCGTTTATCGCTACCCCGAACCGAAAATTTTGAGTGGTTCAAACTATTGCGATATTGGATTCGAGAAGGACGAACACAGCAACCGGCTGGTCGTTATGTCCGCAATTGACAATTTGGTCAAAGGAGCGAGTGGCAACGGCGTACAGGCGATGAACGTAATGTTTGGCTGGGACGAAACGCTTGGGCTGGAATTTCCCGGCTTGCATCCAGCTTAAAGAGTTTTGAGTTTTGAGTTAGTTTTGTGGGATGTTGCTCTGTCAATAGATTTTGGTCTAAAGTCAACTGGCGGAGCAGCATCTTACAAGAATTCTGGCTTGATAAGATAGATTTTGAGGAAAAGGTTATGCAGGAAACTACCTTACAGAATAAGCCGAATGAAAATGAAAATTTAAAAGAAGCAATTGAGCGGGCGACAGTGTCTGCTTTGTATTACTACCCGGTTAAATCTTGTGCCGGAACTGCCGTTAGCGAGGCTCAAACGACAGAACGTGGTTTTTTGCATGATCGGGAACTAATGTTGGTTGAGGCTAACAGCGGCGAATTTCTGACA
>JBBQGP010000375.1:0-2010 GCA_038323095.1 Chloroflexia bacterium | reverse complement strand
TGGTCATAAATTAGTACAGGTATACTTGGCAAGGCGATTGCTACGGCTAGAGCGGCACAGTTTATCAAAATTTTACTGCTATAAATTCGCGTCCGGCTAACCGGGCGGGTCAGCAAAAAACTTAGCGTTCCCTTGTCCACTTCTTCCGAAACAACGTCCGCTCCGCCCAGCACCGCCGCAAAAGGTGTAATTAGCAGCAAGGCCAGCAGCCAATCGTAATACAGAGCCATAGGCGCGTTTTCCTGAAAAAAGCTTGTATCGCTGACTAGCTGACTGTAAAAGATATGCCCTTCAGGAGTAGCTGCCGCCAGCATATCAGGATGTTTACCTAAAAAAGCCGCCGGGTCAACCCAGAAGTTGCCGGGCCGATATTGCGACCAGAAGAAAACATACAAAAAGGCGATTACCGCATAAACCGTCAGCCATAAACCCAGCTTGAAGCGCACCGTCAGCCATTCCTTGTAAAACATGGTTATTTCCCCTGTTCCGCCTGTAGTTCGCTGCGGCTTTCCCGCTCCAGAGCATCCCGGTTATTTTGCAAATAAGCGATAAAAATTGCTTCAAGGTTCATATCCACAATCTCGACTGTCCGGGCTTGCATCAAACGCAATTCTGCCGCGACTTCTTCGGCATCGCCCCGCACCAGCAAGCGAAAACGGCGGCCCTCCTGTATGACTTTGCGTACTCCCGGTATCACCTCCAAGTCGTGCGTCCAGACCGGGTTATCAAAAGCGACCTTTACCGCTTTTTCGCGGGTTTTAAGTTCATCCAAATCATCTTCGATAACCAATCGCCCCTGGTCAATAATCGCTACCCGGTCAGCGATTTGCTCCACTTCACTAAGGTTATGCGAAGAAAAGAAAATAGTCCGTCCCGCCGAACTTACTTCCCGGACAATCTGGTTCAAAAATTCGTAACGTTTGAGCGGGTCAAGGCCACTGGTCGGCTCGTCCAGAATCAAAAGTTCGGGTTCGCTACCCAATACCAGAGTCAAAGCTAGTTGCCCTTTCATCCCTTTGGAAAGCTTGCGGATTTTCTCGGTGCGGGGTAGCTCGAACAAATCCAGATAACGATTGATTGAATTTGGATTCCAGCGCGTGCTTAACCGCCGGGCCGTTTCGACTATTTCACTAACTTTCATGTGGCCGTAAAGATTGTTGGTTTCAGCCATATAGCCCACTCTTCGGCGGACTTCCATCACTTGCCGTACCGCATCCAGCCCCACCAGACTAACCCGGCCACCTTGAATCGGGCGCATCCCCAGCAAACTTTTAATGGTGGTAGTCTTGCCCGCCCCGTTTGGCCCTAAAAAGCCATAAACCGAGCCTGTCGGTACGTGCATTGTCAGACGGTCTACCGCCACTTTTTTGCCATAAATACAGGTTAATTGCTCAATTTCAATCGCAAAATCGTAATTCATGCTCTCCGCCTCGATAGGTGCGGCGTTGGTCTGCGTTTTTTTCGACCAACCCCAGGTCTGGGTTTGCAACATAAAGCCTACTCCTGTGAAGTGTATTGTCGGTGAACCGCGCCGTTAGGTGAAATCGGGATGCTGGCCGGTTCGGGCAAAGGGTGGGTAGTGTACCATTCGCTTACCTCGCGCTGAAATCTTTGGTTAAGCTCTGATTGCGCCAACCCCAAGTTATAGCCATCCTTGACTGTTCGGCGTAAATCCTCCTGAAAGCGTTCCAGCTCCACCCCACGAGCGTTGGCCTGCGCTCCCTTTGCCACAAAAATACCACCCCCCACTCCGGGACGGCTATAGACCAGCCCGGCATCCTTCAGCTTGTCGTAAGCTTTGGCGATAGTATTCGGGTTTATCGAATGTTCTTCGGCCAATTCCCGCACCGTCGGTAATTGCTCGTCAGGCCGAAGCATCCCGGTAGCGACTGCCCGCTTCACCTGATCCACAATTTGTTTGAATATTGGCACGCCGCTTTTTGCATCTATATCAATCCAGATAGCCATTACGCTCCCAATTCCCTATTTCTCTACGTTGTATTGTACTAT
>JBBQGP010000374.1:0-2183 GCA_038323095.1 Chloroflexia bacterium | reverse complement strand
TAGCCGCAAAGTAACTCTGCTTGGCTTGCTGACCCTGATTGAACTGGCCTTGTATGTTTTTAGCAGTTTGGCGGCCATTCGCGCCCCCCTAAAAACTTATCGCGCTTTGG
This sequence comes from Chloroflexia bacterium, assembly GCA_038323095.1. GTDB lineage: Bacteria > Chloroflexota > Chloroflexia > Chloroheliales > Chloroheliaceae > L227-5C. The sequence goes on along the minus strand of JBBQGP010000374.1, from coordinate 2,073 downwards.
CTTTTGCCCCTTTCTTTATTGTCTGGAAGGTTGCGTTATATGCCAAAGTGTTGACGCGGGGCAAAAATCAGCAGGAATGGGTCAGAACTGCCAGAGAAGCCGAAACCGTAAAATAAGGGTAACTACTCAGGTGTAGGAGGGATTTCCAATCCCGATAAGGACGGGTTTTGGTAGAATCGGGAATGGAAATCCCGACCACAAGGCAACTGGCTGAATTGGTACAAACAAGGGACGTGAACAACGAGGCGGGGAATTAAGTTGAAGCAAAAAAAAAGCTCCGGGCAGAAACGCGGACGGCCAGGAATAGGCTGGCCCGTATTTTTGTTGTTAGGTTTGGTGATTCTGGCAGCCGGATTAGGTGGTAGCTATTATTTGCTCAAAGGTGATATTAAAACTCCACTGGCTTTGCTTGATATTGTCACTCCCACCGAAGAACCTGCTCCTACACCTGTCCCGGAACTGGGGCAGGTTGACCAAACTTTAACCATTCAAGTTGGCTTGCAGGGTCGAGCCATCAGCCCTTATATCTACGGGGTGGCCGAAGCCAAACCCGATATTCTCAAAAAATTGGGCGCGACCTTTAATCGCTGGGGCGGCAATGCTTCGAGCCGCTATAATTGGGAATTGGGCAACGCCTGGAATTCGGCCCGCGATTATTATTTTATGAACGGCAATCAGGATTACGAAAGTGAAAATGACAAACTACCCGGCGGCGTGGCGGATGGTTTTATAGCAGCCAACCAGCAAGCGGGCGTGAAAAGTTTTATTACCATTCCAGCCATAGGTTATGTTGCCAAAAGTGGCGAAAGCACTGACCGCTCGGTGCGCGTCCCGGAAAAAGGCCAACCCGCTGTGAACGCTTCAGGAGCAATTGCCAACTATGACCCGACCTCGAACCGTAGCCGTACCAGCCTACCAATTTTGCCGCAAAAGCCCGGTTCATTAGGCTATCCGCCCAATCTGGAAGATAATGCAGTTTACGCCGACGAATGGGTTAATCATTTGATTACTCGCTTTGATACGGCGACAAACGGCGGAGTCAAATTTTACGCTATAGATAACGAGCCGGATTTGTGGGCGACTACTCATACCGATGTCCACCCAGCTTTACCCGGTTATGACGAACTTTTGCAAAAATATCTGGATTTTGCCTGGGCTATCCGCCAGCAGGATACTACCGCTAAAATTGTCGGGCCTTCGCTTTCTTCGCCCGCCCGGATTGCCTATTCACCATTAGATGAAGCTAATAACAAGACTGACCGCAAGGCCCACGGCGATATTCCTTTTCTGGAATGGTGGTTGGCTCAGGTGCGGGCCAGCGATGAAAAACGGGGCAGACGGACGCTGGATGTTTTGGATATTCATTATTACCCCGGCAACAATCTTTACTTTGGCAACAATACCAACGACCCGGCCAAAGGGCCAGCCCGCCTTGAAGCCCCTCGCGCTTTATGGGATTATAGTTATAAAGATGCCGCTACCGATAATTTTACCGCCCTTATCCCCCGTATGCGCGAACTGGTTAGCCGCAATTATCCCGGTACGCTTTTAGGGATTGGTGAATGGAACTTTGGCGGAGAGCAGCATATTTCGGGTGCGCTGGCCGTCGCTGACGCGCTCGGCACTTTCGCCGAGCAGGATTTGTATTATGCAAGTTATTGGACTAGCCCGCCCGAAAATTCGCCGGCTTTCTTTGGCTTCAAAATGTTCGCCAATTATGATGAGAAAGGCAGCCGCTTCGGAGATTTGTTTTTGCCCAGCCGTCCCAGTAATCGCCGTCAGGTCACGACTTATGTCGCCCGCCGCAGTTCCGATAATGCCTTAACAATTGTGGCGATTAACAAAACGGCTCAATCGCGCAATAGTGGTTTTTTGCTCAAGGAATTTGAGGAAGCCACCGGGCGTAACGTTAAGATTTATCAATACAGCCAAAGCAAGCCGGGTAGTATTCAAAATCTGGCCGCTTTCGCCCTGCAACGCAGTTCGTTCACCTACGACCTTGCCCCTTATTCAATAACCCTCTTTGAAATTGGCAAATAATGAGAGCTGCTTATATCCGGCAAACGACCCCCG
>JBBQGP010000373.1:0-2236 GCA_038323095.1 Chloroflexia bacterium | reverse complement strand
AAGTTTCAGGAAACTAAACTGGAAAGAAAACCAAAATGAATTATGTTCCCCTGTTAATTTGTCTGGCTGCTACTTTTTATTTGACTGGCCTGATTTGGGTGATTCAGTTGGTGCATTACCCGCTTTTTGCCCGTATTGGCCTGCAAGAATTCAATTTTTATCATAACGAACATTCCAACCGCATCGTTATCGCCCTGAGCTTGCCGACCTTGCTGGCTTTCGTTAGCGCGGTGTTGTTGGTCTGGCTGCATCCCGCCGCCGTACCGGGCTGGTCAATCTGGCTAAATTTGGGTTTAACCTTCGGGTTTTGGGTCGTCACCGGGCTGGTACAAGTTCCCCTGCACGGGCGACTTGGGCAAAACTCGTCCGAAGCTGAAAAGCTGATTCAGGCTTTGGTTAAAAGCAATTGGTGGCGTACTTGTATCTGGACGGCGCAGGGTCTGCTTTTGGTTTGGATGATGCTAATTGCTTTGCCGAGGTAAAGGTAAAGTAACAAGTCGGAAGTATGAAGTATGAAGTCGGAATCATTCCCAAAATTCGGGTGGTCTCCCGGCTCTAAAAGGGCTGGGCTGATAACATGAAAATTTGGCTAAAGCCGTTAGGGGTTTAGCCAAATTTAACGTAAGATTGTGTCTACAAGGGTTATGCCTCATCAAAAATCAACTGGTGGAGCAGCATCCTACAGGGATGCAGGTATGTTGTAAGATGTGGCTCTGCCCATTGACTGTGGTTAAAAATCAACTGGCGGAGCAGCATCCTACAACCGCGCAACTCGCAACTCGCAACTCCGTTCCCCCCGACAACCATGCCTTCTTTAACAACTAACAACTAACAACTCTGTGACTCTGCTCACAGATTAATGGTATACTTTGTGTATAATTTCACTATATAAATATTAGAGTGTCGAGGCTTGTAACGAAAGGAAGTTTTTATGGCGACAGAGCTTGCTACCCGTGCTATTCCCGCAATCAAAGAACCGCCCTTAATTGGCAGTTTGCGCGATATTCAAAAAAATCGGCTCGGCCTGTATCAGAAAATGGCTGCCCTGGGTGATATTAGCTTGGCTCATTTTGGCCCGTTTCCCGGCGTTTTTATTAATTCGCCCGAAATGGTACATGAGTTGCTGGTCGAAAAGGCCCACGATTTTGACAAAGGATATAGCCAGCGTCGCGCCTTTACGATTTTGACCGGGGATGGTTTGCTGGTAAAAGAAGGCACAGACCACCAGAAACGGCGTAAACTCATGGCTCCCGCCTTTGCTTACCGTCGGGTCGCCCACTATGCCGAAGTAATGGCCGAATATACCGAACGGCTGGCCCAAAAATTACAGGATGGCGCGCTTATAAATTTGGACAAAGAAATTACCGCCCTGACCATGAGCATTGTCAGCAAAGCTTTGTTTGATGCCGAAATTTCGGAAGAAGCCGACGAATTGGGCGAGGCGATTGTAATTGGCGGAAAGCAGGTCGAGCATTTTCTCGTCCATCTTTTCCCTATCCCAACCGCAATTCCTACCCCGCGCAACCGCAAAGCCAAAAAAGCGGTTGAAATTGTTCAGCAGCGGGTTCAGGCCATAATTGACGAACGACGCAGAAGTGGCGAGGATAAAGGCGATTTTCTTTCGATGTTGCTTGAAGTTCAGGACGAAAACGGCCAAAAATTGAGTGACGAAGATGTGCGGGACGAGGCGATGACTTTGTTTCTGGCCGGACACGAAACCACCGCTACCGCTCTGGCCTGGACGTTTTATTTATTGATGCAGCATCCTGAAATTTATGGTCGCTTGCAACAGGAACTTGATAGCGTTTTGCAGGGTCGCACCTTGAATTTTGCCGATTTAGAGAAATTGCCCTACGCTATGCAAGTGTTCAAGGAGACGATGCGGCTTTATCCGCCCGCTTCGGCTTTGTTGCGTTATGCCTTGCGCGATACTACTCTGGGAGGCTATCCTCTCGCCAAAAACACTACTGTCTTTCTTTCGCCTTATACCATGCACCGCCGCCCGGATTTTTACCCGCAACCGGGGAAATTTGACCCAGAACGTTTTACCACCGAAAATGAGAAGAAGCTGCCGCGCTATGCCTATATGCCTTTTGGCGGGGGTGCGCGGATTTGCATTGGCAACCATTTCGCGCTGATGGAAGGTCAAATCATTCTGGCGACGCTGGCTCAACACACTACTTTCGAGCTTGCGCCGGGACAAAACATTCAGGCCATCCCGACTATTACCTTGCGC
>JBBQGP010000372.1:0-2258 GCA_038323095.1 Chloroflexia bacterium | reverse complement strand
TGCAACTTGTAGAGTGGTTAATACGTTATGATTGCGAAACAAAAATAAAATCTGATTGACTTTTTTGTTTATTTAATCTTAGTTTTGTTTGAGTTGTTTATTATTTGAATAAGTTTGAAAGGAGAAACCCGGCTTGAAAGGATTAATCCTGAGCGGGGGTAAAGGCACGCGCTTGCGTCCCTTGACTTACACCAGTGCCAAACAATTAGTTCCCGTCGCTAATAAACCCGTCCTTTTTTATGCAATTGAAACCTTGCTCGAAGCCGGTATCACCGATATTGGTATTATTGTCGGCGACACCAAAGAAGAAGTGATGCAAGCTGTCGGAACTGGTAGCCGTTTCGCCGATTATGCCCAAACGGTAGGACTTGAACCCGGTAGCGTTAAGATTACTTTTATTCCTCAAGAAGCTCCGTTGGGGCTGGCCCACGCCGTTAAAATTGCCCAACCTTTTTTGGGGCGTGACCGCTTTGTAATGTATTTGGGCGATAATATGATTGAGGAAAGTATTCGTCCGCTAGTCGAAAATTTCCGGCAAAGCAACAGCAATTGTCATTGCCAGATTTTGCTCAAGGAAGTTTCCAACCCGGAAAGCTACGGCGTGGCCCAACTTGACCCGACCAATTCCGAACGGGTAGTAAAGCTGGTCGAAAAACCGCGTGAGCCAATTTCTAACCTGGCTTTGGTCGGAATTTATATGTTTGATGAAAACGTTTTTGAAGCGGTAAACGCCATTAAACCAAGCTGGCGTAATGAGCTTGAAATTACCGACGCGATTCAGTATCTGGTAGATGCGGGATATGTCGTCAGGCCGCAACAGGTGCGGGGCTGGTGGGTAGATACCGGCAAGCAAGCCGATATGCTCGAAGTTAATCGCTTGATTCTTGACCGCCTTGAGGCTAAAGTAGAGGGCGTAGTTGACCGTGATAGTCAGGTAACTGGCAAGGTAATTATTGCCAAAACCGCCGAAGTTATTAACAGCGTAATACGCGGCCCGGTTATTATTGGCGAAAACTGCCGGATTGTGAATAGCTATGTTGGCCCGTTTACTTCGATTAACCATCATTGCAATATCGTCGGTAGCGAGGTGGAACATTCGATTATTCTGGAAAACAGCCAGATTTTGGAAATCGAAGGCCGCATTGAAGATAGCCTTATTGGGCGCAACGTCGTTATCGAAAAAAGCCCGATTAAGCCCAAAGCCTACAAACTACTTTTGGGCGATAACAGTCGCGTCGGAATTTTATGCTAGTGCTGAGTTTTGAATTCTAAGTTTATTTTTGACTAAAAACTTACAATTCAGAACTCAAAATTCAAAACTAATCGAGGATTATGAGCGCAGAGATTAAACAAGTGCTGGTGACGGGCGGGGCGGGCTTTATCGGCTCGAACTTTGTACGTTATTTGCTGGAAAAGTACCCCGAATATGGGGTGGTAGTGTTGGACAAGTTGACCTATGCCGGAAATATGGCAAATCTGGCGGATGTGCAGGCCAAATACACTCCCCAAAATCGCTATCGGTTTGTGCATGGCGATATTTGTGACCCGATGGTGGTCGCCGAAGCAATGCAGGGCTGTGTCTACGTCCTAAATTTTGCCGCCGAAAGCCACGTTGACCGATCTATCGAAGAACCGGGCCAATTTATTTTGACCGATGTTTACGGCACCTATATTTTGCTGGAACAGGCCCGCAAGCTCAAGGAAGCGGGCGATAAAGGAAAAGGCCCAAAATTCGAGCGGTTTGTCCAAATTAGCACCGACGAAGTTTACGGCCATGTCGCTACCGGCTCATCCAGCGAAGAAGATAAACTAGAAACTCGCAGCCCTTACAGTGCTTCCAAAGCGGGCGGCGAACTAATGGCCCAAGCCTATCACACCACCTACGGCTTGCCGGTGCTAATCACGCGGGGCAGCAATAATTATGGCCCATACCAGTATCCCGAAAAGCTTATTCCCTTGTTCATTACAAATGCTTTGGACGATGAGCCGTTGCCGGTCTATGGCGATGGGCAGCAAATCCGGGACTGGATGCACGTGCTTGACCATTGCAGCGGGATAGATACGGCGATGCACAAAGGCGAACTTGGCGAAATTTATAATGTCGGCGGTAGCAACGGTAACAACGCTCACACCAATCTTGAAATTACTCAAATGATTTTGGCCCTAACGGGTAAGACTGAGAAGCTAATCAAGTACGTAGTAGACCGCCCCGGTCATGACCGCCGCTACAGCCTTTCTACCGAGAAACTGCAAGCATT
>JBBQGP010000371.1:0-2263 GCA_038323095.1 Chloroflexia bacterium | reverse complement strand
AACCCAGCTTCGGATTGCTCAGGCTAAAATCTTGCTTGCTCAGGGCAAAGCCCCGGTTGAAGTAGCCGCCGAAATCGGTTTTGTTGACCAGAGCCACCTGAACCGGCAATTTAAGCGGATTGTAGGCGTTACTCCCGGTCAGTATCGCCAAAACCGCAATAATGTACAAGATTTGCTCAAAGCTTTTCCTCTAAAATAAAGCCAGCTTGAAAATCTCTCGCTTGTAACTTGAGAGAATAACATTCAAAAATTGTTACCAAAATTTATTTTAGAGTAGGTTGGCTTAATCGTGGATAAAATCGATAGAACTAATCAGGAAAAACCTGTACTTAGTTTTGGCTGGGTCGGCGTAGTTGAAGGTTTCCGGCGGTGCTTGCCAATTGCGCTAGGAGTGTTTATTTACGGGCTGGTATTCGGGGTGTTGGCACAGCAGGCCGGGTTGAGTATAATCGAAGCTTTGCTGATGAGCGGGCTAGTGTTTGCGGGAGCTTCGCAATTCGCCGCCCTGAAACTATGGACAATAATTCCTTTGCCTACCCCCGAAATTATCTTAACAACTTTAATCGTAAATTTGCGACATGTGCTGATGGGAGCAGCCGTTCAGCCCTGGTTCGCTTCGCTCAAGCCCTGGCAACGTTACCTGAGCGTTTTCTTTATGACTGACGAGAATTGGGCCTTAACTATGAGCGAGTTCAAAAAGGGCAAGCGTAACGGTGCAATGCTTTTGGGTAGTGGTCTAGCCTTGTTTCTGGCCTGGACAGGTTCAACGCTGGCAGGGCGAGCTTTAGGCAGCGTTCTACAAGACCCGGCTAAGTGGGGATTGGATTTTGCCTTTACCGCCGTATTTATCACTTTGCTGGTGGGGATGTGGCGAGGCAAAAGCGATATTTTGCCCTGGTTAATTGCGGCGGCGGTAGCAATTGCGGCTTCTCAACTAATACCGGGCAACTGGTATATTTTGCTGGGCGGTTTAGCCGGAAGTTTAGCGGGAGCGTGGCGAAAATGAGAATTGAATTACAAACCTTGCTGACTATTTTTGGAATGGCTCTGGTTACTTATTTAACCCGTGTCGGGGGTTTATGGCTGATGAACCGGGTAACGCTTTCAGGTCGGGTCGAACGCGGGCTTTCCAACTTACCTGGCGCAGTCATGATTTCGATTGTCGCTCCAGCCTTACTAAGTAGTGGCTGGATTGGATTGGTGGCAGGGCTGCTGACCGCTTTAGTGGCCCGTCGCACAGGTAATTTATTACTGGCAATGCTGACCGGGGTCGGTTGCGTCCTGATTTATCGGCTTTTGACTAATCCTTAAATTTATTCTTGCCAACTGGCGGTGTACTCGGTATCCAAATTGTTGAGCCGCCGATAGGTAACTGTACCGTTTTTAGCGTTAGTATGGGCCATACTCTCAAGGCCCATCCCGCACATAATCTCGGACGTACCCGGTACATTATAAAGAATTGCCCGCACGTAGCCCGGTTTTTCCTCGATTATTTCAAAACGGCCAAACTCCAAAGCATTAACCGCGATGCGAAAAAAGTAACGCATCGAACGTTGTGCGCCTAGTACATTAACCGTAAGTTTTAATACTTGCCCAACTCGCCCCTGAAAAAAACCTTTGATAATACTCCGGCCTATTTGTTCATAGGCTTTGGGTGCGGACAGACCTGGATAAAGCTGCAAACGCAGCCATTCCAGCATCTCGCAATAACGCTCATACGAATAATGATTGGGTAATTTGGCCGGGTTCAGGTCAAAGGCCGCTTCTAATTGAGCCGCTATCCAGGGCTTTGAGCCAATATCAATACCTGTAAAAAGAGCTTTCAAGCCGCCTTCGCCGATGCTTGCTTCGGTATTTTTTAGTAACATCACTTTTTGCATAATCGCTTACTTCTTCTATACTATCAAAGGCAATAGGTTGAGGGTTTCCAAACCTGAAAAGCGCAGTTTGTGAGCTTTGATAGTATAGCTTATTTTTACTCTAAAACTTTCTACTAAAAATAAAACCATAAAGAAATATACCACATCTTTTATAGATATGGTATTAAGGTTTTGCGAACTTTTATGATACTTATTTAACGTCCCCAGGCCATCCCAGAAATTAATCCTTTAGCCAGTTCAATTGGCGTGCCTGCCCCAATTTTAGCCAGCATTATCGTGCCATTTACCGGGCCTTCTAAACCAATTGTCGGACTATTACTCGCAGCTAGATAAGCGATTTGGGTACCGTCCGATGACCAGACCGGGAAAAGAGCTTCGCCTCT
>JBBQGP010000370.1:0-2315 GCA_038323095.1 Chloroflexia bacterium | reverse complement strand
AAGCTGGATACCAGCACAAAGGGCAAAAGTAAGTATATTAGTTTGCGAACTTTTACATCGCCCTGTAGTGAAGCGGCATATCCCCAAATATTCCAGCTTTGGCGCAAGGCGTAGCGATAGGTCAGCAAGCGTACTCCGTTTTCAGTAGGCTGGCGTTTCAGGTCGGGATGATACGGCATGACCACCGTCACTGAATGACCCGCCGCCTGGGTATTTTGGGCGATTGCTTCAATAAACGGAGCGGTCACATCGCCCGGAAACTTGGGATAGGAAGAAGTGAGCATCAAGATTTTGAGTGGTTTCATCAATTTATTAACTCATAGATAATAAAGCCGAATTTGTCGTCATAAATACGTTTGAAGCCGGAATACTGGTTGTTCTGGTCGAGTTCGCGGCGAATGAGCGGCCAAAGCGGGCGGCGCATTTTCCAGGGTTCCCAATCAGGGTTGCCGCTAGAGTCGAGGTTGGTGTGGTCTAGCTGCAAGTAGCGAATATTGTAATCGCCCATGACCTGTTTGATGTCGTTCAGGCTGGCGTTGGAGGGTATGCCAGCTCCCTGCCTGTCGCTGTGAAAGCTGAATTCCCAGATATTACGGCTCATCACCCGTGCCTCAGAGGTAGTATTTTGCTTGAACCATTCCGCCGCCATCACGATACCCGTGCGCCCGGTGTAACCGTTAATTCGGGTGCTATCCACTAGCGTCCCAACGTCCGGCAACCAGATTAGGAGAAAGACGGCAAGGAAGATGAAGGAGGGAACAAAGTTTTGAGTTTTGAGTTTTGAATTTTGAGTTTTAAGCTGTGTAAGCTCTGTGTCCTCTGTGGTGGAAGTTTTAGGGTCGTCGATTGTCGGTTGTCGGTTGTCAGGGAATGATTCCGACTTCATACTTCCTAATTCCGACTTTTTAAAAAGCTTGTCGCAAAGCCAGGTCAGGCCGAAAAGTCCGAACAGGTAGAACCAGGGTTCGAGGCACATAAAATAGCGAATTTCGTAGTGCCAATAAATGTTTATAAATGAAGTATAAGTTACAAAGGCCAGCAGGACTAGCCCGACCAGTGAGGCCCGGCGGCGTGGGAAAACTATTAGCCCAAGCAGGGCCAGTCCCAGAATTAGCGGGTTAATTATGTTTCCGGCGGTCAAGTCGTTCCAGAATTTCTGGAATTGGAGACTGTTGATTCGGAAGAAAGAATCGAAGCCGGAGAGCAAGATTTGATTGGCGGCGGGCAAGGGTCGGGCCGGGTTGGTATAAAACAAATCATAGATACGTTCTTCGGGCGGGTTGTATTTTAGCCAGGTGTCGTACTGCTCGGTGGTGTAGAACAAAGAACGAAAAATTAGCAAATTGCGAATGAGAATAGGCAAAATAATTATTACAGTTGTGCCACCCCAGACGAAAAGGCCGCGCCATCCAATAAAAATTCGTTTGTTGCTAAATTTCTGATACAAAAGCCATAGACCTGCCGCTACCAGCAAAATCGCGCCACTCGGTTTGCTCCAGAATAGTAACCCACCCCATATACCAGCGAAAAGCCAGAGGGTTATCGGTTGTGCGTTGTCGGTTGTCGGTGGGAAAGAAGTTGCGAGTTGCGAGTCGCGATTAACTTCCGCCTTGTTACTTGTTACTTGGTACTTGGTACTTAGTTCCGCCTTTATACTTCCGAGTTCCGACTTTTGGAATGTGGCTGCGCGGTAGATTGAGCAGAGGGAGAGGAAGGAAAGCAGGGTGAAGCTCAAATCGTTGATGGGGTAAGCGACTGTTTCAAAGAAGGCGGGCGAGGCCAGACATAGCAGGGCCGCACCTAGCCCGGTGCGTTTGTTAAACAGGCGCGAACCGTAGTAGAAGATGGCCCAGGCAAGTGCGGCCATTAAAAGCCAGTTAGGAAGTTTGGCGGCAAAGGCGGTTGGGCCAAAAAGGGCGAAGAAGGGTGCGATTAGGAGCGGTTGCAAAAGCGGCCAGGTGTCGGCGGGGCGGGGCAGATTGTACTTTACATAAAATTGAGCGGCGTAATCGGCGGAAAAGCCGCGCCCATTGATAAGGTTGCAGGCGACCACCCCGTTATCGGCATAATCAGCGTGACCGATGTAATCCATCCGGGCGATAACGCTAAAGCTGAAAATTAGGTAAAGCAGGCTGAAAATTATTAGAATATTGCGGGCCAGATTACCTTTTTCAAGGAAGGGCCAGGGCCGGATTTTGGGCGGGTTGGCACTTCGGTTTCTATCAGGGAGGTAGCGGGAAAGGTTAAGGCGTGAAGGTAGAGCCGAAATTTTTTCGCGCCAGACGAACAGGGCTAATACTGCGGCGAGGGCGGCA
>JBBQGP010000369.1:0-2353 GCA_038323095.1 Chloroflexia bacterium | reverse complement strand
GACGCTGGACGAAGCGGGCAATGTCCGAATTGTGGGGCGCAAGAAAGAAATGATAAACCGGGGCGGCTTCAAAATATATCCGCGTGAGGTGGAAGAACTGTATTACAAACACCCCAAAGTACAGGAAGTGGCCGTAATTGGCTTGCCCGACCCAGTGCTGGGCGAAAAGACGATAGCCTGTATCAAACTTAAAGTTGGACAACAGGCCGAAGTGGGAGAAATGCGCGAGTATTTGCGGGATAAATTGGCCGATTTCAAGTTGCCGGATGTAGTTCGCTTTGTGGACGAATTCCCTATGACGGCCAGTGGCAAAATCAAAAAAGTGAGTATGCGGCAGGAAATGGCTAAACTTAGTTAAGTTCCTCACATATTTTAAGCTAAACCTCTGCTATATTTGCTTGGAATTTCAAGTTTGAATTAGAGCATGAGGGAAAAATGTACCAAAGCCAGCAGGAACTTTTGAATCAGGGTATTGCACAAATGAAAGCAAAAGAGGCTGAATTAGTCAGTTTGTATATGCAGGCTATTAACGCCAGTGCTGCTAATTTTTTTGCCCAACTACCCGCAACTAGTCAACAAACCTACGCTGTTACCAATATCAGGGGAATAATTGCCCGGTTGGACGGGGTACAAATGAGCAGCGAACGAGTTGAGCAAAACCTCTTGGGTTTTTTCGAGCAGGGGTTAAGTTTAGCCGATTTGAACGAGGTTTTTGATTTTTTTGAAAGCAACTGTAACCGTTGGCTTGAACAGCAATTCACAACTAATTCGCCCATAACCAAAATTTTGCAGGAAAAGATACGTTATATACGGCAAGCCTATTCTACCATTACCAGCCTTGCCATGTTAAAATTCCAGAATAACAAAGCCTGAATTAGCTAACCGTAGTCAGTCGATAGCCGCGTTTGACCCGGCGCTTGATGAGTGATTGCACGCGGGCCAATGCCGGACGTGGACTGCGGAAATGCTCGTCACGGTGGAATTGCTTATCCGAGCCGACCCGTCCCCATTGCCGCGACACGGTGTATTTATCCCAGAGCGAAGGCTGATAGCTGATAATATAGCGACGGAAACAGTTTTTTTCGGGATTGTCTTTGGCAAAGCAAAATATCGAATATCCTTCGGCCTCTATCTGTAGATTGTGTTCCCAACCTTGCCGATTCATCCCGGCATCTGGTTTTAGCTCATTGCAATCAAGGTGCGAGATTTTCTCGCCGGATAATATTTCTCCTCCGGCGAAAAGGTCGAAGCTGCCCTGATAAAAATTGGCTTCCTGAGTGGAAGGCTCTAGTTCCATTCGTATCCCCATTTCAGAAACTTAGTTCGTATTTCCTACCTTATTTTATCAGAACTGTCAAGCTTTGAGTAAGGCTTTCTTTTTGGATTTGCGTCGTTGGCGTAAAAAAGAGCGGTCCGACGACCAGGGAGCTTCAGGTGCCATTGTAATTGCTGCCAGAGCCAGCAAAACAGTGTCGTAGTTTACTCGCCATCCGGCATAATCAATCCAGGCTTGGTCGCGGTCAGGTCGAAGCGGTAAGCCAGCTTCGGCTAGATTATTGTAAGCTTCGTCAAATTCGTCGCGCCCAATGCTGATAGCATCACCCGGTTTTGGATCAGCATTGTAATCAACGTTGAAAAAGTCGGCAATTTTTCGCATAGCCAAAAACCCGGCCCGGAGGCAAAGTTGCGCTTCGGGCGAATTAGGACGGTCTACCATCGAAACCAGCAAGGCGGCACAATCCATTATTGTTCCGGCGGCAGTGACCCAGGAGCGGTTATGTTGGGGCGAACGAAAAAAGACCAGCGCGGGCAGCGAGGTATGGCTTTCCTCGATTTCAACGAACCACAATTCCCAATTCGCCCAGATTTCATCCAGTTTGTCCAAGCCACGTATTCGATGGTAGCGTTTGAGCATTTCGATGGCCGAAGGTGGCGACCCAGCCCGAACCTGTAGCAGCGTCACGGCAGATTCACGACGCTGGAAAGCAGCATACATTGTGGGTAGATAGGCTACCAGCAGGGCTACCAGAAAAAGGCCAATGCTGGCCTCCGAAAAGGCCAGGATAACCGAAATAAAATCGGGAAGGCTGGCAAAACCCAGGGTAAGCATAGATGAACCACTGGCGGTAAAAGCGGCCCGCCAGCCCGGTGCGCCCATCGCCCAGAACATCAGGGAATAACCTGTGAACACAATAATCAGCCACACCAGTGGTAAGGCCAAAAGGGTCATCGGAGCGAAAAAGGCCATAATCTCATCCCGCTCTTCGTAAGTGTTGGTTTTTCTGAGACGCAAACTGAAGATACGGTTGGATGTTCGGAAGACTGTTCGGGTCAAGCCATCCTGCTTGCTGCG
>JBBQGP010000368.1:0-2508 GCA_038323095.1 Chloroflexia bacterium | reverse complement strand
GGCGGTAGCTGGTGCGCCCAAAACACGAACTGGGGTAGACAAAAAGTTGAAGGAACTGCCAAATTTCTGCCAGTTTGTACCATCCGGGGTGTACCACAAGCTGCCATCAGTTTCAACATAAAGTTCGCCCGCCGCGTGCGTCCCGGTAGTGCGACCACCAGCAGCACTAGCTGGAGCAAGTCGCACGGGAGCAAGCCCGCCGCTAAACTGTGCGCCATAGCTGCTACTATCACCGTCCGCCTGAATTGACGGATCACCCGCCAAAGCAGTAGCTTCGGTCAAGCCCGCTGCCAGGCTAAAAGCCGCCAAGCCTGCTGCCGCTCCGCCAACCCGTCGCAACAATGTTCGGCGGCTGGTCGGTTGGGTTTGAACTAATTCACCCAAAGTAACTTGCGCTTTGGTGGCAAGCTGGTGACGCAAGCTATTAATTTCGTTTTCCTGAGTAGCAAGACGAGCCTTGAGGCTTTCGAGTTCGGCGCGGTCAGCTTTCTGGGCTTCCAGTCCGGCTTCAAGACGCGTAAGCATTGAATTTAATTCCGACGAATTTACTTGCAGAGAAGTATTTTCCGGGTTAGTGCTATTGCCGGATTTTTCTGGTTGCATCTGGCTGGCCTCCTTATTTTAGCCTGAACTTTACAGGTGGAATATGACTGCAAAATTTATACTTATTGATAATGAATTTAATTAAATAGATTTAACTCGTGTTTCTTTGATTATAAGATACAATTTGCTCCAAGTCAACTGGTACTTAAAGGTATTTTGCTAGTATTTAAGATTTTCGTTGCGTGTTATAATAGCACCAGAAAAAGTTTTGGCGTTTGTTCCTGATATGAGGTAAAACTTTGAGTTTGTTGCCCCGCCGCCTGAATCTAACTGAATACCGCCAAACTGCCCTGCATACGGCGCTGGCCCTGACAGTGGGGCTGGCGGGGGGCTTGCTGGTGGTAGTTTTGCCAAACCCGCTAATCGGCTTTTTGCTGGTGGCCGGACTGCTGGTGGCTGGCCTGATGCTGTCCCGCCCGCTTTTTACTTTGAGCATGGGGATAGGTATTGCTTGCCTGTTGCCGTTTGGGGTTATCCCGGTGCGCTTCGGCCTGACCCTGACTTTGCTGGAAGCGACTTTGCTGGCTCTTTTTGCGGGCTGGGTTTTTCAATTAAGCTCACAAATACGGCGCGAGCGCGGGCAATTAATTACTACTCCTTTTGATTGGGCGATTTTTTTGCTGGTTGGCCTGAGCTTTTTCTCGCTTATCCTGAATTTTCAAACCAGCAATAGCAGCGACGTGCTGCACAATTATTTCAAGCTTGTATTGGCAATTCTGGCCTTTTATCCAACGCTAAATCTGGTGCGTTCCCAAAAAGCGATTGATACTATTTTGCGAGTGCTGATGCTGGCCGGGTCACTGGCCGGGTATATTGGGCTGGGCTTGTATTTGTTAAACCGGGATTTGCAAACCCGCTTGCTGGTAGCTCTGGGAATAATTGGTTATCCCAGCGAAGGCCGGATTTTGCGCTTTCGGGACGACGACCCGGCTTTGGCCCAACGCGCTACCGGCACCTCGGTAGACCCGAATAGCTTTGGCGGGATGCTGGTTTTGATTATCGCTTTGCTGCTGACCCAGCTTTTCGCGCCCCGTCCTTTGCTGCGTCGCTGGCAATTGGCTTTACTGCTGATTGGGCCGAGCTTGTCGCTGCTGCTGACTTACGGGCGAGGGGCGCAATTGGGGGCGTTGGGGGTCGCGGCGATTATCGCAACCGTAAAATATCGGCGTATCTGGCTCTATGCCCTGCCCTTTATCGTGGGCGGAGCATTAGTGCTGCCCAATACCTTTTTATGGAGCAGTTTCGCCGCCGGGTTCGCCCTCGAAGACCAATCTACCAAATTACGCCTCTCCGAATATCAAAACGCATTTGACATAATCGGGCGTTACCCCTGGTTTGGGATTGGCTTTGGCCCGGCCCCCGATGCCGATTTACAAGCGGGTGTATCCAGCATTTATTTGTTAATTGGCGAGAGAATGGGCCTAATTGGGCTGGCGGCTTTTCTTTTGCTGATTTTACTTTTCTTTGTTTATTTAATACCCCGTTTCTCGCGCCTGAAAGACGAGCGACAAAAAGCCAATTTGCTAGGGCTGGGGGCAGGCTTGGCCGGAACGCTGGCTTTAGGTTTACTCGACCATTATTTTTTCAACATAGAATTTTCGCATATGGCCGGATTATTTTGGCTTTTTGTCGCTTTATCCGTAGCTCAAATTAAAATCGCATTGCCAGAAAAGGAATCAGCATCTCATCCCGGCTGAGGCCACCGTGTACTCCGATTGAACCCGGCCCGCTATCGTCACCCGCTAACTGGCGCACAATCCATTCGTTTTTCGGGAACATTATCAAATCCCCCAAACGGTCATCAGCCTGATAGGACACACTTTGACCCGGCAGACCAAACAAATTCATTTCCAGAGCCTCGGTTTTGCTCAAAATTACGAATTCTTCGCCGAAATGCTCTTTCAG
>JBBQGP010000367.1:0-2553 GCA_038323095.1 Chloroflexia bacterium | reverse complement strand
TATCCGGCTCAAATCCAGCAAATCTTCCACCAGGCGGGTCATGCGTTGAGCTTGAGCAATTATAGTTTCGAGTGGCTTCAAATCTTCTTCGGCTATCCCGATACGCCTCAACTTACGTTGGGTCATCTGGGTATAGCCCTGCACAGCGGTAAGCGGGTTGCGAAGCTCGTGAGCGGCCAGCGATAAAAATTCGTCTTTGAGCCGATTCGCCTCCCGCAAAGCCGCAGCCTGATTTGCTTCGATTAACAGGCGAACGTTTTCGGTAGCAATGGCCGATAAACGGGCCATACCCTCTAAAACACTAATTTCGCTTGGGCTAAATTCGTACGGTTTGCCGTTATGGTCAAGCGAAAGCATCCCCATAACTTTACCTTTGTAAACCATTGGTAACACAAGAGCAGTTTTAATACCGTAAGGATTGGGCAATTCCTGACCTTGCTGCCTAGCTTGCTCTTCCATAAGTTGCATATCAAGTATTACCGCTTCGTGGTTTACAAAAAACTTGATGCTTTCGGGAGTATGCGGGTCAGCCTTGGCTGGGGGCGTATTACGCCATTCTTCAGCCTGTTCAGGTGTGAGGCCAAAAACCTCGATTTGCTGGAATTCCTGGGTTTCTTCGTCATAAAAAGAAATGCCAACCCGGTCACAGCCAGTAACACGCGGCACAATTTCAACGATTTTTTTCAGCAAAACCTTTATATCGCTAATACCGGCGGCTGCCGTTGCCAATTCCAGCAAAGCCGCCTGAGTACGGGCGGTAGCGCGTCCGGCTTCTTCGGTTTCCCGACGTTGTAATTCCTGATGGGTAACATCCCGGAAAATTATTACACCACCATCCAGCGCGTTATTCTCATCGCGGAGGGGTGCGCCACTGGCCGAAAGAGCGCGTTCTTGCCCTTCGTCGGTTATTAGCCAAAAGCGAAAATCGCTAAAAGTTTCGCCCCGGAGTACCCGACCACTGACCGTTTCTTTTTTGTCCAAAAATACCCCGTTGGGTAAATACCGCGCACTCTCCTTAACGCCGTCACGAGAGGGATTTCGGCCTAGCATTGGGCAATTCAAAATTTTATCCAGCATCGGGTTAGAAAGAATAAAAGTCCCTTCGCGGTCAACTACCCCTATACCTTCGCTGATGCTGCTCAAGATTGCTTCCAGCCAGGCAGCGTGTTCGCGTTCCTGCCGGGCCATTTGCTCTAATTGCTGGCGTTGCAAAACTTGGGCGGTAACATCTTCGGCAATTGAAAGTATGCCACTTGCTATATCCTGCTTTAGTACCGGGATATAACTAAAATCCCAATAGCTAAACGGAATTTCAGGCGTAGCAGCTGGAATATAATCCAGTTTCACCGACTTAAAATTGAGCGGCTGGCCGCTATCCAATACCGATTGCATCAAGGGGCGTACATCTTTTTCGACTTCCGGGAAAACCTTAAAGGAATTATGCCCGATTAGCTCCGAAGGAGGACGTTTCAGGTAATCGCAAAGGGTGCGGCTGACAAACTGGAAATTAAAATCAGTATCATAATAAGCCATCATCAAAGTCGTGTTTTCCATAATGGTGGCTAAAAATTTATCGGCTTGCCTGGCTTCCATACCAGGTACTAGCGGGTAAACTTCTTTGTCAAGCTTGTTTTCTATTTTAGAAGCGGTTTTCGTCTCGTTCATCAGAACTTACTCCAGTAAAAGTGTATTTAGTAAAACGAATTATAATCCTGATTTTGCTTAAATTTGTAATTTCGGAATTAAGAAAATCCTCCTGATTAAAAGAGGCCAGCTAATTACAAAACTTGAACATGTAAATATATATACAACTAATTTAGTATTTTGTTACCAACTCAAGCACCAGGTTTATAACTGGAAGCCAGAACAAGGCTACTTAAAGCAGTTTACGGTAAAACAAAGTGAAAGGTGCTACCCTGATTTTGGCCCACACTTTCGACCCACATCCAGCCATTATGTAAAGCGATTATCTGGCTACTAATATACAGGCCCAAACCCAAACCCGGCAAGCCACTATCCCGGCTATTGTCGGCCCGGTAAAATCTTTCAAACAAGGCGACTTGCTGCTCTGGCGGTATTCCTATTCCCTGGTCGCTTATTGCAAAATGTAGCAAAGGCGCGTCTGGGGCAAAATCGTTAAAACTTTTAGCTAAACGAAGCGGGCTGCTACGTTCCAAAGTAACTTGAATTAAACCGCCTTTAGGTGAATACTTTATAGCGTTAGAAACTAAATTATTCAACACCTGTTCCAGTCGGTCACAATCGTATTCGCCACTATACAAATTATAACCCGGCCCGTCCTTTAAGTCTACATCAAAACGATGATTTGCCGAAGTCGAGCTGTAAGTTTCCAGAGTACGCGAAATCAAAGTTGCCAAGTCACAGGGTTGCAAGCGCAATTCCAATCGCCCAGTTTCTATCCGGCTCAAATCCAGCAAATCTTCCACCAGGCGGGTCATGCGTTGAGCTTGAGCAATTATAGTTTCGAGTGGCTTCAAATCTTCTTCGGCTATCCCGATACGCCTCAACTTACGTTGGGTCATCTGGGTATAG
>JBBQGP010000366.1:0-2559 GCA_038323095.1 Chloroflexia bacterium | reverse complement strand
CCAAAGAACGGGAAACTATTCAAAAGGGGCTTGAATTGGGAATAAAAAGTTTTGGTAAGGCCGAACCTGTCCAGATAGTAGCCAAAGATAAATTTGATTTCGCCTATCGTAAAGTTGATACCGGGATATTGGGTTGGGCCGATGCCGGACAAATCGTGGTTTTTACCAATGACGAAACCGGGAAACGTCCTTCCGAGTCGCGGCTAATTGTCACAATGCTGCACGAATATTATCATAACGTTCAATTTAGCCTGGCCGGAGTTAGTTTGCTGGATTTAACTACCGAAAGTAAAAATATCGCTCCTGTCTGGCTGGTCGAAGGAAGTGCCGAATATTTGGCCTACCGAACTGCCGCCGATAACAATTATCTTTCGTTTGATACAATCCAGCGTCAAAAGCAGCGCGAAGCCATTCGTATGAGTATGCCCATGACTTCAATCGAGAGAACGAGCCAGATTTATGAGGATGCACCCTATAGTGTAGGTTTCCTTGCGGTTGGCTATCTTCTGAACAAACACGGCGGTCAGACCGCCCTCACAAAATACTGGCAAAATTTGAAAGATAGTGCCAAATGGCAGGACGCTTTCCAAAAAAGCTTCGGGCTGGACGTTACCAAATTCTATGCCGAATTTGAGCCTTACCGCCGCAATTTGATTTTGGGTAAGTAAGCGGAGCAATATCCTACTAGAGTAAACTCTAATCCATCAGCTTCTCGAACTCGTCGAGCAGGGCGGCGAATTTATCGAGGGCCAGCTGTACCGGCTCTGGGGTGGTCATATCCACGCCTGCCTTGCGTAACAGTTCGGCGGGGTAATCGGAAGAACCGCTTCGCAAGAAATTGCGGTAGCGTTCGACTGCCGGTTGACCTTCCCTGATAATTTGCTCGGAAAGGGCGGTAGCCGCTGAAATACCTGTCGCGTACTGGTAAACGTAGAAAGCCCGGTAAAAATGCGGAATCCGCATCCATTCCAGCGCAATCAAATCGTCTACTACCACATCCGGCCCGAAATAGCGTTTGTTAAGTTCCAGATAATACTCACTCAAAGTATCAGGCGTAAGCGGCTGGCCTTCTTCGGCCATCCGGTGCGATTCGCGCTCGAACTCGGCAAACATAGTCTGGCGCAAAAGTGTACCCCGAAATTTCTCAAGCTCGTTGTTAATCAAGGAAGCCCGCAACTTTCTATCGGTGGTCTTTTGCAACAAATGATGGGTTAGCAAAGCCTCGTTAGCGGTAGAAGCAACTTCAGCCACGAACAAGCTGTAATTGGCGTAAACATAAGGCTGGGTATGGTTGGTGTGGTAGCTATGCAGCGAATGTCCCAGTTCGTGTGCCAGTGTAAAGACGCTATCAAGCGTATCCTGATAGTTCATCAAAATAAAGGGCTGGGTGGTGTAACCGCCGCTACTGTATGCCCCGCTACTTTTGCCACGATTTTCATAGACATCAATCCAGCGCGATTTTATGCCTTCGCTTACGGTACTGGTGTAATCCTGACCAAGTGGCGCGAAAGCCTCGACGACAGTCTGGGTAGCTTCTTCATAGGGGAATTTGCGCTGGGCCTCGCCTACCAGTGGCGTGTACAAATCGTACATATGCAATTCGTCCAAACCAAGCAGCTTTTTGCGTAGGCGGGTATAGCGGTGCAAAACGGGCAAATTACGGTTTACCGTCTCGATTAGCTGGTCATAAACCGCTATGGGAATATTATCGCCACTCAGGGCCGCCGCCAGACTGCCGGGATAGCGGCGCACTTTGGCATGAAATACATCGCTCTTGACCGAGGCGGCGTAAGTCGCCCCAATCGTATTTTTATACTTGGCAAAAGTATTATAAAGAGCTTCAAAGGCGGCTTTGCGAACTTCCCGGTTCGGGTTTTCCAAAAACTGAATGTAGCGACCCGTCGTTAGCTCAACCTCGTTGCCGTCTTCGTCCTTGATAGCCGGGAAACGCATATCAGCATCGGTCAGCATATCATAGGCATTGCCCGCCCCTGCGGTTGCCTCGCTGCTCAGGGCCAGCACTTCCTCAACTTCCGCCGAGCGAATATGAGCTTTCTCCCGGGTGATTTGGGTAAGGTGATGGCGATAAACGGCCAATTCTTCGCTTTCCTGATAGAAAGACTCCAGCTTTTCGTCGGGGATAGCGACGATTTCCGGCACGATAAATGAAGCAGTGGCCGAAAACTCAGTGACCTGACGCATGGCCCGTTCAAACAAAGCCTGATATTGGGGGCTGGCGGTATTTTCATCACGGCGCATATGGGCGTAAACAATCACCCGCTCCAAAATTACTTCGACATCATCCCGAAATTTTAGGACGCGCAAAAGCGATTGAGCCGATTCGCCGACTTTGCCTATAAAGGCTTGCAAACCGGGCAAACGTTCGCCGACCCATTCCAGCTCTTTTTCCCATGCTTCGTTGTTGGGGTAAATGCTTTCCAAATTCCAGGTATGTTCCTGGCTTACTTGGCTGCGTTCAAGTATACTTGCGGTATTAATGGTAAACCTCCGTTTCATTCTGTCTGTTCTGCTTCAGACTCCTGCTTTTCAGGCTTTTAT
>JBBQGP010000365.1:0-2592 GCA_038323095.1 Chloroflexia bacterium | reverse complement strand
TGTATCCAGGCAAAAGCGATAAACAGCAAATCTACCAGCATTAGCACCGTTGCTCCTTCCACAAAACCCAAGCGGCGGTTAATTGGTACCAGACCGGGCAGGGCAGTAGCAGCGTTTCCCTGTTCCATCCCCTGTGTGCGGCTAAGGCTGAACAAAAACGCCCCCGAAGTCAGCCAGGTTACTAATAAAATTAGCGAAAGTTGAGCCATTAAGTTGGGGAAATTTTGGAAAGTTTTCAGCCGGGAAAAATCATCTACATAGCGGGCAAAAACGGTATCCGCCGAAGCCAGCAAAACAGTAAAAACCAGGAGTACCGGGATTGCAATAAAAATACCCCGCGCCAATTTTACCGCCAGCCCCAGATTCTTCTTCTGAACCATAGCGAAACTGGTAGCCTGAGAAACTATTATAACAGGCCGAAAAAGAGTTCCAATGCCCGTTATAGTAAGCACCACTAGATAATCGAGAAAATTTAGCCGTTCGATTTGGCCTGCGGCATAAAAAAAGAGGAGGAAACCAAACAAAGTCAGTACCGCCAGCACGTTGAGGAAGGTTAGCAAGGTATTGGCCCGGATAAAAAGCATAATTGAAAAGAAAAGCAAAGGGATAACCAGCCACAAATTGCGGTACATTATCTTAACTTTTTCCAGCCAACCCAAACTAAGCAAACCGATTAGCAAAAGAAGGGTAAAAATAAAACCCGAAATACCCAATGGCTTATTATAAAACAGCAGATTAGCCACCAGACCCAAGACCAGCGCAATTAGCACCAAACGGGGAGTCGAACCGATACGAAGCATTGACTCATCCTTTCCTTGAAGGCTATTGGGCCTGAGTTACTCAGGTTTTGAGCCAGATAGGTTGATTTAAGGAGCTGTCAAAAAATAAAACGCACAGGTAAGCCTTTTAGTTACAAAAAATATTACTCTATTAAAAATTAGTAATTAATTGTTAGTTTGAGCCTAAAAAGAGTTCTCAATCCCGATTTTACCCAACTTTCTTTATCAGAATAGAAATGATTTGGGGCTAATTTGTTGTAAAAGCTATCAAACTGTTATTATTTTCAAAATAAAATTAGCGATTTGCAAACTTTCAAATCAGCTATCCAACTCATTACGAAATGAATTGACAAATTAATTATTTTTGATATAATAAAGCTAGTTTAGCAGACTACCCAAAATCGAGCTGTTTGCTATCTTGGGTTAGACAATCTACATTTAATGCCTTTTCAAAAGATGGTTTATTTGAGCGAGATAATCTTAGGCTTGTTTGGCCTGCAACCGCGTTTATTACTAATGCACATCAAAATTAAAAGTTGCCAGTCCTTACATTTCAAGGCTTGTTTTGGTTTACCCATTTATGGGTACTAGCTTTTGCTATTTATAGTAAACGCTTTGTTTGCTAATACTATGGCTCGTGGTTTCTTCGTTATTTAAGAGGAGATTTAGTCTTGAGGATTGTAACTACACACAAACGCTTTAGCGTTGCGGTAACGTTGATGTTGCTGCTAAGTATGTTCCTCGCTGCCGGTTCAACCACCACTACCGCTCTGGCGGATGATGGCGGCACAAGTAGCCTGAAGCGGGTAGACCTGAAGGGTCACACCGTATCTTACCCCAAAGGCAAGACTCGTCCGGCAATTGTCGGGGATGAGTTAAAAACTGCGACTGGCTCGGTCAGAATTGTTATTCAATTGGCCGGCGACCCCCTCGTCCTGAACCCGGCGGGCGGTACGGCTCTGGTGAACCAGATTAACGCCGAAGAAACCGCTTTCCTCAAAACCCTGACTTCCAAATATGGTGCGGTAGAATTGGCCCGCTTCCAGAAAGCCGGAAAAGCTGTCGCCGTTAAAGTAGATGCTTCCAAAGTAAATTCGATTGCTACCGAAGCTGGTGTAGTACAGGTCAATGGCATTGGCACTTACAGCCGGGCCGATAACGACACCGTCCCCTACATTGGGGCGAGCAATACCAGCACCCCGCCGCTTCCGGCTGGTCTGGACGGTTCTGGCATGACTGTCGCCGTGATTGATAGTGGGGTAGATTACACCCATCTTGATTTGGGCGGCCCTGGCACAGTAGCGGCTTATCAGGAATGTGCCTCTGCTACCGCCGCCAAAGCTCCTACTTATGGCGACTTACCTGCCGCCTGTAAAGCCCTTTTTGGCCCTGGCGCACCCAAAGTGATTGGCGGGGTAGATTATATTGGCGAAAATTACACTGCCTATGCTCCTAACGACGTTGAAGAACCCGATGCCAACCCGATTGACTTTGAAACTCACGGTAGCCACGTGACCGATATTATCGCTGGCTCGAACCCGAATGTTCGTAGCGTAGCCCCCAAAGCCAAAGTTTACGCTCTGAAAGTCTGCTCCAACAGTCCTTCCGGCGCGTGTAGTGGTCTGGGCATTATGCAGGCGATTGAGTTCATTGTTGACCCGAACGGTGATAATAACACCAGTGACCACGTAGACGTAGCCAACCTTTCGCTCGGTTCTGACTTCGGCCAGACCAACGATTTTGAAACCTATATGCTCAACAACGCGGTTTCAGCGGGCGTGATTGTAGCCGCTGCTTCCGGCAATGGTGGCGA
>JBBQGP010000364.1:0-2642 GCA_038323095.1 Chloroflexia bacterium | reverse complement strand
GAAGCGGCCCGCGCCGAAATCCAGCGCAAAGAAGGCAGTCTGGTAATTGAGGCTGCGCCCAATGAATTAAAAGCGAGTGTGGATGTATGGGGCGGGGTGTGTAGTGCCTTTGCTTCGATGCAAGCTATCAAGCAACAACTTGACCCGAAAGGTATTCTGAACCCTGACCGCTTCCTGAAAGGACTTTGATATTATGGCACAAGGAAAAATTGAGCAAAGATTGGCCGAGCTTGGTATTGAGTTACCCCCCACCTGGGGCGCACCTCCCGGTATGAACTTTATTAAGGCCGTGCAGGTGGGGGAATTGCTTTTTCTGGCCGGACATGGCCCAACTGCCCCCGATGGTAAACTAGCCTACGTCGGTAAGGTTGGCGCGGAAGTCTCAATCGAGGATGGCTATCAAGCCGCTCGTATAACCGGGCTAAATCTGCTTGCCACCATGAAAAGTCAGTTAGGCGATTTGGATAGAGTGGTAAAACTGGTCAAAGTGTTGGGCATGGTCAACGCCGTCGAAAATTTTGGCAAGCAGCCGCAAGTAATCAACGGCGCAAGCGATTTATTTGTGGAAGTTTTCGGCGAAGAAATCGGTAAACACGCCCGTTCTGCGGTGGGTATGGGCGGTTTACCCGGCAATATGCCCGTCGAAATTGAAATGATTGTCCAGGTTAAGTAACAAGTAACAATTCGGAAGTCGGAAGTATGAAGTCGGAAATTACCCAACTATAGATAATCAGAAAAAGAAATAGAATTGTTAGATTAGTGGTAATCTTGCCCCTGAAATGAATTTCGGGCTAAGTTATGGGAAGTTGGTTCAAACCAACTGTTACAAACTTGACCCTTATTTCGGTAGTTGATTTCAACCAACTTGCGGTCTCTTAGCCCGAAATTCATTTCAGGGCGATTGGATGCTAAACGCTTTTTTAAATCATTACCTGATTATCTATAGAAACTTTCTTCCTACCGACAACCGAATTTCTCTAATAAGTAATAACTAACAACTAGCAACTTTAAAAAATCTTTGGAAAGAAATATAAATAGATGGAAAACGAAAAGCGTTCGATAGTGTTAAATTTAGCGGCGGGAAAAACACCCGAAGCTCTGGCCGATGGCGGAATGGAGCAACTAGAGGCAGTTTCCCCTTATGCCGGAAGCCCAATACTTGACATAATAACTGAAAAGCAATTAAAGACCTGTGTACATTGTGGCTTGTGTCTATCTTATTGCCCAACCTATAAGGCAACCGGGCTGGAAATGGACTCGCCACGTGGTCGAGTGTATCAAATTCGCGGGCTGGCAAGTGGCGAAATTCCGGCGGATGACCCGGATTTGCGACATCATTTGAATTTGTGTTTGGGTTGCCGCGCTTGTGAAACGGCTTGTCCTTCGGCTGTCCCCTATGGCGCATTGCTGGAAGCGGCCCGCGCTCAACTGCCACCCGCTACCGAGACCGAACGAGCTATTCGCAAGCTAACGCTGGGTTTCCTGTTTATGCAACCCTGGGCCATGCGTACTGCCGGGTTTGGGCTACGCTTTTATCAAAAAAGCGGCTTGCAAAAATTGGTACACCAAAGCCGGATATTAAAAGTTTTGCCGGGTAAGCTGGACGAAAAAGAAGCAATGTTGCCGCAAGCTCAGGGCGGTTTGCTTAAGGCGAAATTACCTAAAGTTACTCCGGCTCAAATGAAGCCGCGCTACCGGGTGGCCTTCCTGACGGGCTGCGTGCAGGACGAGCTTTTCAGGGGGACGAACGCTGCGACGGTTAGCGTATTGGCCCGTAACGGTTGTGAAGTGGTTATTCCCGAAAAGCAGGGCTGCTGCGGGGCATTACACGCTCACGTTGGGGTACGCGAGGAATCGCGGACGCTGGCCCGTCGCAATATCGAAGCTTTCGAGGCAACCGGGGCGGATTATTATATCGTAAATGCCAGTGGTTGCGGCGCGACTTTGAAGGAATACGGCCATTTGCTGCACGACGACCCGGAATATCACGAACGGGCCGAACGTTTTGTCAGCAAAATGCGGGATTTTGGCGAAGTGCTGGTCGAAATCGGCTTTACCCCGCCCAAAGGTGAACTCAAGGCGCGAGTAACTTACCAGGATGCCTGTCACATGAAGCACGGCCAGAAAGTCTTTAACCAGCCGCGCCAGCTAATCAAATCTATTCCCGGCGTACAACTAATCGAGATGAAAGATAGCGATTGGTGTTGTGGTAGCGCAGGGATTTACAACGTGGTGCAGCCGGTAATGGCGAACGAGGTTTTGAGCTGGAAAACCGAGAACATCAAAGATACTCACGCCGAAATAGTGGTGGCTTCAAATCCCGGTTGCGCTATCCAGATTGCCTACGGGATGCGAAAAGAGGGCAAAGAGGTTGAAATCTTACATCTGGCCGAGCTTTTGGAAAAAGCATACAGGATTGCTGAGGACTGAGGGAACAAGTCGGAAGTAGAAAGTAGAAAATCGGTTAAAACTTAAAACTCAAAACTTTTAGGCTCAGTCCGCAGCACTATAAAAGGAGAAAATATGGCAGAGGCGATTAAAAAAGTGGGGCTGGTTGGCGCAGGGGCGATGGGTCAGCCGATGGCCGAGAATTTGTTAAAAAAGGGCTTTGAAACTTACGTTGTCGCGCACCGCAATCGCCA
>JBBQGP010000363.1:0-2712 GCA_038323095.1 Chloroflexia bacterium | reverse complement strand
TCGGCGTTCTCGCCATCGCTAACGGCCTCATCCGGCGTGATAACTTTTACGGCTACATTGCGCTGCAAAATTAAATCTTGCGCCAGATAAACGCTGGCGAATCCACCCCGTCCCACCCGTTTTTCGACCAAATACCGCCCTGCGATGTTTGTTCCTGGCCCAATCATAATTTGCTCTCAATCCCCTGATAAATCTACTTGCTTACTGCCGCCCTGCCCCATTCCCGCCAAAGCCTACAAATATATAAACGCGCCAAATTCGTTTTCGGTTGCTAATTTGAAACAAGTAACAAGTAACAAGTAACAAGTCGGAAGTTTGAAGTATGAAGTCGGAACTAAGAACCTATCCCAATAGGTAGGAGGCAAAATCTATTGGCGGAGCAATATCCTACAGGAATACAGGTTTCTTGTGGGATGCTGCTCCGCCAGTTGATTTAGATGAGGTAAAATCAATGGGCCGAGCCACATCCTACAAGATGCCTCTATCCCCTGTGGGATACTGCTTTGCCAGTTGACTGCTGCCACAAAATCAACTGGCGGAGCAGTATCCTACAACTCGCAACTCGCAACTCGCAACTCTTGTTTCCCCCGACAACCGACAACCGATAACCGCATTTTCTCTAACAACTAACAACTAACAACTCTATTCGGTGGAATACCAATTGCTTTGGTATACGTCTGGATGCTTATATAACGATTATAATAGAAGGTGGCTGAAGGAACTAGAAAGTAAAAAGGCTCAATGCAAGATTTTTGCTATGATAGTTTGGTGATAGGAGCTGGCCCGGCGGGGTTGTCGGCGGCCTTGTATCTGGCGCGAATGGATAGACAGGTGCTAGTTTTGGACGAAGGGCATGGCCGCTCGACCTGGCATCAGGTTAATCGTAATTATTTGGGGTTTCCGGGTGGGGTACAGGCTCAACGTTTGCGCGAACTTGGGCGCGAACAACTGGCCGAGTATCCACACGTTACTTTTAAGGAACATCAGATTAACAAATTAATACGGCAGCCAGATGGCACGTTTATAGCATGTAGTCAGGCCGGAGAATGGCGCGGGCGAACCGTGATTATCTGCGCGGGCGTGATTGACCAATATCCCCACTTCAATGGCTGGAAAGATTTTGTCGGGCGTAGCCTGTTCTGGTGTCTGGTTTGCGACGGCTACGAATCGAAGGGCAAGCGGGTAGTAATTATCGGCAACCGCAATTCAGCCGTGGGCGAAGCTTTACAATTAAGCCGCTTCACCGACAAAATCACTTTGCTCACCAATAGTAACGATTGCTGGATTGACGAGGCTCACCAAAAGCGGCTGGAAAAGTTCAACTTTCCGCTTATACACGATAAAATCATTTCGGCTATCGGGCAGGATGGGCAGCTTGAAGCTCTTATCACTCGCGACGGGCGACGTATCGAGCTGGATTTACTCTTTAACCACCGTTCGCACGTGCCACAAAGCAAGCTGGCAAGTGATTTGGGTCTGGAACTGGACGAAGAAGGTTACATTATAACTGACACTGACCAGAAAACTAATGTAGAAGGAGTATACGCGGCGGGGGATGTTACCCTGATAAATTCTCACCAAATTGTGTCCGCCGCCCACGAAGGCGCACAAGCCGCTCTTGCCGCCAACTACTATCTTTATCCGCCCGAACTTAGGGGCGAATAAAAGTTGTTGGTTGTTAGATGGTAGTAATCTCCCGGACATGGAATGTCCGGGCTAATATCATGAAAACATGGCTAAAGCCGTTATCGGTTAGGCTCGATTTAACATAGCCGTTCAGGGCCGTTTCCATGATATTAGCCCAGCCCTTTTAGGGTAAGGAGATTACCAGCTAATTTATAAGCTAATTTGTGATAAGAAAGCTGGGAAGGGGGAAACCAAATGGTTAAAGTTTATGAGGCCGAAGGGGAGTCTGGTAGCAAGGCGGAGGTACAGGCAGTTGTACCAGAACGAGTTGAGCAACAGGTACGGCGTAATCTGGTTGGGCCGCATCAGGGATTTGGGCCACTCTGGTACAAAAGCTGTAGTGTGCGCTTGCGGAATATCTCGCAAACTCCGGCAGAAGTAATGCAAAGCTGGAAAGATAATTTCTCGCGCTTCTGGCCGCAGGGTAATTACTTTTATGAGCCGATAACCGGGCTGCACACCGGGGACGTGACCCTTATCAAAAGCGAGTTTAGCGGGCCGCTTGAACTTTCCACCGGGATGATGGTCACACAATCCAATGCTTCATCTTTTACCCTGACCACTGCCAAAGGCCACGTTTTCGCCGGGAAAATCAGCTTTGTAGCCTATCAATCAATTGATGGAGTAGTGGCGGAAGTGCGTTTGCTGGCCCGTTCTTCCGACCCGCTAATCGAAGTAGCAATGGTGGCGGCGGGGCATCAAATGGAGAACGAATTCTGGCAGCATACCCTGAGCGAACTTGCCAGGTATTTCGGGGTGCGGGCGCGGGTATATACCAAAACAGTTTGCCTCGAACCAAATATTCATTGGCGACGTTTTGGCAATTTGGCAAATAATCCCTTGCTGCGAACGGCTTTCAATTTGATAGAAAATCCCGGTAGTATTTTGGGGCGAACCCGGAGCAACCAAAGTTACAGATAACCTTGAAAAAGGTTCTTACTCTTTGCCGATAACTTCGGCCAAAACCTGTTGCAATTCCTTGAGGCGGTAGGGTTTGCTGGCAATGCCGCTAAAGCCGTATTTGCG
>JBBQGP010000362.1:0-2786 GCA_038323095.1 Chloroflexia bacterium | reverse complement strand
GACTAAAGCCTGTAACGGCGGCGACTTCTTTGACTGTTTTAGGGGTGGCGAGTAGCCAGATGATGTGCCAGTGGCCGCGCTCGCTTAAGTCCTTAGCTTGGCGGTAGCGGGCAAATAATTCTTCCTGGCTTAAATATTCTTGTATTTTAGTTTGTTTTGGCATTCTACCATTATACAACTTCTTTTACGAATTGGTATTACTTGATACTTGGTTCCCACTTTCTACTTCCTACTTACGACTTGTCATTTGCGGTGTTTTCCCCAGACAGCCGGATTGACCAGATTGGTTGGGCGTTCGCCCCGCAAGAACTGGGCGACCTGCTCACAGGCCATTGCCTGCATTCGCACTACTCCGGCGGTAGTGTAAGAACCAATATGCGAAGTACAGATTGTATTGGGCAAGGTCAGCAAACGGTTGGCGATTTCGGGCGGTTCAGGGTCGAACACATCCAGCCCAGCCCCGGCCAAATGCCCTGATTGCAAAGCTTCGAGCAAAGCCGCTTCATCCACCAACGCGCCGCGTGATACGTTTACAAAATAGCTGCCCGGCTTCATTTGAGCAAAGCGTTGGGCGTTCATTAGCTGGTAAGTTTCGGGGGTAGAAGGACAATGAATCGAAACCACGTCGGACGCGGGTAAAAGTTCGTCCAGCGAAGGGGCAAGCTGCACCCCTAGCCTGGCGGCTCGTTCCGCCGAAATAAAAGGGTCTACCGCCAACACCCGCATCCCCAGAACGCGGGCAATTTCGGCTACTCTGCTCCCGATTCGTCCTAGCCCAATCAAGCCAAGCGTCGCGCCCAAAGCTTCAAGGCCCAAAGGCAAAGAGCCATAGGTCGAAAAACCCTGACCAGCGTGCAGAACCCGGTCACTAACCGCAACTTGCTTGGTCAAATTTAGCATCAGGGCGATGGCGTGTTCAGCCGTAGATTCGGTTGGGCCATCGGGAGTATTGACCACGCAAATACCGCGTTCGGTAGCGGCGGCAAGGTCTACCCGGTCTACCCCAATCCCGGTGCGGGCGATTACTTTTAATTTTGGGCCAATTTCGTCCATTACGGGAGCAGTCAGCCAGGTTGCGCCGACGATTAAAGCATCATAATTAGCAGCCTCGGCGTACCAGTCGGCGTTATTCTGCGGTGTACTAACCGATAATTGGGCCAGAGGTTCAAGCACTGCAACCGCCGACGAATCAAAATGGTTATACATCCAGACCCGCGCCGGTAAAGCAGTAACTTCCCCGTTACCAGGCTTACTCGTCATGGTTCATTCTCCTTTTTGCTCAGAAAATTAAATTATGAATTACCTGCCCTAAAGTTTAGGTGGTAGAAGTAACTTTCGTCAAACCACGCGGCCTGTCGGGGTCAAGGCCACGCGCCAGAGCCAGATGCAGCGATAAAAGTTGGCCGGGAACAACGCAAACTACCGGGCTTAAAGCTTCGGGCAGCCCGGTCAAATCCAGTGGTAAAGCTTTGCCGCCCGGCGTAACCTTGCGGAGCAACCCGGCATCGTCGCCAATCGAAATAATTTCTACGCCACGCTCAATCAGCTTTTGAGCAAGTTCAAGCAAGCCGGGAACTGCCGGGCCATTTGCCCCAATCAATATTGCGGGCAAGCTTTTGTCGGCCAGCGCGAACGGGCCGTGTAAAAAATCTGCCGCCGAATAAGGGGCAGCAAAAATATGAGCCGTTTCTTTGAGTTTTAGGGCAATTTCAAGCGCGGTTGGAAAATTGTAGCCACGTCCCAATACCAGAGCGTGTGCGGCTTGCTTGTAATTTTCCCGGTTTACCAGCTCCTCCACGCTTTTTTCGAGGCTCATGGCGGCTTGTACCGCCTGTGGCAAGCGTTGCAAACCGACCCTTAGCCCGTTATCATCGGCATATTCGGCAGCCAGCAAAGCCATCAAAGCCAGTTCCGAAATATAAGTTTTGGTGGCGGCGACAGAGCGTTCTTTTCCGGCAAAAAGGGGCAAAACTTCCGCCGCCGCTTTTGCCAGAGGCGATTCAGTATCGTTTGTGAGGGCCAAAGTAAACGCGCCCTGCTTGCGGCCTTCCCGGATAACTTCCACAATATCGGGCGATTGGCCGGATTGGGAAATGCCGATTATCCAGGCTTTTTTTAAATTGGGCGGACGTTTGTACAAGGTAAATAATGAAGGAGCGGCCAGCGAAACGGGTAAGCCAGTATAAGACTCGAAAACATAGCGGGCGTAAGTTGCGGCGTTATCGGAGCTACCCCGCGCCGCGATAAACACAAAGTCAGGCTCAAACGCGCTGGCTCGGCGACAGATTTGCTCGGCCAGCGAACTGCCATCTTTTAGGCAGCGTTCTATTACGGTCGGTTGTTCTAGAATCTCCTCTCGCATGAGGGTCATTTGCCAAATCCTCCTGAATTGTTCCCGGCTGGCGGGTAGCTATTCCAAGTTAGCTAAGTTGTTTGTTTCGCTCAATTTACTTCCTGCCCCGTATCTGGCTATTTTAGCATATCTGACAAAGGCTTGAATACTTTTTGCCTGAAACAAAAAAAGACGCAATAGTTTGCGCCTCTAAAGAATTCAATTTTTATTATGATAGCCTGAGTTTAGAAGAGTTAAAACTCTAATCCAGCAAGTCTATGCAGTAAAGACCGCCACAGGGCGAAGGCGGGGACTAAAAGCCATGTAGGGAAACATTCGCTCGGCCATACTCAAACTGTAATGCTCTCCTAACAAGCCCAGAAATACCCGCCAGTAATCCGAGCTGCCTTCCTGTAAGTGTTGTCCCAACCCAATTACGGGCGTTTCACCTGGT
>JBBQGP010000361.1:0-2786 GCA_038323095.1 Chloroflexia bacterium | reverse complement strand
GAAATGGAACAAAGATTACAGGAGGCCAAAACAGCAAGCAAGTGACTACTCCCCTTCCAATAAATCGGAGGAGCTTCTATGGTCTTACACCGCTGGTCTATAGCCCTAGACCCATTAAAGTTGTAGACATTCAACACCAAGTAGGTAGTTAGCACTGACCCGGCTTAACGAATGACACTTAACGGAAACACCTTAATGTAGTTTTACGCGACTTTCTATAAAAGATAAGGGCAGGTACAAAAACGATGAAGATTGGTATTTTTGGTCTTGGGCCAGTAGGCAAAGCATTGGCGGCGGGCTTTCTCAAGTACGGTCACGGAGTAAAAATTGGTTCGCGTGAGCCAAACGCCGGGAAAGTGCAGGAATGGCTGGCACAGGCCGGTGGCAAGGCTACGGCTGGCACTTACGCCGAAGCCGGCCAATTCGCTGAAATTGCCCTGCTTACTACTCCCTGGGATGGGACGGAAGACGCTATCCAATTGGCCGGGCCGGAAAATCTGGCCGGGAAAACGGTGCTGGACGTTACCAATCCGCTGGTTTATAAGCCCAATCAGTTACCAACACTGGCTTTAGGTTACGATGATTCGGCGGGCGAGCAAATTCAACGCTGGTTGCCTGATGCCAAAGTAGTCAAAGCTTATAACATTGTCGGTAACGGTCTTTTCGTCAACCCTGATTTACCGGGTGGCCCACCTGATATGTTTATCTGCGGGAATGATGCCGAAGCCAAAAAGACCACAACTGAAATAAACACCCAATTCGGCTGGAACACCGTTGATTTGGGCGGCATCGAAATGGCCCGGTATATTGAGCCTCTGGCAATGGTTTGGATAGTACAATTTATCCGCTCCGGTCAGCGGGATTTCGCCTTCAAGTTTTTGGTCAAGTAAATGATTAAGAAAGAAGAAAATACTAAACCAAGAATAGACCCGTTCGAGCCGCAGGTTTCGCCCTGGCGTAAAGATTTGTCGGCTAAAATTGTTTACGGTTGGCTAAATTTTTGCGCGGGGCTGGGACGACGCTGGCTCTGGGTAATGAACGGATTTAGTTTCTTCTTTTTGGTGGTAGGGGTGGCGGTGCCACTGGCGCAAATGGCGGGCTGGCAAGGATTGGCTCAACCCTTTTTCCAGTTTTGCGGGCTGGTATGCGTCCAAAACCCGGCCCATTCCTTTTACATTGGCGGACATCAAATGGCAATTTGTGAACGTTGTCTGGCGATTTATGTCGCGCTTGGGCTTCTCGGTTTGCTTTACCATTTGGTACGCTATCAATTACGGCCTATCAAGTTCTGGCAATACGGGTTGTTGGCTTTGCCGATGGCAATTGATGGCTTCACTCAGCTTTTCGGTTGGCGCGAAAGTAATTGGCAACTAAGGCTTTTGACCGGGGCAATCTTTGGACTTGGCTCAGTCTGGTATATGTTTCCTCAAATCGAAGTTTGGATGCTTCGCCTCAAAAGTTGGGTCAAACGTGAATTAGCGCAAGTTGCTTCTCAGGCTTAATAATAATTTTAGTCATTCCAGCGACTGAGGCTAAAAGTAGCTTCATCAGCTTCGGCTAATTGCGGGGAGTGTTTTTCGCTCTGCTCCCCTTGAGTAGCTTCCAAAACTGCTTCGGCAATGTCCGGGTATAGCTCTCGCACACAATCCGGGCAAATCCCGTGACTGAACTTTACTTCCGAATGTTTCTCGATATATTTTTCTACCCGGTGCCAGTAACCCGAATCGTCCCGGATATTTTTACAGTTGGCACAAATCGGCAACATACCGTGCAGCCATTTTACTTCGGCCAAAGCTTCCTGCAATTGTACTATTAGTAACTCGCGTTCTTGCTCCATTTGCACTCGTTCGGTAATATCGTGCATAACAACTAATCGCCCACGTAATTGCTTGCGCGCATCTAAAATTGGACTAAGGTTAGAATTATAATAGCGAGTTGCTTGATTTTGGATAATTTGAATTCCTGGATAGCCCACGTTTTCAGATTTTATTAAGGCTATCAATTCGGGTTGTCCTACTAGCACTTCCGCCAGAGTACAGCCGATAATTTTTCGTTTGGGCAAGACAATAATTTCTTGGGCCGAGCGGTTCAAATCCACAAATCGCCAGGAATAATCAAAGACCATCCAGGCTTCCTTGAGCGTTTCGACCATTACACTCCGGGCTACCGGCATCAAATCCAGAAAATGAAACCGATTCAAACTCCAGCTTAATAGCAGCCCGGAAGTGGTAAAACCAATTGCACTTAAATTAAAATGTGGTATGGGCGATATATCAAGAATATAAAGAACATTTAAAAACATGGGTATAATGGTACTGAGTAGCAAAACGCTTATTTGCTTGCGATGCGTCCCCGAAGTGAAGCGCAATTTGTAGCAAAGGAAAATCGTTGTACCTAAAAAAATAATAGCCACATAAGGCATTTGAATACAGTAATACCAGTAACTATAATCGTTTACCAAAACGGGGAAAGAAGCAGAAGTTGTATCAATATGCGGATTTTGGCGGAAAAGATGGTGAAGCGGGTCAGTCCAGATTACTAATTGGTCAAGTATTGGGATGACCAGCAAAGCAACTACTAATTTAGTCCACCTTCGCAAATGCCCGCTATAGGTCAAAGTTAGGGCCAGCCACGCGACGGGTAAAGTATCAATACCAACAAATTGAATATTAGCCAAAATCAATTTGCTTGATAACGGCGCAACCATAATTTCAAATATAAAACCAATTGTCCAAACTTCGACACAGGCGACTACTGCCAGCATAAAGAAGGCTGGCCCGGTGCGC
>JBBQGP010000360.1:0-2821 GCA_038323095.1 Chloroflexia bacterium | reverse complement strand
GCTTTGGCAATCCGCAATTTCTTCATTACTTCGTTAGCGGTAGACCATTCGCCCTTTGGCAGAACTTTTTGCAATTGCAGCAAAAAGGTACTCCACAAATGCGAACCTACCGCCGCATTGACTTCGCGGTGAATATCGTCGCCCAAAAGTTGTAGCAAGCGACCACGTGGCCCGTCGCTATCGTGCCAATCCAGCAATTCAAAGAAAGAGGCATATTTGCTGGTAGCCAATTTTTCGAGGGTCGGCACAATCATGGCTGGCTCGCCTTTTTTGGGAATAACAAACAACATAATCCGCTCGTTATCCATTCCCGGCGTACCAATCAGGTAATGTAAATCGCTACCCGGCCCAATCATAAGGTAATCAACATCCAGTTCGGCCATCGCTTCTTGAGCGCGGTGACAACGTTCTTCATAAATCCCTGAATTAGTCATTCCCATTTTTCGTATCCTTCTATTTATCCTTCACCTTTTATCTCTATAATTGCTCATTCTCAGGAATTTCGCTTTAAGCCAATATAGTAGCTCAAGGCGAAAAGTTTTCAGGGGACACCTGCCACCCCGACAGGGCGTTCCCTGTACCTCTCAAGTTAAAGTCCTGAATCTCTAACTAGCCGCGACTGATGTAACTGGCGGGCTAACCGTAACTTCTTCTGCTAAATATTGATGCACAAAGGCGATAGCAATGCTTCCCTCGCCTACGCCCGAAGCTACCCGCTTGATTGAGCCATGTCGCACATCTCCCGCCGCAAAGATACCCGCAATGCTAGTCTCCAGCAGATAAGGGTCACGCTCAAGTGTCCATTTGCCGTCGGCTTGCAAGGCTGGCCCGGTTAGAATATAGCCGCGCTCATCCCGCTCTATCCCGACGGGTAGCCAGCTTGTTTCGGCTTCTGCCCCGATAAATACAAAAAGCGAATCGGTCTGGTAGCGTTCGGTTGCTTTTGTCACCCGGTTTTGTACTGTAATAGCTTCTAACAGACCTTGCCCGTGAACCTCCACCACCTCGCTACTCAGGGCGATGTTCACGTTTTGTTTGGTAGCAAGCTGGTTTACCAAATACTGTGACATTCCAGCTTCGATAGTGGTGGCCCGGATAAGTAAAGTAACACTACGGGCATAGCTGGCGAAAAACATTGCGGCTTGTCCCGCCGAATTTCCGCCGCCAATCAAATAAACATCTTTGCCCCGCACACGGGGGGCTTCGGTGCGGGCTGCCCCATAATAAATCCCGCGCCCCACCAATTTATCTGCCCCCGACACATTCAGCGAACGCCAGGACACACCCGTTGCCAGAATAACAGTGCGAGCCGTGACCGCTTCTCCCGCGCCATCTTCAGCCTCCAGCACTACTACCTTGCGCCCGTTTCCTTCGTCTATCCGAATGGTATTGACGGCTCGCGCCACCACGATTTCGGTGCCAAAGCGTTTGGCCTGTTGCAAAGCGCGTGTGCCTAAATCATCGCCCGAAAGTCCAGTCGGAAAACCCAAATAATTTTCGATGCGCGAAGATGTGCCAGCCTGACCGCCGGGGGCTTCGCGCTCGACCATCAGAGTTTGCAAACCTTCGGACGCGCCATACACTGCCGCCGCCAAACCCGCTGGCCCACCGCCAATAATAACCACGTCATACTCTGGAAGAAGGGGGGCGGTATGTAAGCCGAGCTTATCGGCTACTTCCCGATTGCTAGGGCATTTCAAGATTGTGCCATCCGGCAACACTACTGCCGGGTAAGCATCCTCGCTCACGCCGGAAGGTATCAGGGCTGCCTCAAGTGGGTTTTCGGGTTCGAGCCAGCGATAGTTCAAGCGGTTACGAGAGAAAAAGTCGCGCAAATCATGGCACAACAAATCCGAGCCAGAGCCGATAATCAGGCTCGTTTCCTGCTGGGTTTCCAGCGAAAAGCGTTGCAAATTGCCGACGCGCCAGGACATCTTACGCATAATTGTAGCCGCTACCTTTTCGGAGCGTGGTAGCAATTCGTGAAATTCGGTTGCATCCAATCGTAGTACCCGTACTTCGTTCATCGCCCGCAAATTGGCGAGAATACTCGAACCAAGCAACAGTGGTACTTCCCCAAAAAATTCATTAGGGTGATAATGGTCAATTACTTGCTCGACCCCGGCCAATATCTTGGTAACTTCAAGGTCGCCCGACAATAGCACAAAGAAGGCTGAAACTTCGCCCTCACGTACCAGCCATTCGTCGGGTTGAAGCTGAATATCTGCCGCCACCGATGCGATTGCTTGCAAATCAGCTTCTCCTAACCCATCAAAAAGAGGAATAGAGCGCAAAAGTTCTGGTGTTATCACAATTTATCTCATTTCTAGTTTACAGTTTACTCTATAAGCAGTTAATGACCAACAATGAAATCTTCTATTTTAGCTAAGTTAGGCTGCTGCTAGTTTTGCCTGAAATAATCTTTCTTATTGGCCTTTGATAAAACTAATCGCTTTTTCAAGTTGAGCGTCCTGACCCTGACTTAAACTTTGGCGGTCTATATCTACAACCACATCCGGCGTAACGTTTTCAACATAGGAATTAGGGTCGTTACCATCTGAAATACTGCGATAAATTGAAACATTTAGTACCGAATTATCAGGTAGCACCGAAGGGAAAGAAGCTACCGGGCAACCCGCCGTAGCTGTCCCAAAAACGCTACCTTTGCGCTTGCTTTGAATAACCTGAGCAAAAATTTCAGCCTCGTTACTGGTGGTTTGGTCTACCAGCACCGCCACCGGCTTATCTACCGCTTTTACATTGCTCAGGCTGCTCATTTGAATAACATTGCGCTGCCCCTGCTGGTCGCGGGTAACTAGCA
>JBBQGP010000359.1:0-2902 GCA_038323095.1 Chloroflexia bacterium | reverse complement strand
CCAAGCCCGCTAATAAAATCGCTGGAAGTAACCCCCCCACTCGCATTAGGGCTAAGTTGAAAAATCTTGCCGCAAACGTAGTCGCTATAAAGATAACTTCCCTCGAAAGCGGCAGGCCACAAGCTATTAGGCACAAACGCTCCGCCCGTAATAGAGGCACAGCCAGTATTGTGCTGGTAAGAGTAAATCGGGTTGGTCAAATTTGCTGGGGGTGCGCTGCAATCGCTGGTCGAACCGTTGGCGCATGGCCCTTCGCGAGTGTTCCAGCCGTAATTAGCGTTTTTCTGGCCGTCGTCAATTTCTTCCCAAATATTTTGGCCCACATCGTTGATGTAAAAAGAATTAGTGCCGGGCTTGAAGTTAAAGCGGAAAGGGTTGCGTAAGCCCCAGGCAAAAGTCTCTTGACACGGGCCAGCCCCAGAAGGCACACCCGCCGGATTGCCGCAACGCCGCGAATTAGCAGCGTTATAATAAGGGTTCGTCGTCGGAATAGAGCCATCCCGATTAATCCGCAAGATTTTGCCGCCAATCAAATTAAGGTAAAGCGAATTATCGTTTTGCCCCGCGCACAGTGAACTATTCCCCACCAAAGTAGTTTGGTCAACTTTGCAGCCGCCATCCCCAACGCTGACATAAAGCAAATTGTCCTGCCCAAAATGCAAATCGCCCGCATTATGATTCCCGTTCGGCGACGGCATATTATCCAGCAGCACCAGCTCGCTGGCCGGGTCAATCTGGTCAATGTTAGGGGCAGCCTTAAAAGTAAAGCGCGAAACCCGGTTGACGGGTTGACCGGTAGTATCAGTTGGACAGCCGCCAAATTTGTTAAAAGTATAATACAAATAAATTTGCTGGTTCAGGTCAAAACCGGGGTCAATCGCCACCCCCAGCATACCCCGCTCCGAATTGCTGCAAACTTTGGCCGCTATATCCAGCGCAGCAGTACCCAGTAATGCCCCATTTTTGTAAACATAAAGGCGGCCCGGCTGAGTAGTAACTAATACCCGATTATCCGACGTAAAAGCCAGAGCGGTAGGCCGGGCTATATCAAAAAGAGCCGCATCGGTAAAGCCTGCCGGAACAACGGGAGCAGCTTCGATGATTGGCCCGGATTGGATTGATAAAAGAATAGCCGATACAAAAAGAGCAATCAAGCTAAACGCAATTCTTCTGGACATTTTTTCCGCTTTCCAGTTTTGAAAATTAGGGCTGAAGCAGTGCTGCAATAAAAATAAGATGATAATAGGATGGAAACAGAATTAAGATAAAAATAAATCAGTAACTCTAGTGTAACGACTTTTGGGAAATACGCAAGGGCAAAAAAGTACCAGAGCTAGTTCCCATCTTTAGAATTTGGGTTAATTAAGGAGTGAATATCAAGTTTTTTGCAAGCTCAGATTTAATTTATAACCCTGTCAACAATTTTTAAGTTCAAGAATCTGTAGTGCCTGGCCGCTCAGGTGGCACGTTTGGTGCGAAAGTAAGATAGTGTTTTAAATAGAAATTTAAGAAAAGTATGCAACTTAGGTAAATTAGAAGGAGAAATTTGATGGCCCTGAATGACCCGAACGCGGCTTTAGACCCGGCGATACAATCTCATTTTGATAACTTGCAACCCCTTCACGATGTCTGCAA
This sequence comes from Chloroflexia bacterium, assembly GCA_038323095.1. Lineage (GTDB taxonomy): Bacteria > Chloroflexota > Chloroflexia > Chloroheliales > Chloroheliaceae > L227-5C. The sequence continues at coordinate 1,267 of JBBQGP010000359.1, read as the reverse complement.
AACCTGTGTGCGTTGCGATTTGGCCCAAACTCGTACTCAGGTGGTGTTCGGGGACGGCCCGTATTTGCCGCCGGGAGAAATAGGGGTAATGCTGGTCGGCGAAGGGCCGGGCGAAGATGAAGACGCACAGGGCCGCCCTTTTGTGGGACGAAGCGGACGACTCCTCGATACCTTGCTACGTCAGGCCGATTTGCCCCGCGAATCTATTTGGGTCACGAATACTGTAAAATGCCGCCCGGTCAAAATCGAAGGCGGAATTTACAAAAACCGCCCACCCACCGTCAAAGAACAAAAAGCTTGCGAAATTTGGTGGCGCAACGAGCTTGATTTGCTAAAACCCAAAATCGTTTTGTGTTTGGGAGCAACTGCCGCCAAAATGGTTAGTGGCGACAAAAATTTTCAAATTACCAAAGACCGGGGACAGTGGCTACCCGGCCCGGACAATACCGAGCTTTTTGTAACTTTTCATCCCGCCTATATTTTGCGCTTGCTTGAGCCACAATTAGCCGAAGTAAAAGCCGCAGTAGTAGAAGATTTCAAGCAGGTAAAAGCTCGCCTGGATGCTCTCCGTTCCGGCACTGTCACCCCTCAACATTGGCAAAAGCCTGCCGACAACGCCGACGATAGCCAGCAAATGACCATGTTTTAGGGAAAAAGTCGGAACTAACTATCAAGTATCAAAGAACTTACAGACAGCCGGTAAGCTTCAAGGTTTAATGGTAAACCCCTGCCCTGAAAGGGTGGGGCTGATAGCATGAAAACCTGGCTAAAGCCGTCACGGGTCGCGCCAGATTTAGCCGAACCCCGCGCCGCCCTTCAGGGCCGTTTTCATGTTATCAGCCCGGACATTACATGTCCGGGAGATTACCCCAATCTACAAACTTAACTCTTTTCTCCCGACAATCGACAACTCTTTTTCCAACTCGCAAGCCGCAACTTCCCTGTTCCCTCTAACAACTAACTAATCTTCTACTGACAACCAATAACTTTATTCACTCAAAACTCAAAACTCCCTCATCTCCCATTCAGCAACCGCAATAAATACTCGTCTCGCCGCCGCAACAAATCTGCCGCCGCCTCCTTGCTCCAACTGTAAAAACCCTGACCCTGCTTTAGCCCGGTCTCGCCCCGCGCCACCATTTCTTGCCAGAATTCCGGCGGAGTCTGATTGTTTGCCAGAGCCGGAAAAAGATACTGTGCAATCGTCAAAAACACATCCTGCCCGCCCAAATCGCTCGTCTTGAACGGCCCGATAAACGACCAGCGT
>JBBQGP010000358.1:0-2904 GCA_038323095.1 Chloroflexia bacterium | reverse complement strand
ATAAACTAATTGGCTGCCATCGCTTGCAAGCTGGTCGGGCAAATACTGGATATGCTGGCCGCTCGGTTCGTTCTGGCTGTAGCGGGTGCTTGCCAGCCCATAACTAAAATAAGGCGCGAAAAGCAGGCCGCTTTCTTCATTGCAGCTTGAAAAAGTCCAGTCACTAAATTTAATCTGCTGGTTAGTAACCCAATTATAGCGATAAGTGCCGATTGCGCCGGATTTGGCATCGGTAATCGGGAAAAGCAGGGTATCGGGCTGAGTGCCGTCAATACAGGCTCGACTTGCAGTATTGGGCGTGGTAGTGCCGAAAAGCCGATACGGAGCGGTAAAGCCGGTATACTTCCAACCCGGCGTGCTGACTTGCTCGGCCTCGATAGAGGTGGGCAATAGTTCCGAAGCCAGCAAAATTGAAAGCAAGCTTATCAGCATAGCCCAATTGCTAATTTTGAAGAATTGCATATTTCCGACTTTATACTTCCGCCTTCCGCCTTGTCTCTTGTGGGATATTGCTCTGCCAATAGATGTTGGGCAAAAGTCAACTGGCAGAGCAGCATCCTACAGCAGAACAGCATCCTACAAAGGAATACGGTATTTACTTGTTACTTGCTACTTGCTACTTATTAAAGCTTTGGCCCAGCTTGACATGGCTCGGCTATCGCTGTAACCGGGACGACCTAGCAGACCGACATGGTGAATTCCGTCTATTATCAGGTTTTCCGCGTTGGGTACAAGTGCGCTATCCAGCGTTATTACGCCGTCGCCCCATTTTTGGGCATTTAATGGGTCAAGCGTTTTGTAGCTCTGGAAAGCCAATCTTTCGGTGACTGTGCCGTTAGGACGACCAAAAACGGCTTTACCAATGGCCGAGACGTATTTTATATCAGGGTAAAACGCGCCGGGATAGTTCAAGTTGGCGAAAGTGCTGCTACGTTGCGCCCAGGGTTCTTTGGTGGTGTAGGGCGAACCCAGACAAATCAGGCCACTTACGTATTTGTTGCCGCCGCAAGTGCTGCCGCCATAGGGTTTGTCGCCCATCCAGAGCCGAGCCACCCGTCCGCCCGCGCTATGGCAAACCAGCCAAACTCTTTCCGACCCAGTTTCACGTCGTGCCTGTTCGACGATTGCCGCGATTGCCGCGATTTGCGGGCGAAAGGTATCGTCGCGGGTAGCGACCCACTGCCCCCGGTCTATCCGGGCGATAAATACTTTTCGGTTATAGGGTGGGGCTTGCAGTTTGGCCGCCCACGAGCGGTAGTCACTCGTTTGGCTCAAAAAGCCGCCCACAATTACGATTGGCTCAAGCATAATAGTTGTTAGTTTCCAGTTATTAGTTGTTAGAAGGGTTGTCGGTTGTCGGGGGGAACAAAGTTGCGAGTTGCAGGTTGCCAGATATAGTTTTTTCCGACTTTATACTTCCGACTTCCGAATTTCCTTGATACTTGTTACTTGTTATTTGTTACTTATTGCTTCGATTGCTCGTTGGACGAAAAGGCGTTCCGCATCGTAGGTGATGGCGGCTAGAGCCTGTTCGGGCGAAAGCCAGAGCGGTTCGAAGCGGGCCATGTCATCTTCGTTGCGTTCGCGAGGGAGTGGCACATCGTTAACGGGCTGCATCAAAAAGTAAAATTCTTTACGTCGCACATGTTCGTCGGGATGGTCGAATTCGGTAACGCCTGTGCCGAGCGAAGCCACTATTTTCAGGCCAGTGTAACCGCCTTCTTCACCAACTTCGCGCAAGGCCGCTTCTTCGGGAGTTTCGCCTTCCTCGATATGGCCTTTGGGCAGACGGATTTCAGCTACTCTTAGCTTTTGCAATACCAAAAACTTGCCATCGTAAAATACTACTCCGCCCGCCGCCTGATATTCGTTCAGCTTTTTTGCTTGCACTTTGCACCTTCCTGAATTGCAATTTCTGTTTTTTAGATTATTTTTATCGTTTAATAACTATTCAAATGTAGGAGGGATTTCCAATCCCGACAGAACGGGTCTGGGTAAAATCGGGATTGGAAATCCCTCCTACATAAATTCTGAGTGTATTATTATTTTTGTTTTTCGGCTAATTTTTCCAGCAAAATTTCGATACGAATCAATCTTTCTTCGACAAGGATAAGGCGAGAAGCCAGAGTACTTGCTTCCAAATCATCGGCGGCGATTTTACCCGCAACGATATTACCCAAATCTTCAATAGCCCGTGAAACGGCGGCGTTGTATTCAACCTGTTGGGCCAGTATCGGCTTGACGTACCATTTGGTCGAAAGCGAGTTGATGCGCTCCCGAAAAATAGCGACAAAGGGCAAGCGTGACCGAAACGGCTTTTCTTCCACCAACCAATTTTGCTTTACTTCGGCGATGTGTTCGATTAAACGTTCCTGCGCCGAATCGGTTTCGTCCAAAAGCGACATATCTTTTTCTTCTCCCTGCAAAAACCAGGCCCGCGTTGCCTGAAAAACGGCAAGGGCGGCCAATCGATCCGCTTTTTCGGTGGTATTCATCAGGCGGGCGCGTTCGGCGGGCAAAAACTCTTCCAGCAATTGCCGCGTCGAGAAATGCTTGAGGGCAAAGCGCAAGCGATTGCGGTGAAAGGCCCGGTAATAGCTTTTGCCCCGTCCAAAAGCCGCGCCCTCGTAATGGAAAGCGGTGGCCGTCCCTTCATACCAGATTTTGTAGCCAAGTTGCCGCACCCGGTAGCACAAATCTACATCTTCAAAGTAGCCGGGAAAGAAACTGCTATCAAAGCCGCCCAATTTTTCGACTATTTCGCGCCGCACCGCCAGAGCCGCCCCTGTCACAAATTCGGCTTCGTAGCTTTCGTCAAAACGCCCGTCGTCAATTTGGCCTTGCCCGAAGGTTTCGACCAGAGCCGCACCATATTTCACAATCCCGCCCGCGTGCTGGATGCGC
>JBBQGP010000357.1:0-2968 GCA_038323095.1 Chloroflexia bacterium | reverse complement strand
AATTTTGAGGAAATAATGAGCGAATTGGAAGTTGTGAAATTGTTGCAAGCTTGCCGAGTATTGGCCCGACGACTTTCTGAAAATGGTATAGATAGCCCTTTAACTCAGGATGAGAAAAACTTACTTGACCAGTTTAATCAATTGCAAAAGCTGTATGCCGCGCGGGATTTACGCTTTATGAGCGAAAAAGGCGGCTTAAAGCCATTTCAGCTAGGTTTACTCAAAGTGCGCTTGAAGCTGGAAGCGCAAAAGGGGGATTGGAGCGAAGAATGTTATCGTTGCGGTGGAAACGAAATAAGCGGTCATCACTATTTATGTCTTGCCCCTGATGGCGATTTAGCTTTCCCCAATATTAACGATAGAGATATGAGAGCTTTAATTCAACGGGTAGTCGATATTGAAAAAGCGAAACAAACCGAAGTCAAAGATAATACCGCGCCCCCTGCCGCTTTTAATACGCCCGAACGCCGCCCCTTGCTCAAAAACTTGCCTATACAGCTCGGTTTAATCGGCTGAAAGCTGGCTTTACAGGCGCGGCCAATTGACCATCGGGTCTAAATCAGTAGCGCGGGCAAACAACTTATCAGCTTCGCTTTGCCGACCCAATTCCTGATAAACCAGCCCAAGACGATGCACTACCAAAGCCCAATTCGGGCGCAAAACCAGAGCTTTTTCCAGCAAGGGTGCGGCTTCTTTAGGCTTATTGCAAAGGGCATAAGCCAGCCCAAAAGCGTACCAGCTTTCGGCATCCTTTGGAGCATCCTGGCTGGCCTGTTCTCCCGCCGAAACTCCCCGACGGCAGGGGTCAAGGCCCGCTTCGGTATAAAAACGAGCCAAAGTTGCGCCCGGATTTACCCCGACTACCGATTTTTCCTTATTTAGCTTGATGGCATAATAATAAAAAGCTTCGGCCTGTTCATAATCCCGCAAAACTGTATCAAGCCGAGCCATATCCATAATCAGCAAAACATCGTCCGGCTTTTCAGAAAGCAAACTTTCCAGCAAGCGACGGGCGTTTTCGCTTTCGGTTTTATATTGATTGGCGGTGCTTAATTCCGGCTGGAAGTTTTGCAAGCGTTCGGTATAAACTTCGGCCAAGCTTTGCCGGGCTAAACGGTTTTTTGGGTCTGGTTTCAAAGCATTGGTAAGGGCGGCGACTGCCGCATCGCTCCGGCCTGTCCGCCAGTAAACCAAACCCAGATAAGCGCGGGCATCGGTAAAATCGGGTACGCGCTTCAACACCGTAACTAATTGTTCTTCGGCAGGGGCAAATTCTTCGGCCAAAAATAAACCATAGGCCAGTTTTGCGCGGCGGGCCGTTTCAACTTTTTCAGCTTGGGCCGTTGTAATCGCGCTGCTTACCTGACGGCTACGTTCGCTAATACGACTTAGCGTATTTTGTACCGGGCCGTTATCCGACCAAACCCCACCCGCTTTAACATTGGCTGCTTTTTCCAATTCGTTAAGCGCGTCGTCAAAACGTAAATCGCGGGCTAATAAAACGCCGTAAAGGTAATGGGCGCGTTGTTCATCGGCGGGTTCAAGCACTTCTCGCAAGCTCAAAGTTTGATAAAGGGCGTTAGCCGCCTTGCCGTAATCGTTCTGGCGATAATACATTTCGGCCAAAGCCAGATTAGCCAAACCGCGCCAGCCAGCTTCTTTACGGTCAATCAAACCCTGCCAATTACGCTCGGCCTCTGCCGTTCGCCCTGCCCCATACAGCGCACGGGCCAGCCAATAAATAGTCGGGGCATCTTGCGGAAGAACTGTCAAACGTTCCCGCAAGTAACTTTGGGCTACCGCCCATTGCCGCAATTGAATATAACTTTGGCCTAAAAGCAAACGGGTTTCCTGACGGTTGGGATGCTCCTGTACTTCCTTACGCAGCTTTTCGATGGCGAGGCTGTAATTACCGCTCTGGTAAAACTCGCGGCCCTGCTGGTATAAGTCGGGGGGAGGTTTGGCCGGAGTGATAAGTAGCCGCAAAAGCAGGAATAGCACCAAGCCTGCCACCAGTGCCACTCCTAGCGATAGAATTAGCATCCGGCGGCGGGGTATTGCCCATTCTCGCGCCCGTAGTGCAATTATTCCAAAGCCTTTGCCCAAAACCTTACCTTTTCTGCCCCTAAAAGTTTACATAACCTGATTATATAATAACGCTTTTTAAAAGCTCTGGCAAGCCTTTTATAATGACATTGCTTTTTGATAAAGGTGCAAATGGCGGCGGGCTATTTCGGCTTGAGTGAAATTTTCCTGAACACGCTGTAAGCCTTTTTGAGCTAATTCTTGACGCAAATTCTGGTCGTCCATCAATTTTTGCAAAGCCTCAGCCAGCTTATTAACCTCGCCTTCAGGGAAAATCAGGCCAGCTTCCCCAATTACGTTCGGAATTTCGCCGCTACTGCTACCGACTACCGGCACACCACAGGCCATTGCTTCGATTAAAATTCGCCCGAATTGCTCTTTCCAGTTGGGCCGGGTCAAAGAGGGCAGCACCAGTACATCCAGCCCGCTCAGATAATTTGCCATTTGCACATTCGGGACGTTTGGCACAAACTGAATGTGCTGGCGGATTTGCAATTTTTCAGCCTGTTGTTCAAGCGCAGCCCGCATTTCGCCCGTACCGATGAACACAATTCGGAAATCACCCTTTAGCTTTGCTCCGGCCTCCACCAGCGTTGCCAGCCCTTTTTCCGGCACAAGTCGCCCGGCATAGCCTATTGTGAACAAATCCGAGCGGGCAAAATCCGGGGGCGGTTCGCTGCGGTGCATTATCGCCGGGTCTACCCCGAACTGCGGGCAAACCTCGATTGGCTTGCTAAAACCTTTGCGCTCCAAAACCTCTTTAGCCTCAACCAGTCCCGCCAAAGCTCCTGAAGCGTGACTAAAATTATAATCTTCAAAAAAGCTGAAAGGTGGCGGCAGTTTCTTGTAAATATTGGCCCAGTTATAGAAAACTGAACGCGCT
>JBBQGP010000356.1:0-2969 GCA_038323095.1 Chloroflexia bacterium | reverse complement strand
TGCCCTTCTTTAGAATTGAGCAAAAGATGGCTGAAATAAGTGGCGGCGGCAGAATTGATTTCGAGCAACCGCTCTTTTTCCTGCTTACGTCCGCTGCTTTTATCATCGTCACCGTCGGAACGGGTTTTATCGGGAAGAACTACCCCGGCGCGTCCAGCCAATTCTTGCAGGGCATCGCCAAACTCCAGCCCGTCGGTTTTCATTAAAAAAGTAAAAGCATCGCCAGTTTCGTGACAGCCAAAGCAATAATAAGTCTCGGATTCGGGGAAAACAAAGAAAGAGCCACTCTTTTCACTATGGAAGGGGCAAATTCCCTTAAAATTGCGCCCACTCTTTTTCAGCGCAACTTTTGGGGCAATAATGTCCACAATGTTTAAGCGGCGTTTTATTTCTTCTATGTAGTTTGGCACATAGCCATTCATTGGCGCAAACCTTTAACCTGTTGTCCACCCGTTACAAAACTTTGATTAACACTTAACAAAAGTTTTGTGAACTACTTAATTATAATGCACCAAGATTACAGCCTCTATTACATTAGCAATTTAGCTGCCACTTGCGACATTAGATTATTTTTATATCTATCAGGCTATTTTACCAGATTTTGCCTGTACCCCTGTTGTGCAGGTCTGCGCCCCGCCGTAAGCAGATAGGGTTAGCCGCTAGACTCCAGCCTACAACCCGACTATTAATTGTAACTCATCAAGGGGGCATTTGGCAAGGGGTTTTTTATATGAATTTCGTGAGGATTTTTATAAAAGCAAATGGCGGACGATTTAAATCATCCGCCATTCACCTAACGATGCCTTGTCGCTGAGGTACGGTCTATTAGGGCGAAAGTGGCTTTTAGTGGGTTGCTGTAATATAATGTGGGCAAATTAAAGCTAATTTCAGACCAATAGTTGATAGCTGGCGGTTAAAAATAGAAAGCATAAGCCTAAGAATGGAAAAAAGAGTTATTAATTTAATCAATAATGTTGAATATCACCGGGCTACCCCTACCGCAACCTTGCCCCGCGAACGCCGCCCCGATTGGCTCAAATCCAAACTGCCGAGCGACCCGAATTATTTTGAGCTAAAGAAAATTATGCGGGAACGGGGTTTGCACACCGTCTGTGAGGAGGCCAATTGCCCCAATATCAGCGAGTGCTGGAGTCAGCGTACTGCTACTTTTTTGATTTTGGGCAATATTTGTACCCGCGCCTGTGGCTATTGCGACGTAACCAGTGGCAAGCCGCTTGAACTTGACCAAAGCGAGCCGCAGCAGGTGGCCGAAGCGGTCAAGGCGATGGGCCTCAAGCACGTGGTAATTACATCGGTGAACCGGGATGATGTCGAGGATGGCGGCTCGTATATTTATGCTGAAACAGTAAAAACTATTCGCCAGCAAATGCCGGGCTGTCAGATTGAGCTACTTATCCCCGATTTTATGGGTCGCTGGGAGTATTTGAAAGTAGTAATGGATACTCAGCCTGAAATTTTGAACTATAACACCGAAACTGTGCCGCGCCTGTATCGCCGGGTACGCCACAAAGCCCGCTACCCCCGCACGCTCGAACTTTTGCAAAGGGCTAAAAATTTGGGCCGCGAATATGGGGTTGTCACCAAATCGGGTGTTATGGTCGGTTTGGGCGAAACCAAAGAAGAATTGGTTGAGGTAATGAAGGATTTGCGCTCGGTGGAATGTGATGTGCTGACCCTCGGCCAATATATGCGTCCATCGGTTAAGCATTTGCCAGTAGAACGCTATTATACTCCGGCGGAATTTGCCGAACTCAAGGAAATCGCGCTTGGTCTGGGTTTCAAGCATTGCGAAAGTGGCCCGCTTGTTCGTAGTAGCTACCACGCTTACGAACAAGTACCCCAAAAAGCGGTACAGTAGCTTCCTACCTTTGGCAAGGGTGGTAGGAGTGGGAGTGGTAAAAAGGATGCAAGAAGATGGCGATTAAAATTTTACAAAACGAAATATCAGAGGAAGTGATGGCAACGCCTGAACACGGCGAAATTGGCGCAATCCTGACCGGGCATTTGTTTAACCACGTCTACCCTAATAAACTTGGCCGATTATTCATTGCCCAGACCAGTTTTGATATTCCACCCGATGGCAAGGAAAAACAGCCTGATGTATCGTTCGTGGCAGCCGGACGCTTGCGGACAGCTGCCACGCTTGCGCCGGATTTAGCGGTGAAAATCGTCTCGCCTACTGATACGGCTTTTGGCATCGAAGAAAAGGTTATCCAATACCAGCAAGCTGGAGTCAGGCTAATTTGGGTAATCTACCCGACTAGTCAAACCGTCGCGGTTTACCGGCTAACTTCTGAAATCAAACCCCAGATTTTGCAAGGGTCGGAAGAACTGGACGGTGACGATGTTATTCCTGGCTTTCGGTTAAAAGTGAGCGCGTTGTTCGAGTAAGCTAATTACTGAGAAATACCAATTAGGGCAAGAAAATGACCATCGCAAAGCATTTAGGACAAATCGAAAAACTTTATACTCCTGAAGAATTTGAGGCAATGCCTGAATTTGAGCAGCGTTTTGAATTAGTGGATGGAAGGTTGGTGGAAAAACTTGTGCCAGGGGATGAGCATAGCTATATAATTGAAACCATAAAGAAGAATTACTACCGCTTTGACCTTGAAGATAAATTGGGACGGATGTATTCTGCCGATACTTCTTTTGATGTAGGTACAGGGTGGATGCCCATGCCCGATATTGGCTTTATAACGGCTGACCGCGTTCCACCTCGCACAAAAAAGAGCGTCAAAGCTGTGCCGGATTTAGTAGTAGAAGTACATTCGCCAAGTGATTTGCGTAGCCAGCCGGAACGAGAAGCTGCCGCCGACAAAATCAAACGCTGGCAAGCCGTCGGCGTAAAAATCCTATGGGAAATTAACCCCGACGATAAAACGGTAAGTGTCTACCATCCTGAGCAAGCTGGGCCAATTCAAGTTTTGGGAATAGAGAATGAATTG
>JBBQGP010000355.1:0-2983 GCA_038323095.1 Chloroflexia bacterium | reverse complement strand
CAACCGTCAATACTTCCAGATTGGTACGTTCACCGCGAATATCCACCGGGTAAGAATTAGTGACAACCACTTGTTTAAGATGAGAATTAGCAATTCGTTCCAAAGCGTTACTGGCAAAAAGGCCGTGTACCGCACAGGCGTAAACTTCCGACGCGCCACGCTCCATTACCAAATTAGCCGCTTCCACCAGCGTGCTACCAGTGGAAATCATATCATCCACAATAATCGCGGTTTTCCCAGCCACATCGCCCACCATTTCCAACGATTCTACCACATCCACTTCAGGACGTTGTTTGGCAATTATTGCAAGACTCGCGCCGAGCCTATCACGAAAATCAGTAGCGCGACCTACTCCGCCAGGGTCGGGCGAGACTACCACAATATTCTGCAAACGCATCCGGCGAAAATGCTCGGAAAGAAGCGGCCCGGCCCGCAAATGGTCTACCGGCACATCAAAAAACCCCTCGATAGCCGGGGCATGTAAATCAACCGTTAGCACCCGGTCTGCTCCGGCAGCTTCAATAAATTTGGCAATAATTTTGGCAGAAATCGGCTCGCGCCCGCTCATCTTTTTTTCCTGCCGGGCATAGGCGTAATAAGGAATGACGGCAGTTACACGGCCTGCACTCGAACGTTTGACGGCATCAATCATAAAGCACAGCTCCATAATATGATGGTCATACGGGTCGCAAATGGATTGAATAACGAATATATCGCCGCCACGCACGTTTTCTTCAAGGCGTACTCGCGTTTCACCATTCATAAATGTACCAACAGTAGCGCGACCCATTGGCACATTTAATTGCTGGGCAATTTCTTCCGCTAAAGGCCGATTGCCGTTGCCGGTGAAAATCTGTAATCTGCCGTCCATCCCTGCTCCTCTCCCCTCCCCTAATAATTTATGATTTTTGGCTCAGAATAATTCTTAAAATATCTTTGAGCTAATAATCTTCAATCTTTCTAACTTGCAACCGTCTCGGGTTGAAACCCCAGTCTAAGTAGGCTAAAGTAACCTAAAGGTCACTAAAACTTCCTGTAACTCGCAACCCGGTTCCCTTCTAACAACTAACAACTGACAACTAACAACTCTGCTGTCAATCGTCAATTTTCTTTAACGGTTTGGCCGGAACACCCACAACGGTTGTTCCCGGCGGCACATCTTTGGTAACAACTGAACCCGCCCCGGTTATCGCCTCGTCTCCGACAGTAACAGGAGCAACTAAAGTCGTATTGCTCCCCAGCTTTACGTTTGCCCCTATAATCGTTTTGTTTTTGTTTTTTCCGTCGAAATTAGCCGTAATTGTACCCGCCCCAATGTTGGTATTCGGGCCAATTGTCGCATCACCAATGTAGCTAAAATGGCCCTGACGTACCCCCGCGCCCAGATGCGAACGGTTGACTTCGGCAAAGTTGCCCAAATGTACCCCGCTTTCCAGATGTACGCCGGGTCGCAAATGCGAAAAAGGGCCTATCGTCACTTTATCCTCAAGTACCGATTTTTCAATCATCGAAGCCAGCACTTCGCAATCCGCCCCAATTTGAGCATCTATTAGAATAGAATTTGGGCCAATTACGCTGCCGCGCCCGATTTTGCATGCGCCACGCAAATGAGTATTAGGTTCTATCACACAATCCAGCTCTAGCTGGCTTCCGACGCTGATATAAGTCGTGGCCGGGTCAGTAATTGTTACGCCCGCCAGCATCCATTTCTCGAGAACGCGCTGCCGTAAGAAATTGGCCGCTTCTGCCAGTTGCAGGCGGTCATTAATACCCAGCACTTCGTCGGGGGCAACCAACATAGTTTCTACCGGGTGGGGCTGGTTCGGAGTGGGAGCTTCCACCGCAAAGCCGGGCAAATCGGTTAGATAATATTCGCCTTTGCGCGGGTTTTTCTGCAAACGGTTCAGGGCCGGCCAAAGCCATTTTGCCCGGAACAAATAAATACCGGGATTCCATTCTTTAATTGCTTTCTGGTCGGGGGTCAAATCCAGTTCTTCGATAATGGCCTGAAAACGGCCCGCGCTATCCCGGATAATCCGCCCATAGCCAGTAGGATTATGCGCTTCAGCGGTTAGCATTGAAACCAGAGGGGCCGTTTGGAAATGCAGGGAGAGGAAGTTCTTTAGAGTTTCGGGACGGAGCAAAGGCCCGTCTCCATAAAGTACCAGCACTTGTTCGGCAGAGCCGGGATTTTCGGCGGCAACTTGTTGCAAAAGAGGCCCGGCCCTCTTAACCGCGTCGCCCGTACCCAATAATTCGGTTTGGTCGGCGGTTAGATATGGGCCATATTTGGCAATTTCGGTTCGTACCGCATCCGCCCCATGTCCGACAATTACAACGGTGCGTTCAGGACTAATTCCGGCCTCGCGCAAGTTCCTTAGCACGTGATAAATCATGCTTTCGCCCAAAAGTGGGTGCAAGACTTTGGGCAAATCGGAGCGCATTCGCGTGCCTTTGCCTGCCGCCAATACCACTGCCGCTACACTTTCCAAATTTATTTCCTGTTTTGATTGATTAGAACTGTCCGAAAGTTTTTCTAACATACTTTAACCCCTTTCGTCGCCGAACAGCAACAATTGTCCCAACTTCAACATTAACTCAATTTTAAACTAAAGCTACAACCATATAAAATTTACCTCTGACATAAGCGGAGGCTGTTACAAAACATACTAAATTAACTTACCCTTTTCTGTCAAGGCCAAATTCAACCGAGCTATTCTATATTATTGGCTGATTGCCGGGTTTTTAGGTATAATAGATAGGTCAAGGACAGGCCGAGCGAATTTTAAGGAGAACAAGCGGTGATTGGGACAATCCTTAATAGCCGATACAGGCTGGACAAAGAATTGGGTAGCGGTGGCTTTGCGACGGTTTACGCGGGCTACGATATGCAGAAAAATCGGCTAGTGGCGGTCAAAGTCACCAACGATTTGATTAGCCGTAATTCCGAATATCTCAAAGCTTTTTTGGATGAATTAAGCGC
>JBBQGP010000354.1:0-2996 GCA_038323095.1 Chloroflexia bacterium | reverse complement strand
AGTGCTACAGGTAGATTCTTCCGCCGAGCCGGAGGTTATCGAAGCCTCTTACCGCGCCCTGTCCAAAAAATATCACCCTGACCGTAATTTGTCGCCCGATGCTGCCGCCCGTATGTCCCAAATTAACGCCGCATTTAACGTTTTGCGCGATGCTTCCCGACGGCGGGACTACGACCAACTGCGCCCCAAAAATACCACTACTGCCCCCGCCGCGCCGCGTCCCAACCCTAGCTCTGCTCCTTCTGGCTCTACTACCGCCAGCCCACCGCCGCGCCCTGCCAGTTCTAATACCAGCGCGAATAACGTAAATTCTTCGCGTCCGGCTTCTAACAGCAACGGCTATAGCACTTCCAATCCTTCCAATCATCGGGCTACCGCTTCTGGCTCGGAAACGTCCGCATCGCCCAAATCGGCAAGCAAGGAGCGACCCGCTCCCAACTTGTACAGTGAACCGGCCAAAAAACCTGGAATTTTGCGTTGGCTGCTAATTCTGGGAGTGCTATTAGTGGCGGTAGTGGGCGGCTTTTTTCTGGCCGAAACTTTTCTGGATAATCCGCTAAAGACGCATTTGGTGGCGAACCAGCCTCCCGCCAATCAGCCCGTCGCCACGCCAACCCTGCCTAAATTAACACCAGCTGTGGCTTTTTCGACCACTGCTCCGGCGGCGACCCCGATTGGCCCGGTTTCGCGTGAGTTGGTTTTTGCTTATTTGAATAACCCGGAACTTTACGAAGGGCGGCTGAGTGAAGTTTTGCTGGTGGACAATGTGCTGCAACTCAAGGTACGTTTGAGTAAGAATGGGCGCATTGTCAACGGGCTGGATAGCCCCTTGTTGGGTTCGGCCAACGACGAACTCGATGCCTTGCGCCAATCCGAATTAACCGCCTACACTTTGACTTATTCGCTTTTTGGCCGCTTTAACGATTTGAAAACGATTAATTTGAGCCTTTCGGATGCCGCCGATGACCGCAAGATTGTTTATCGCGCCCAAATTCCCCGCGCTCAGGCTTACAGCTTTAGTAGCTGGCGCGGTACGCTCGACGCAAAAACTTTGAGCCAGCAAGATTACGTTCGGGCCGCCCGCGAAGACCGTATTATATTACATTTGGGTGGGCCTACCGAAGATATTGTGCGTAGCCGGGTAAACCAACCCGATAAAAACAATTTGCGGGACGAACTGGCAAGCTGGGATTTGAACCCTGGCACGCTGGATGTTTTGATGGATAGCAACGGGGTGCAAATTGGTTATTATGCGGTGCGGCCTGACGAAGAAAAATTGGCTGATTACGCCAAAATTTTTTACGCTCTCTACACCCGTTTTCCCGGCCTTGACCGTATTCAGGTGCAGGATAATGTACCGGGAACGGCGGCTAAATATTCGCGGGCCAGTAACCGGGCTTTGTTTAATTTAATCGGCCCGACTGATTGGGCGCAAGCCGCTTTCGATAGTCGCGGGCGCGAACTTTTAGACCGCTTGCCGACCACTCTTAACAGCCCGCAACTGGCAAACCCGGCGCAGGGCGTTACCGAAGTGCTGGTAAATCCAAACGTCAATACGCTGGTTAAAAATTGGCAAATTGTAAATCCCGGCACGAGTAGTCGTTTTTCCCAAATTAGCACTTTTAATACAATCAAAGGGCAATTTGTGCTGGTTAAAGTGCCACTCAAGAATTTGAGCCGGGAGGCACAATGGCCCTTCCCCAACGCTTATTTCAGTCTGGCCGACGCACAGGGCCGTTTTTACCAGCCCGACCCTATTGCCACCCTGTTTTATATTATGGATGTTGAAAAGCGCACCCCTTCCGGCCCGGTTGACCCCGGCAAGGATTTGGAAATGAAGCTGGTTTTTGATATTCCGCTTAACGCCAGTGGCCTGCGCTTGCTTTTTCAGGACAAAGACACCCGCGCCAGCCTACCTATCACTGCCCAATAACTCAAAACTCAAAACTCAAAACTACAAAAGGCTTGCCGTCGAGGTGAGTCAGGAAAAGGGTTAGGGTTTGGTCGCCTTTGAGCTTGAGAGCGCGTTCGAGTTGTTGCGGGTCGAGGGGTGAACCGCGTTTTTTGATAATTACTCGGCCAACCTTTAATTCTTGCAAACGGCGAATTAGCTTTTTGAGATTAAACGGCATATACTCGCGCACCCGGTAAGCGTGAGCAAAAGGCGTTTCAAACAAGGTATTCCCGGTAAGATAGGCAATATCCGGGTCAAGTTTTTGCAAATCGCCCAAGTGCAAGGCCAATTCTTCGACCAATCCGGCCCGAATTACCGCCCCGTCCGGCTCATAAAGATAAGCCAAAGGCGGGCCAATCGGGACAGCTTTTTTTTCCTTTTCAAGCGCAGGTAAATTGGTTAGGGTATGCAAACCGGGTAACAAGGTAGCCCGCCGCGAAATCGCTGCATCGGAACGAAATCGCCCGAACCATAAAATTGCTTCTTTTACCTCGCCCTCGTCCGAAATTATTTCGACTTCGCAATCATATTTAGCCAGTTCTGAATAATCTACGCCCGGCGAAATTTTGACGGCAATTTCGGGAACGAGCGGCAACCATTTTTGGATAATCGAAAGCGGCGGCTGATAAGCTTCTACCGAGAAATAGCGTTTGCCCTCGGCAGAGCGGCGGGCCGGGTCAAAGAAAATTGCATCGTAGCCCTTTAAATCCAGTTGGGTTAAATCGACTTCAACTCCCTCAAAATTCGCGGTCAGGTTGTAAACTGCGGCGTTGGCGCGGGCAAAAACCAGGCGGGCGGCATCCAAATCTACCCCGCTAACCCTAAAATATTGAGCCATCGCCAGACTGTCGCCGCCAATCCCGCAACCCAAATCGGCCACTTTTGCTCCCGGTGGCAAACTTCGGGCCATTCGTGCCGCCCGGTAATTGGCAATTCGTTCGCCTGAACTTTGTTCCAGCCCGCTTTTAGTGAAAAACATTTGGGCGGCCCGGCTAAACTTGCCTTGCTTGACGGCGCGTTGCCTTGCTCCGGCTACTTCCAG
>JBBQGP010000353.1:0-3069 GCA_038323095.1 Chloroflexia bacterium | reverse complement strand
GGCTGATACCGCCGCAATCCAGCAAGCTTTGCAAAATCTGCCGGGAACGGTTTCGGGTCAGGTAATTTTGCCGGATAATCGGGCAATTGGCAATAAGGCTGATTTGCAAGTACCTTCGGCCAGCGTTATCAAGCTCTGGATTGCGGCGACTTATTATGAGGAAACCAAAGCCGGACGAATCAACCCGAACGATAGCTATACTATAAAAGGTAGTGATATAGCTTCGGGTACGGGGATTTTGCGGAATAGCGTTGGCAAAAGTTTTAGCTATAACGAAATAATGGAAACTACTCTGGTTTACAGCGACAATAGCGGGGCGAATATTATTCTAAATCGCATCAGTGGCTTTGATAAAGTTAATAATTATATTGAGCGCAACGGCTACAGGCAAACCAAAATCCAACGCTTTTTGGGCGACGTGAGCAACCCGAATAATAACTTCACTTCGGCTCAAGATTGCGCCCTTTATTTTCAAAGATTGCTCAAAGACCAAATAATTGATGCCACTATTTCTAACCAAATTCGCTCGATTTTGCTCCGGCGTGAAAACGATGCTTACGACAGGCCCTACAACTTTTTCTCCCGCAAACTACCCGGCAGCACAATTTACCTGCACATAAGCGGCACAGGTACGGGTATCCGTAACGAGGTTGGCTCGTTCAACTTGCAACAGGGTGAGCCGGTAATCGCAGCAATATTAGTTTCACAGGCCAAAGACGACGAGGCCGAAGAAGCCGTCGCCACCGCCATTTTACAAATCTTTCAGGCGGTAAAATAAACCGGGACGCAGGATTTTTGACATTGAAGTTTAGATATTCTAAAATAATACCCTATGAAGATTTTCCACAAGCTAAGAGGTGGCTAAATGATTCTTGATGAGTACACAACGAGCAATCTAACCCCTGAGATTGAAATTGAAGATAATTCAGGCGACGAATCGGAAGAAGCACCTTTTAGATATTCATTAACCAGCTACGGCGCAGATTATGATGTTCACGGTTTGGTAAGACGAATTAGCAAGGGCGACATTTATATACCCACTTTTCAAAGAAGTTATGTGTGGGATTTAAGGAAAGCCTCACGGTTTATAGAATCTCTTTTGCTGGGTTTGCCCGTTCCCGGTATATTTTTAGCCACCGAACCGGGTCGTCAAAAGCAATTGGTAATAGATGGTCAGCAACGGCTTAAAACTCTTCAATATTTCTATGATGGAAAATTTAAAGATGGCAAAGTATTTGTTCTGCGTGGTGTAGACCCTGAACTAGAGGGGAAAACTTATCAAGCTCTTTCAGCCAATCAGCAACTAGGATTAGATAATACGATTATTCATGCTACTGTTATAAAGCAAGAAAATAGCGAAGGTATTAATGATAGCGAAGGTATTTTTTTCATTTTTGAAAGATTAAACACCGGTGGAACTCAATTACAACCCCAAGAAATACGAGCTGCGGTGTATCACAGCAAGCTCAATCAATTTTTAAAAGAGTTAAATCAAAACAAACAGTGGCGTAAGATATATGGAGCAATCAGCCCTCGGGCTAAAGACCAGGAGTTAATTTTGCGCTTTTTCGCCCTATACTTTGATGGCGATAAGTATCACCGACCGATGAAGCAGTTTCTTAATAATTACATGAGTAAAAACCGAAGCTTTAGTTCACAGTCCGAAGTACAGTTAATTCAAACTTTTACCAGTGTTATAACTACTGTTTACGAATGTATTGGAGAAAAAGCTTTTAAGCCAAGTCGGGCCTTAAATGCCGCAGTTTTCGATTCGGTTATGGTGGGCTTGGCAAAGCGGTTGGAAAACGGCAAGAACGTAGATTGTGCGCTCTTGCGTAAGGCGTATGATTCCTTGTTAAATAATGTAGATTATCCTAAAGCAATTACTCAAGGCACTGCCAATGAAGAACTTGTTGCACGTAGAATTGTATTAGCTACTAAAGCTTTCGCGGAAGTATGATTAAAAATCAAGTTATGCTGATTATGCTCGAAAGAAAGCAGCTCCAAATATAGTCAAATTTGTTGAGCATGAGTTGAAGGGATTTCAAAACCCCAAAATGGAAAAAATTATCCAATTGGTCGGTTCTTTTAGTCGGGAGTGGGCCGAAGAAATAGAGATATTAACCGAAGGGGAATAGGAAGCTGCTGTTGACGGCATTGTAAACATAAGGCACAGTGTTGCACACGGTGGCAGTGGTGGTATTACTTATACTACTATAAGAGATTATTATAATAGAGTACAAAAAGTAATTGAACTTTTGGAAAATCAATGCAGTCCTAGCCAATTTTGAAAGAAAAGAATAGTACAATGCCGCAAAACCAGAACCGTAAGAATAATAATACTCGCAAGAAACGCAAGCCAGGGCCGTTGGGGGGTGGGCCGCCAATCGGCTACCAGCCCGAAAATTTGGGTAGCCGTCGTAGCGAATCACAAAATCGCGCCCGCAATGCCAGTACGGTTATAGCAGTAATTATGCTGGTGGCGATAGTTGTACCGGTATTGGTTGGCGCGTGCTTTTACCAATCGGCGCAGGGAGCTTATTATGATTGGCAGCAAATTCAGACCAGCACGCCAGCAAACTTGAATTATAGTGCTGCCCGCTACCTGAAACGGGAGGCCGCCGAAACGCCATCTACCGCTAGTTTACCCGCTCCACAAGCCGCTACTGGCGATAACCAATTATATGTGGGCGAAACCGGGCATTACATTTCAAATGCTTTCCTGACTTTCTGGCGTGGGCGTGGCGGTGCCGGAACTTTTGGCAATCCACTTAGTGAGGAATTTCAACAAAACGGGCGGACTGTTCAGCTTTTTGAGAAAGCCTTGTTTGAATATTACCCCGAAAACGGGCCGACTAATCAGGTGCAGCTTGGCCTTTTGGGGCGGCTGCTGGCCGAGCAAAACGGGTTAAAATTTGTTCCGGCTCAGGCTCCCGCTACCCCCGTCGCCAACCAAAGCTTTTTCAGCCAGACCAATCAAACTATTAGCGGGCTGTTCAAAACTTATTGGGACAAAAATAACGGGCTGGCTTTGCTCGGCTACCCGATTAGTGGCTATTCCAGCGAGGA
>JBBQGP010000352.1:0-3070 GCA_038323095.1 Chloroflexia bacterium | reverse complement strand
TAGAAGCAAAAGCGGTTTGTTCCTGGCTGGCGACGCTGGCAACACTAACAGCAGCCAACCCCGCCGCCGCTACACCAAGCTTTTTCAGCATACGCCGGCGGCTGGTTGGTATTGCCGCCGCACCGGGAGCAATCGAAACGGTTTGTCGGGTTTGGTTTAGTTCATTTTCCAACCGATTAATTTTTTGTTCAAGTTCCTGTTTCTGAGTGGTAAATTCGCGCCGCATTTCCTCAACCTGAGCCGAGATTTGCGCTATTTCCGACGCTTGTCCAGCGCGTCCGGCTTTGGTCGTCTGCCGACTGCCTATGCCCATTCTTTCCTCCTTAGCACACACTTGCTACATCAATCCATAAATAACAATTAAAATAAATAGATGAATAAATTTTCAGGCCGCTTGGCTTTTTTTTCCAAATATAAACGAGTTAAGTACACTCTACCCCGTAGCGATTATAGTAGATTCAGATAGGGAATTCATATGGGCCATTTGTCCTAAAAATATGCTAAAATAGGGACTTATGATGGATAAGATTAGCAATAACCTTGAATACACAAAATGCAACCTCTGCGGTGGCGAGGATAGCAAAGTTTTGTTTAGCAGCCCAGACCGGGCCTTGCATACTCCGGGAATTTTCAAACTGGTAGAATGTCGTCATTGTGGTCTGAAATACCTGAATCCGCGCCCGCCGCTCGACCAGATGCAGCAGCATTACCCCCCAAACTACGACCAGTACAGTAGCACTACACCACAACCCTACAAGTTGGGGGGAAAAGCCCGGCATTGGTTTGCCCAAGCCTCGCGGCGGGCCTATCTAAAATTGTATCGGGGCTATAATTTGGCTGAAAGTGGGGCAGGGGAAAAGCTGCCGCGTCTGGTCGAATGGCTTTTGGCACAACCCCGCCGCACCGACCCGCTCAAGCTGGATTGGGCAGGTGGCGGACGCTTGCTGGATGTAGGTTGTAGCAATGGTCGTTTATTGCAGGATATGCGCGAACTGGGCTGGCAAGTAAGCGGGGTAGAAGTAAACGAAGGGGCGGCCCGTTTTGCCCGTGAGCAGCGCGGCCTGGAAGTATATAACGGTACTTTGCACGAGGCGAAGTTTCCCGACAATTATTTTGAGGCGATTACCTGTAGCCATGTTTTAGAGCATTTTCACGACCCGCTTGGCGAATTAGAAGAAATGCGGCGTATTCTAAAGCCGGGTGGTCAGCTAATAATTGCCTTGCCCAATTGGGATAGTTTGGGTCGGCGTTTGTTTGGCTCGTATTGGATGGCTCTGGAAATCCCGCGCCATTTGTACCATTTTGATAAACAAAGTTTGCGGGCAATGCTGGCAAAAGCTGGATTTGAGATAGTTCGGGAGAGCTACACCTGGCGGACGGCGGTTTGGCTGGATAGCCTGCTTTTTCGGTTTGGCAAAACGCCGGAGGAGTTGGGCGGCTCAACGGCCTACCGTTTATATGGAATATTAGTCCGCAATCTTGACCGCTTGCAGCTTCCCGAACTACTCTTTAACGCCTTAAAGTTGAGCGATGTTTTTGAAATATCTGCCAAATAATCAAGGTAAATATATTCGTCCGGCCTGATAATCCAGCGTTAGCCATTGTCCCGGCTCGAAAAGATGGAGCGAGATAAAACCAACCGCGTCCGGGCTGGCAAAAATACCCGTTTCGGGCTGAACCACTACACTGGGATTTTCAAAGCGAAGCGGCCCAATTTCCAGCGAACTAATTCGCCCTACTTTTAGTTCTACCGTTCCGCCCATACCACCTGCCGTTAAGCTGGTATAAAAGTTGTAATCGGGCCGCTTTTCACACAGCTTCTTCCAATCTTTAGTGGTAACATTCAAGTATGGCCCACCCAGACTCAAGGTAGCCGCGCCACTATCCAGCCTTAGTTCTACTTCCAGCCAATCGTCCAGCTTACCGCAAACCCGCATAATATTATACTCATCCAGCCACATGGGTAAATAAGTATCAGGGTTTGCTCCGGCGGGGATGTAACCGTTTGGTCGGGAAATATGTAACGCTGGCGGCATAAATTCAATTTCTACCGTAAAATGTCGTAAATAATCATTACCGAGTAACCCGGCCTCGGCGGTATTGGGCAAAGGTACTTTGAATTGGCTCAAATCCTGAGTAGTCGACACCACCCCGTATTGGGTCAATTCAGGAATGGGCTTTACCCGCCGCATTGGGCTAATCGAATTGAACTGCTTCATTGGTACGGTCAGCGTCCCGGCAGTCCCGGCCAACTCAGTATGAGCCAGCGTCGGCAAATTCAAGGCAGTAGCCATCGCTGCATCAAAACCGCTCATACCCGCCCCGGTATCCAGAATAAAATAATACGGCTCAGGGCGGCCGTTAATACACAAAGGCAAAAAAACTTGCCCCAACTCCTGAATTGAATCTACCTGTGACATTGCTCCCCAACGTTCCTTTCGCTTTCGTCCAGTTCATACAAAAAGGCGGGTTCCCCCGCCCGGTTTTTTTATTGTTTTGTAAGCAGTGGGCTAGGCTGCTTTTAGCCTGTTTTCTGGTTGCTCCCGCAGCAATTCTCCGACAATATATTGCTGGGTTAGAGCCAGCGAGTAACTTTGTTGCCATTGCCCGCTAACTGCCTGATAAAGCCCCAGAGTGTCAAAGGAGGCAGGCTGGGATAAAGGCAAATTAGGAAAGCGCAAGGACGGCACTACCTGCGACGGATAAGCAGGCCGGGCCGGAATTATAAACCGCAAATTGCGGCGGCGATTGTAAAGGTGCGCGTCCAGACTGCCTTCGTTTGCCTGAGCAAAAGGGCGGTTAAAGCTTACAACCAAATCTGCCTTTGCTTTTTGTGGCTCAACATAAGCTGTTGCGTCCGCTCGACGCTCTTCGATTTGTTGCAAAACTTGTGCCAATGAGTAGCCGCGCTTGCCAGTATCGCGCCAGATTTTCCAGCAAAGTCTTAGCTCGGTTTCCGGGTTAAGGTAGATGCTAAAATCAAAAAGGTTGGCTAGTTGCGGATTGAACAAAGTAAAAAGCCCATTTACAATAATCACCTGACGCGGGCTAACCCACTCCGAAGCATCAA
>JBBQGP010000351.1:0-3094 GCA_038323095.1 Chloroflexia bacterium | reverse complement strand
TCTTGTAACGGCGAGCCGCTTCCAGCAAAAGTTCTTCGTCGAGCGGTTTTACAAAGCGGGCGTTAATTACCGCCGCTTCGATGCCTTTCAGGGCTAACAGTTTGGCCGCTTCCAGAGCCGGGTAAACTTCCGAACCAATTGCTACAAAAGCCAAATCCTTGCCTTCGCGCACAATTTCGCCCTTGCCAATCGGTAACGCCTTAAGTTCGCTGTCCATCGTTACACCATAGCCCGACCCACGCGGGTAGCGGAAGGCAATCGGGCCGAGATTGTAATTACAGGCGGTGTAGACCATGTGCTGCAATTCGTTTTCGTCTTTGGGAGCCATCAGCACCAGATTGGGCAAGCAGCGCAAATAGCTGATGTCAAACATCCCCTGATGGGTTTTGCCGTCGTCGCCGACGATTCCGGCTCTATCCATTGCGAAAATTACCGGCAAATTCTGGATACAAACATCGTGGGCTACCTGGTCGTAGGCGCGTTGGAGGAAAGTGCTATAAATTGCGGCTACTGGCTTGTAGCCCTCGGTTGCCATACCTGCCGCGAAAGTTACGGCGTGTTGTTCAGCAATCCCGACATCAAAGAAGCGGTCAGGGAATTGCTGGGCAAACTTCACCAGACCCGTTCCTTCGCGCATAGCTGCCGTAATCGCCACAATCTTTTTGTCTTTCTCGGCCAATTTGCTTAAAGTATTGGCGAAAACATCCTGATATTTAGGGGCGGTGCTGGCTTCCGGCACAAGCTTGTTTGGGCGGGCGTGCAAATCAATCGGCTTTTCTTCGGCTGGGCCATAGCCTTTGCCTTTGGTAGTTACAGCATGAATAAAGACCGGGACTTTGGCTTTTCGAGCCAACTGGAAAGTTTCGATTAGCGCATCCAAATCGTGACCGTCCACCGGCCCAAGCCCCAAAAATCCCAATTCTTCCCAGATAGTGCTGGGCAAAACCATTTCCTTGACGCTTTTCTTGAAGCGTTTGGCTACCGAAAGCATTTCGCCACCCAGCGGCAATTTTTCCATTGCGTGTTCAAATTCATCTTTAGCCCGCAAATAAAGTTTGTCGGCCCGGATATGGTCAAGGTATTTGGAAAGCGCACCAACGTTTTTGGAAATACTCATTTCGTTATCGTTCAGCACCACGATAAAAGGTGATTTCATATTTCCGGCATTGTTCAGGGCTTCAAAAGCCATCCCGCCAGTCATGGCTCCATCCCCGATAATGGCGATTACATCAAAATCGTCGCCTTTCAAATCGCGGGCTGCCGCCATACCCAAAGCCGCCGAAATCGAAGTGCTGGCGTGGCCTGCTCCAAACGCATCATGAACGCTTTCGTCCCGGCTCAAAAAGCCGCTCAAGCCTTCATACTGCCGGATAGTATTAAAGTCTTTGGCCCGCCCGGTTAAAAGCTTGTGAGGGTAGGCTTGGTGGCCTACGTCCCAGACTAATTTATCTTTCGGGCTATTAAAGACATAGTGCAAGGCGATTGCCAGTTCTACCGTTCCAAGATTGCTGGCAAGATGCCCGCCAGTCTGAAAAACCGTATCCAGCAAGAACTGGCGCATTTCCGTCGCCAAGTCCTTTAGTTCATCTGAATTCAGGCTTTTCAGTTCAGCCGGGTCATTTAATTTTTGGAGCATTCCAGCCATGTAATAAACACCACCTTTTCAAAATTTCCGCGCCTTGTGGCGCACCCCTCCGGGCGGCTACTTTGTCCCAATCTGGATTAGTTTGTAGCCGTGAGCATAAGTATTCGTTAAATTCGCGCTTTTTCGGCTTCGACTTCGTGCTGTAATTCTCGTTCGATTAGCCTCTGGCGAGTCTGCCGAGTGCGGCTTTCGCTAAACACGAACACTTCCATAAAATGAAATATCAGAGCCAAACTCCAGCCAAGTATCGGCCAGATAAACCAGGGATAAGCCGGAAAACCGGGCATAACCTGAGTAAGCAGATAGATGAGTACCAACAGCGTATTTCCCAGCAGGTAAGCGATAATGTGTTGCTGAAAACCCATTCTGGCCTGTACCCGACGTACCGCCCGTTTGTATGCTTCATTTTGTCGGGTAGAATTTTGGGGATAATAGCCTTTACCGTTCATAAAACCACGTCTTTCTTAAGGTCGTTACGCGGCCTCTAACTATCTCTGCTATTTGTTCCGTTGCTAACGTTTAGAATTTTCTAAACGTTTAACTTATTCTACCATAGCTTTTTAGCTTTGTAAAGCATGACGAAGAAAAATTTGTAAAGTTTCTCACAATCATTATCAAACCTGCTATTTTTATCCAGTAGTATACACTACTGCTAACTTAGGCACGCAAGTTTTAGTATTAATAAGCTTTAACACTGCTTTGTCACTGGATATTCGGCTAAAATCTATTGGCGGAGCAATATCTACAAAGACAGGTTTTTAGGGAAAGCTTTACTAACCGGGTTGTCATCAAAATGATAACAAAGCTTTACTCTATTTGGCCCACAATGTGCCATTCAATAGCTCATAATACAAGGTCTAATGCCAAATAAAAATAGTGAACAGCGAGGTTCGATTTCTTATGAACAACTTTTTCCCAATGTGGAGTGGAATGCAATACCTGAATGACCAGTATTTTAGTATGCTGGATGGTTCAATTCAGGTTGGTTTTAAGGCCACCCAAATTTATTTGGACGCGGTCAACGAATTTTACACTTCGCCGCAAACTTTAATAAAGCGCAATTTAAGCTATATGCAGGAGGTAACGTCGCCACCTGAACCAAAATGGCAGACTCCACACCGGGAAATTGCTTTGCCTGCCCAATTCGCCAAAATTATCCGGCTTCTGGATTTTTCCCAAACTGCTAACCCTGATATTATACCCACGCTGGTATTGCCGCCCCAGGCCGGACACCATTCCTATATTGCGGATTATAGCCCCGAACAAAGCCAAAACCAAACCTTGCGCCAAAACGGGCTGGATATGGTTTATTGTATCGAGTGGGTGGGGGCAACCCCGGCGACCAGCCATACCAGTATCGAAGATTATATCGCGGCGGTTTATTATTGCATCGCTCAAATCGGTGGCAAGGCCAATCTGGTCGGCGATTGTCAGGGCGGCTGGCTGGCG
>JBBQGP010000350.1:0-3102 GCA_038323095.1 Chloroflexia bacterium | reverse complement strand
AATCGAGCAATTAGCTCGGCGGCAACCTTCGGCAATACCTCCGGCCACCTGTTCGGCTATGCCCGCATCCAATTTTGAAGTAGCAAAATAAGGCAAAAATACCAGAGGTTCGCCACCCCGCCGGATTAAATCATTCACGCTCATCGCCACCAAATCAATTCCGACAGTATTATGTCGCCCGGTGGCAAAGGCAATCTTTAGCTTTGTACCAACCCCATCGCTGCCGCCAATCAAAAGCGGTTCTTGGTAGCGGTCAAAGCGGGCATCAAACAAAGCTACTCCGGCTTTTTCGATTACTTCTGGGCGGTAAGTGCTGCGGGCCAAAGCTGCCGCTCTCCGGCTGGCCTCGTCCCCAACTTCCACATCTACCCCGGCATCCTTGTAAGAAAAACTCACCTTTTACCAATTCTTTCTCTGGATTATTACTTGAATATTTTACTCACAGCCAGCTTGAAGCCGGGTAACAAATCTTCGCCGTCCAATTCTTGCGCTACACTAAAAACCTGTTCGATTAAGCCGCTTTCGCGGTGGTAAACCTCAACTTTGCGGCTGACCGGATAAATAATCCAGATGAGGCGTACTCCGGCTTGCTGGTAATGCTGGATTTTAGCTTCGATTTCATAAGTCTTATCATTTTTAGAAACAACTTCTACCGTCAAATCGGGCGCAAAGTTCAATTCTTCGTCAAGCGGCACAGGCATTTTTTCAAGGGTTACAAAAGAGACATCTGGCGCACGTTTGGGCAAATTATCATTAAAATTATAAGTGGTCGAAGATTCGAGTACGTTTCCAATCGGATTTTGCTGCAAATATATAAAAATAAAGCCGTTTACCCGGCTGGCAATAACCCCATGCAATCCGCTTGCCTCTTCCAGCTCTTCGCCTTCATTTGCCAAAATTTGCGCCGTAGTCATCCTGCACCTCTATAGCTATAGATAAGGGGAAAAATTATCTTTCCAAAGCCAATTTTGCCCCGCCCGGTACGTATTCAAAATCTACCGGGTAGCGTCCGTTGAAACAGGCCAGACAAAGTTTATTTTTGGGTTGCCCGGTGGCCTGTACGAAATTGTCTACCGAAAGATAGCCCAGCGAATCGGCATCAACGTGC
This sequence comes from Chloroflexia bacterium, assembly GCA_038323095.1. GTDB lineage: Bacteria > Chloroflexota > Chloroflexia > Chloroheliales > Chloroheliaceae > L227-5C. The sequence continues at coordinate 1,994 of JBBQGP010000350.1, read as the reverse complement.
TGGCGGATTTGCTCCACCGAAAGCTGGTTGCCAATCAATTCTTCGTATGTGCCAGTGTCAATGCCCAAAACGCAGGGGTGTAAGATGGGCGGCGCACTAATCCGCAAATGCACTTCTCGCGCCCCGCCGATTGTCCGCAACATATGGACAATTCCTTTGGTAGTATTCCCGCGCACAATCGAATCATCTACTACGATTACCCGCTTGCCTTCCAAAATCGGGCGCAAGGGGTTTAGCTTTAGCTGGACGCTACGGCGGCGCATTTTCTGGTCGGGCTGAATAAAAGTGCGGCCAATATAGCGATTTTTGATAATGCCTTCCCGGTAGGGGATACCACTGGCCTGAGCAAAGCCTGTCGCCGCCGGAATACCGCTATCCGGCACGCCAATCACCAAATCAGCGTCGACAGGGTGTTCCTTTGCCAGCCATTTGCCCATCTCTTCGCGAATGAGATAAACCGATTGATTGTTGATTAAACTATCCGGGCGGGCGATGTAAAAAAGCTCGGCGGAACAAAGCGCGGCCTGATGTTCAGGGGCGGGCCAGGGGGCAAGCTGCGCGACGGTGCGTGGCCCGGTTTCGTCCAGTTCGACGATTTCGCCCGGTGCAACTTCGCGCTCATAGGCTGCCCCAACTGTGTCTAGCGCACAGGTTTCGCTGGCAACCGCCCAGCCGCCGCCATCGTTTAATTGCCCAACTGACAAAGGGCGCACGCCAAAGGGGTCACGGATGGCATAAACTTTGTCGGCGGTCAAAATTGCCAGACTGAACGCCCCACGCAAGCGGCTTGCCCCGTTTTTGAGCTTTTCCGGCCAGCTAGAACCGGGCGCACCGGCCAGTACGTGCGCGATTACTTCGCTATCGGTAGTTCCGCCCAGTTTTACGCCGCGCTCGGTTAATTCAGTTCGCAAAGCGGGAGCGTTTACCACATTGCCGTTATGGGCCACGACCAGAAAGCCCAATTCGTTTTCGGCCTCGAATGGCCCGGCATTGTTGCGGGAACTGCTGCCCGTCGTGCTGTAACGCACGTGCCCGACTCCTCTGTCGCCCTTCAAGCTTTCCAGGTTCAAATCGTCGAAAACGTCGGACACCAGCCCCATACCTTTGCGGATGTTCAAATCGAGACCATCCCAGGCGGCAATTCCTGCGCTTTCCTGTCCCCGGTGCTGCAAAGCGTATAAACCGAAGTGAATATAGCGTGAAACCGCCCGGTTAGGCGCGATAATCCCAAAAACCCCGCACTCGTCACGCGGCTTATCGTCTTGTTCAAGCAACTGCAAACTTCTCAAAATATTCCCCCTAAAGCATTTTGAACGGCCCAACACCGTCCTCGCTACAAATCCCTGCCCCCAAAGCTCTAAAGAACTTCTCGCCCCGCTATGTCCCGGCGGTAAAACATTCCTTCAAAGCTCAAGCTATTCTGACTTAGCTTATTATACACTCGTTCGCGGGCGGCGGCTATTGATTCATCTATTGCGATAACATTAAAAACGCGACCACCATTGGTAATTACTCTACGTTTTTCATCCAAAGTTGTTCCCGCGTGAAACAAAAATATCCCCGAATCTTCCGATTTAGGTTCTAAATTCGCCCCCAAATCAAAACTTTCCAGCCCGCTAACGATTTGGCCGCGCTGGTAAGCACCGGGATAACCGTCCGAAGCCAGCACCACCCCAACGCTGACCCGTTTATCCCAAAGTGGCTGCCCGACTGCTTTCAAGCGACCTTGCGCGACGGCTTCCAGCCATTCCAGTATATCGCTTTGGAAACGCGGCATTAAGGATTGGGTTTCCGGGTCGCCAAAACGACAATTGTATTCCAGCACTTTTGGCCCAGCTTTAGTTAGCATCAAGCCCGGATAGATTATTCCCCGGTAATCAATCCCCTCGCTTATCAAGCCTTGGAGGGTTGGCTCTAAAATCTCTTTTTGTACCCGTTCCCGCATCGCCGCATCCATTAAGGCGGGCGGAGAATAAGCTCCCATTCCGCCCGTG
>JBBQGP010000349.1:0-3123 GCA_038323095.1 Chloroflexia bacterium | reverse complement strand
ATTGCCGTAACGGTAATAATCGGCTCGCTGTATTTGTTCACACCGGCCTCCGGGCAAACCGAACTACCCTCAGCTTTTGGCGTAACCCAATGGCTGTTGACCATTCCTACCGGGCTACTGCTGGCTTTACTGACAGCTTATGGTTTGGGTAGCTTTTTGTCATACGGCTACGCCCGGTTAGAAGGACGTAGCATTATGGTCGGACGATTGGTAGCACTTGGTAGTCTGGTTCTGCTGGGAACGCTTGGCTTATTGTCTGGCTTGCGGGCTAAAGCTCCGGCAAATGCGGCTGAAATCCCCCTGGTGAACGGCACACCGCTAAAAACAACGGATACCTATGTGCTGGCAATGTACGCCGTACCGCGCTTGCTGTTTAATCTGGTGCTGGTGGTTATCGCTGCGCTATTTTTGGGCTTGATAGTCGGCTGGCTCTGGCAACGTCGCTTTCTGGTTTACACCGCCAAAGGCCGCTTTGCCGCCACAATTTGCTTCTTTGTAGTAATGCTGGTCAGTTCACTGGTCAGTTTGCGCTTTGCGCTGGACAAATCGCAGGGGACGCTCAAGGGCGGATTGCTGCTGGCCGGGCCGGAAGTAGATAAATGGATGGCCTATGTCTTTAACGGCTTTGTACTGGCCTTAATCGTCGGCGCACTGGCGGGATGGCTGGTATCACTGGCCGAGGTAATTGAGGATGAGCGATTAGCAGGCTCGACCATTTTGCGGGGGGTACTACGGGTAGCCCGGCAACCAATGGCGGTAGGCGGTTTTGTGCTGGTTTTTGGGATTTTGTATATTTTGATTTTCAGCAATTTCTTCTTTAATTTGCCCGGTCTGGCCGATGGGTTTTACCGGGGGATTGAATATTGGTCGGAGCAACACGGCAAACGTCGCCTTGACCAACCCTGGTTCTATTATCCGTTTTTGACCATTCTTTACGAGATTTTGCCGCTAGTCTTTGGCTTTGCGGCCTTGTTCACCTTCCCGGTTTTATTCGTCCGACGGGCCGTGAAGCGCGGCTATTTCCGCTTCACTGTGCGCGGCCTATTTATCGGCTATACCCTGTGGTCGTCTTTTCTTTCGACGATTGTGTATTCTATCGCGGGCGAGAAAGCTCCCTGGCTGAATATGCAAATTACTTTGCCGGTATCGCTGGCGGCGGCGGCTTTTCTGGATTATTTCTTGCGAAAATTGCCCTGGCGCGAGTTCTGGCAATGGAACAAAGGGCCGCTTTTCGCCCTGCTTTTTGTCTTAACTTTCGCCACTATTTGTGTAACTTTGGGCCTGTTCATCAACTTGCCGGGTAGCGATACTTTGCGAACCCAACAGCTTATCGAGGCATTGATTGTTATCCTGATTGGGCTAGGTTTATTCGGGTTTAGCGTCTGGTTATGGTGGAGTAAACAAGTTTCGGGAAGGGTGGCCCGCACCGCGATTGCCCTTGTAGTTGGGTTAGTGCTGTTCGGATATACTGTAAAATCTACCGTCGCCCTGAATTACCAGCACCCCGATACTGCCGTCGAGCCACTAATTTATGTGCAAACCGCTCCCGAACTGCCCCTGTTTATCCAGCGACTTGACCGCTTGAGCCGGGATTTGCGCGATAATTACAAAACTGTCCCTGCCCCTGCTGGTCAAACGCAAACTGACCCGGCCAATAGTCGGGGTTTGCCGGTCTTGTTCAGTAACGAAGTAGCTTGGCCGCTCGAATGGTATTTGCGCGATTACACCGACAAAAATTACTTTACGCCCGAAAATACCGACCCGAACAAGCCGGGTGTTCCCGCTACTGCCGATGGACGCGGTAACAAGTATGTGGTAATCGGGATGCAAGCTTCAGAAAATAGTACAAAAATCCAGCAACAATTGCAGGGCGAGTACACTCCCCATACCTACAAATTCCGCTGGTGGTTTCCCGAAGATGATAGCGGCTATGGCGGATTGGGCAAGGACGTGACCCATACCGATTGGAGTATGATTTTCCGTAGCTTTACCGAGCAGCCTTTTGCCGGGCGGTTGTGGCGGTATCTGATGTACCGCGAGTTGTGGAATCCCTTGCAAGCGGTGGATATGGTGGTTTATGTCCGCAACGATATTGACCCTAACTGGGGTCTTTATGAAGGCGGCACTAATCCCGCGACAGGCAATCCTCAATCTCAGGCTTTTGGCTTGTTCGATGCCGCCCAACCGGGTAGCCGCGACGGGCAATTCCGCACTCCCCGCGATATTAATGTTACGGCTAACGGGGATGTTTTGGTGCTGGACAGTGAAAACGCCCGCGTCCAACGCTTTGACAAGGACGGCAAGTTTATCAGCAAGTTTGGCGGGCCAGGTCGTGATGACGGTAAATTTGCGCTGGCTCAATATTTTAGCGGGCCAAGCGGTCTGACCGTAGATGACGAAGGCAATATTTACGTTACCGATAGCTGGAATTTCCGCATTGAGAAATTCGATAAAGACGGCAAATTCCTGCTCAAGTGGGGCGATGGCAAGGATACGGGCGGGGTAGCCGAAGTAAATCAGCAATTCCCCAACTTCTTCTACGGCCCGCGCCAGATTGCTTTTGAGCCGACCCGTAAAGAACTTTATGTGGCTGATACGGGTAATAAACGTATTCTGGTTTTTGATAAGCAGGGCCAATTCAAACGCCAGTTCGGGACAAAGGGCAATGGGCCGGGCCAGTTTGATGAGCCGGTAGGTGTGGCAATCAGCCCCGACGGTTCAAAAGTTTATGTTTCGGATTTGCGGAACAAGCGGGTTCAAGTTCTGGACTCGAATGGGCAATATTTATCCGAAATAAAAATGAGCTGGAACGACCAGCAGCCTTTGGCCGAACCGTATCTCAAAACCGACAAAAGCGGGAACTTGTATGTTAGTGATTTCTCGACAGGGCGAGTTCTAAAGTTTGACCAGAACGGCAATCAAACTGGGGTCTACGATGCCAGCAAAGGTATAATTCTGACTAACCCGGTAGGTTTGGCCTTCGACAACGACGGCAATTTGCTAATAGTAGATGCCAAACGAGGCGCAGTAGTCAAGGTAACGCCCTAATCGAAGTTGGGCAAAAATCAACTGGCAGAGCAGCATTCAACAAGGGAAAGCGGCATTCCTGTAGGATGTGGCTCT
>JBBQGP010000348.1:0-3133 GCA_038323095.1 Chloroflexia bacterium | reverse complement strand
GAGCATTTGCAAATAGCTCAGGTCGTGAATTTGCCACGTGCTTTGGATGAATTAAAAGAGGCGGGGGTCTGGGTGGTCGGATTGGAAGATGAGCCAAAAGCTTTGCCCTACGATAAGCCGGATTACACCGGGCGATTGGCTTTAGTAGTGGGTAGCGAAGGGCCGGGACTGGGCCGATTAATTCGGGAACGCTGCGATTACTTTATAATATTGCCCATGCTCGGCCAAATCCCCTCGCTTAACGCTGCCGTTGCCGGTTCGATTGCCCTTTACGAAGTGCTGCGCCAACGCCGCCAAACTAAGTAACAAGTAACAAATATCAAGTATCAAAGAAGAACTTAGAACTTGGAAAAACGTCCGGCGTACAGTCGCCCTGAAATGAATTTCGGGCTAAGTTATGGGAAGTTGGTTCAAACCAACTGTAACAAAGTGTGTCTCTATTTGAATTAGAATTTCTTTCAGGAGGTCTATTGGCGGAGCAATATCCTGCAAGGAATACCAATTCCCCTGTCTGAGGCTGCTCTGCCGGTTGACGTTTGGTCAAAATCAATGGGCAGAGCCACATCCTACAAGCTGTCCCTATTCTCTGTAGGATGCTCTGCCAGTTGATTTTGACCAACCTCAATTGAGACAAATTCTCAGTTGGTTTCAACCAACTTGCATTATCTTAGCCCGAAATTCATTTCAGGGCGACTGTACGCCGGACGTTTTTCTAAATCATTGCCTGATTAGCTATAGAAACCAGAAACTCTGTTCCCTCTAACACCTAACAGCTTTTTCACCGACAACCGACAACTCTGTTCTCTCTAACAACTAACAACTAACAACTAACAACTCTAATACAATTGGCTACGGAACTCATCTTCCTGAGTATGCAGCACTTCTTCGAGCTGTTCTTGGGTAATATAACCGTAGTCCTTTAATACCTGGCCGAGTGGCTGGTGATTGTCTAGCTGTGAGAGCATTCTTTGAAGGCTGACCGCCGAGTCCAGCTGCTCTTCGTTGACATATCCCGCCTGCAAAAGCAATTTGCCCATTTTGGTAATTGGTTCGGCTCGACTGTCCCGGTTCAGGCGTACCCGGTCATTGTGCAGCTTTTCTTTATCTTGCCAGAGCTTCAAATAAGCCGAACCTGTCACCATAAACTCCAGCTCGGTGATTTTCGCCTCGGTTTGACCAAGCAATACTAACCCCATCGAATTTTGGGGGTGAAATATGAGCATAGTTTTTAGCAATTCACGGGCTTCGTAAGTATCTTCGGTCAGGCTAAAAAGGGACAGGGTCGCCCGTTCGTTGCCAGGGTCAAGCTTGAGAGCTAGTTGGAAAACCTGCCGGGCAGTTTCGCGGTCTCCCTTGCGTAATTGCTCTTCGCCCATTCCAATCAAATATTCCAGCTTTGTTTCGGGTGAGTTTTGCGGTGACTGTGCTTTATCTCCATTACTGTATAGTTGCATTAATTCCCATCCCCTTACCACAGTATTAGTTGTTAAAATATTTGGGTGAAGTTTTATTTCAACAACCAATTTATTTATATAGGTAGATCTTTAAATTGCCCCATGCTACCGCCAGGAAGCTTTTTGCAATGCAAATAAAATCTATTAGCGGTTGTAGACAAATAATAATCTACCTACATTACAAAAGATATTACAGTGGTAAGAAGACTCGATGTTAAATTTCCTTCATGGTCAACTTGCTTTGCGCCCGATAATAGTTACTTTGGGCAAATTGAAGAAAATGTCTTCGTTTAGTTCGCCCCTGATTTCAATTTCGAGGGCGGCTTGCAAAGCGGGGGAAGCCTGACGGAATAATCCGGCCAGTTCGCGCACTTTTTCTTCGGGCGTTCGCATCCGGGCCGTCCAGGTGGCAAAATTCATGCGGCCCTGCTCGGTGTAAAAATCTTGCTCCAGAAAAATTACTTGCAAATTCTCGGCTTCAAACATTGCCTTCCATTCCGAAGGGCGGTAATTGCGGACGTGGGAGGAATCGCGCTGCTTTTCGATATAGTTTATCTCCCGGTCAAGCGTCTCGTCTTCGGGTGCGGTAGTATCTACCACCGCTACTTGCCCGCCCGCTTTGACCACCCGCGCCATTTCCGCAACGGCTTTTTTTATGTCAGCAAAATGGTGAGGAGCAACCCGGCAAGTGACAATCTCAAAAGAATTATCGGCGTAAGGTAAAGCTTCGGCCAAGCCTTCCTGTGTGCTGAGATTGCTAATGTTTTTGGCGGCAGCGTTGCGGGCGGTTTCTTCCAGCATTTGCGGGGTTAAATCATAAGCTATTACCTGGGTGACGTAGGGGGCAAAAGCAATCGCGGTATGGCCCGCCCCGGTAGCAATATCGAGGGCGCGGTCAGTCAGACGGGGCTGCACCTGTTCTACCAACATTTGCAGAGCTTCGCTGTTGGCGTGACCGACACTGGTAGAGTAAGCGGCGGCTACCGGGCCAAATTGAGATTTTACCAGTTCGTGCGTCTTAGTTGTTTCGCTCATTTTTCACCTGTCTTTACTAAAATTAATCAAATTCACTTGCCTAAATCATAGCACAGGCTTTCAAGAGCAACAAATTGGAAACTTCAATGGTTTTAATCAGGGATTTAACCGCAAAATAACTTTAATTTAAAGACCTGTTAAACCCCCGTTAATAAGTAACCGTTATGATAAGCATGTCAAATAAAAGGAACTAAAGACTATAACAACCATAGTGGTGTCTGGTCAAGAAGTTCTTCCTCTAAACTTCTTGACCAATGTCTCTTCCCTTACCCCTTCAGGTGTCGCTGGCGGTCTCCCCAATTTGCCGCCAGCTTCCTTTTTTTATAAGAGGTTTAAGTTTTTGACTAAAGAATAATTAACTCTTTAGGGGAACGGTTCAAGATTTCCCCACCGTTGGCAGTAACCAGCAAATCATCCTCAATCCGCACTCCACCCCATTCACTCAGGTACAAGCCCGGTTCTACAGTTAATACCATTCCAGCTTCGAGCAGAGAATTATCGGTGGGAGTCAGGAAAGGCGTTTCGTGGACTTCCCGGCCCAAATTATGACCCAGGCTATGCAAGAAATATTCGAGCATTCCGGCCTCTTCAAAAACCTTGCGGCTGATGCCATCAATCTTGCTACAGCTTTCGCCGACGCGCAC
>JBBQGP010000347.1:0-3249 GCA_038323095.1 Chloroflexia bacterium | reverse complement strand
AATCAGGCTAAAGGCGGCGGGCGGGACACGCGGTTTGATTTGTTGCGCGGCTTCTGCCTTTTTGTAATGGCAATTGACCATATTGGTGTATTCGGCCCAGATAGCTGGCTCTATGTTTTTACGGCTAAGGGCGAATTCTTTGTATCGGCGGCGGAAGGTTTTGTATTTATTTCCGGGCTGGTAATGGGTATGGTTTACTGCAAATTGATTGCTAAAGAAGGTCTGGGAAAAGCTACTTCCAAAATTTTGAACCGCGTCGTTAAACTTTATTGGTTGACGGTTGGTTTAACCCTATTCTTTACCGCATTGGCTGCTTATACCCCCCTCAAACTTTGGGCCGAACGTGACTGGATTACTATTAAAGACCCGATTGAATTAATTGTTGGTTCGCTAACCTTGCATTTCGCCTTTCATGGCAGCTCGATTATGGTAATGTACGTGCTGTTTATGGCTCTTGCTCCCCTGATTTTCTATGCGCTTACGCTGGGCAAAGCCTGGATGGTGCTGGCGGTTTCGTGGCTGATTTGGCTGGGCAACTTGTATTACCCCGACCAATTCAGTATCCCGTTTGCCTCAAACTTCCCTTTCGCGGCCTGGCAAACTTTGTTCGTTAGCGGTATCTTGATTGGCTATTATCGGAAGCAAATTATCGAGTTCTTTCAGCCAAAGGCCCGCACCTTGTTCAATGTTAGCGTAAGTGTAATGGCATTAGGTTTTCTGGCTTTGTTTATCCTTGACCGCACCGGCTGGGCGCAACATTCTTTTATCAATAGCCTGGATTACCGCCCGCTTTTTGCCGATATGAGCGATAAGGGGAAACTACCTTTGCCGCGTATGGCCGGAGTGTTTCTTTACTTCTACACCTTTTATTTGCTGGTTAGCTGGTTCTGGAAGCCGGTTCAAAAGGTAGTAGGCTGGTTCTTGATACCGCTTGGTGAAGCTGGCTTGTACGTTTTCTCGATGCATCTGGTCTTGATTGTACTGGTCTATAATTTGCCGGGCTTTACCGAATTGCCTTACCTGCTTTATGGCTTTGCCGAATTGCTGGCGGTAGGCTTGCTCTGGATTGCGGTCAAAACCAAGTTTATGTATCGTATTATCCCACGTTAAAAACTAATAAAATTGGTAACTATTCAGCCAGTTTTTATGTAGGAGGGATTTCCAATCCTGACCCAACGGGTTTAGGTAAATCGGGATTGGAAATCCCTCCTACACCTGAACAGTTACAGAAATTGTTTATTAAAGGGTTGATAATGGTCAGCCCTTTTTTTGTTGTTAAAATCTCATAAGTAGAAAAATCTATTGGTGGAGTAATATCACACAAAAAATAGCTAGGCTGCTACTGCTAAAGAAGCCTGAATTTGGGCTAAAGCTTCTTGCCAAAAGCTCGAAGTAATCGGGCTGGCTGGCACGTTCAGAATAACCCGGTCAGTGGCACAAGCATCGTCGCTATGGGCGTAGAGCCAACGCGCGATAATATTTATTTCGTCCACTGCTTCTTGCCCGATAACTCGTCCACCTTGCTTGCCCCAGCCTGGCTGGGTAGTAGCAAACTCGGTTTCACGTATAATTAGCTCTTGCCAGATATTCGCCAGCGAATTAGCCGCTTCTTCCAAAACAGTTTCCGCCAGATTAAGCCGGATTTGTCGTCCCAACCTGCCCCGGCAAATACACAAGATTTCGGCTGCCCCAATTTCTACCGAAGGCAAAGCTATCAGCACATTGTTACCTTCGACGGCTGCTGCCAGAAATTTTTGACTACCGATAATTTTTTCGACTTGCTGGTAAGCATCGCGCAAAGCCGCCGCTCGTTCATAATTCTCACAACTGGCAGCTTTCTGGATTTGCCCCCAAAGAGTATCGAGCATGGTCTGCTTTTCGCCGCTCAAGAAATTGATTACTTCTTCGATGATTTGCATATAATCGGCGTGGTCAGCTTCGGAATGTTTGCCAGTGCAAGGGCCGGGACACCGCCCCAAACCTAGACGCAAGCAAGGTGCTTCGGATTTGCGCTTGCGGGCCAGCGTTTCCCACTCAAAAGAGCGGGTACAAGTTCGTACCGGGAAAAGCTGGTGAATAATTTCGACAGTGGTATCTACCGCGCTACGACTTCTGAACGGGCCAAAATATCGCCCGCCATCATCGTGCATTTCCCGGCAGCTATAGACGCGGGGAAAGCGTTGTGACAAATCAATTTTGATAAACGGATAAGATTCGTAATTGCGCTGCTGGCGATTGTAACGCGGCAAATAGCGTTTAATCAGCTTTGACTCAAGAAGTAAGGCTTCCAGTTCGCTGCCGACTACAATATGGTCGATGCGGTCAATGCTTTCAATCAAGCCGTCCATTTTGCGGGTGTAACCAAGCGGCTGGCTGTAATAGGAGGAAACCCGGTCATGCAAATTTTTGGCCTTACCCACATAAATTACTTTCCCATCAATATCTTTCATCAAATAAACGCCCGGTTTTTCGGGTAAATCCTTAATCAATTCTTTTGAAAGAACGTGGCGGGCGCGGGCAGTCGCCCGGTTGGTGAGGGAGGCCGCGACGGAACGCGGACGGCTACGGCGTGGCATAGAAGCCGGACGGGTGGTTGCTTCTCCCTCAGTCTCAGAACTAGAAGGATTTTGCAAGGTTTGAATTGCTTCAGTGTCGGCTACCGGGCTGCTTTCCTGAGTTTCGGCTATTGTAGTATCTTCTTCAATTTCGATTTCGGCTTCGACTTCACTTTGAATTTGAGGCGGTAGCGGCATTTCAAAAAGAGTTATTTCCTCGCGCCGCGTCTCGATAATGGTTTCTTCGATTATAATTTGGGAAATTTCTTCAGCTTTTAGCTGTGGTCGGCCCGCCCGCAAATCGGCCAGCGTGCTATAGCCTTGCTCCCCGGCTTTCTGGAGCAAACGCACAAACGCTTCAGCGGTAATCAGGGCATCGCCATAAGCCCGGTGACGGTTGGTAGAAGGCACTCCCACCAATGCTGCTAATCTGTCCAAATTGGGCCGTTTCAGGCCGGGATAAAGCCGCAAAGCCAGGGTGATTGTATCCACCGTTTCATTCAGAAGGGGTGGCTGGTTCAGACGGAGGAACTCATAATCCAGAAAGCGAATGTCAAACGGGATATTATGCCCGACAACTACCGACGAGCCAATAAACTCGCGTAGTTTGGTAGCAACTCGCCCAAAACCGGGAGCGTTAGCGGTCATTTCGTTGGTAATGCCGGTGAAGCTGGAAATATAATCAGGGATGCGC
>JBBQGP010000346.1:0-3276 GCA_038323095.1 Chloroflexia bacterium | reverse complement strand
TAAAAAGCTGGCAGACTGGAAAAAAATTGGACAGAGTTAAAGTTTGTGCTATAAAATAAGCCAGAAAATACAAAAATAAGCCAGAAAATACAAAAAAGAATTATAATAAAACTAAAATTAAGGCAAGAGTTGAGAGGAATTGAAGTATGTCGGTAATGCGCTATACCGTTGTAGACAACAAAGGAACAGTAAGCTTTATAGCCCCCTGGAACGACCTAAAGGCTCTCGCAGCGGGATGCAGTCGCAAACCCGCCCCTGCGAACCTTATAGAGCTTCTGGAGGCCGCTTCAAAGTACGATAGCGGCCTGCAAGATTATGTGCTGGAAGGCTTAAAGGTTTTTGAGGAAGCTCGCGCCGCCGGAGAACACACCGAAAAAGTAGCTCTTAGCTCCCGTCTGGAAGACGAAATACGCAACTTGCTTTCAAACGAGGAATCAGGCCGGGAAATTTCGCTGAAGGATTTAAAGCAAGAGCAGCAAGCCTCTGTGGGCAAGGATTTGGCCCATTTGCCGGTTCTAAGAGTAATTGATGAATTGACCCGCCAACAAAGCCTTGAACCGGTACGCATCGGGCTGGTAATTTTTAATCTTCCGGCCCGACGTATTATTCAGGTGCAAAACAGCCAGGGTGTGCTACAGCGCAGTGACCGGGGACGCTATTTCGAGAACGGTGACCCGACCGACCGCCTTTATTTTTACCGGTTGCCCGCCGACTGGACGCTTGTCCCTTAATAAAAAAATCACACCCCAGAAAATTGAGGTGTGATTTTCAAAAATGGTTTGACGGTAAAAATTATCTTCGGGAAGTCGCCGGGTTTTTAGTATCGCTGGTTTTATCCACGACTGGATTGATTATATTTCCCTTGCTCCCCTCAAGCTGGTGCAATCCTTCCTCGTCCTGTCCATCCTCCAGCGTTTTGTCTTTGAGATTGAACATTGCCCGGAAAGTTGGGATAAAATCGTGACGGTGCCTAATCGCCAGCGCAACGGTTAGCAGCATATAAATTGTGCCGAACAGGAAATGAGTATCAAATTGGTAGCCGTTCAGGTTGAGATGTTCTGGCACAAAGAATTGTGAAATCAGCAGGAAGAACAGCAATCCGGCTTCGGCCAGATGAGCGTGTAAATTAATCAGGATAACTACCGCCAGCAAAGTTTGACCACTGGTGACAAACATTGCTCCGACCTGAGCTTCGGTTAAGGGCAATGCCCGAATGCGCCCGGACGAAAAGCTGAAAACTAGCGGCAGTGTGCCAACCAACAGCGTCCACTGGTTTACTTTACTGGCGACCAGCGCACCCATACCGGCGTTTGCCAGCCCTCGAAGGGTAAATAGGACACATACCACGATTTCGGGGGCTTCTGAGGCCAGCGGCGCGAACCACTGCACCATAAATACTTCATCAATTCCCAGCTTTGTGCCGGTCAGAATTAGCGACTCGGCAAAAGGGTGGGCCGCCACAAAAATAACCCCTGCCGCGAAAATCGTGAGGCCGAGAATGGTGACGCGCCGAATATTAGTTGGCAATTGTCCCAGCACTTCCGCTGGGCCAACCAATTCTGGCTCGTGTACTTCGGATTTGGTAATGCGCCAGGTATACAAAATAAAAAGACCGACTAAAACTACAACATCAATAAAATCAATATGACCTTTTATCGGGATAATTATCGAATAAAGGCCAGCCACCATCAAGAAGCCGACTTCCACTCTTTGCGATTTATTTAATGTTACCTGCGTTTTGCGGAAACGTAACCAAAATAGAAGAACAATCAAGGGCCACGCGAAACCAACAATCATACGGTTTGCCCCAATCATATTGGCGACAGCATATTCTTGATAAGCAGGATTTTGAGCGGCTTGCCAGGTTAGCGAGAAATCCACCGCGTATTCGGGTAGTACCGCGATAAGAGCTAACACTGAAAGAGCCAATGCGGGGGGAATATCTTTTTCGGCTACTTCACAAGCCCAAGACAAGAGAAAAGCCGCTCCAACTACCGATAAACCTAATATTAGTGCCGCAACAGGTGGATTTTCTTTATCCAGATGTAATCCGGCAAGCTGAATAAATAAACCGGGTACAGTTAGCATTACCGCCCCGATAATCCAAAACCAACCTTTCAATTTTTACTCCTTTACTTCACGGGGGTTGGATACCTTTATCCGAACCACCTTCCCGTGATTATCCGATGAGCAATTTCTGGCAATTAAGCCTGCTATTTCTAATAGCATTAAACCGATAGCCTAAACTTTGCCGATGCCTTGCTAACTATATTATAACCTGGTGGGTGAAGTGCCGATGAAATTCAGGTTAGAGCCAGATTAATTAGGCTATTTCTTCTTGGGATTTTCCCCATTGCCGTTTTCGGCGTTACGCTTTTTACTGAACAAGCCGCCAGTAAACATACGAGTATACTCGGCCTGAAGTTCCTTTTTGCTAGGCATATTTACCAAATCGGCCTGCTCATTTTGCGGGCGAGATTTTTCCTGCTCCCAGCGTTCCCGGCCTTCCAGGGCCTGTTCAAAAAAGCTTTCCAAATCGGCAGCATCGGTTTCTTCGGAGGGGTGGAAGCGTCCCCGTTCGTCCAGCAAGCCGCCTTTTTCAATCATCGCCCGTACCTGAGAAAGCGCACGCTGGTAACGGTCAAGCCAGCTAATAATAGCGTCGGAATTGGTGCGGCAAATATCAAGGTGCATCTGGACGCTACCGCCCGAAAGCCGGGTCATATCCTGATAACCTCCGGCAGTTAGTTTGGAAAGTTCGCGCCAGCCTTCACTTTGGGTAGTTAAATTGGTAAGAGCCGCCGACATTACAAAGGGCAAATGGCTGATAGCCGCCACATAGCTATCGTGTTCTTCGGGGTCAATGAAATGAGGTTGCCCCCCGACTAATTCCACCAGACGGGAAATCGCTTCAAGGGCATCTTGGCGGGCGTTTTGGGCCGGGGTCAGGCAATAAGTACAATTTTTGAAAAGGTCAGCACTCGCACCATCCAGGCTATTAGTTTTGCCCGCCATTGGATGCCCGCCGATAAAGCTAACTGTAGTTGGCAAAAGCTCTTTGGCCCAGCGCATTACCTGACGCTTGGTGCTGGCAGTATCGGTGACAATCGCCCCGTTTTGCAAATGCTCGGCAATATCCTCAAAAGTCTCGCGCACTGCCATTGGCGGGGTCGCTACAATAACAATATCTGCCCCTTTAACCGCGTCCATCGGGCTATCAGTAGTACGGTCACAGACACCCTGCTTCTCGGCGGTACTACGCTGCCTGCCTTTTGC
>JBBQGP010000345.1:0-3327 GCA_038323095.1 Chloroflexia bacterium | reverse complement strand
GCAGTCTGAGCCTGTACCACTGCTTTTTCAGGATTGCGAACCATAAAAAGTGTCGCCAGCACGACCAAAGCAATTGCCGCCGAAATACCCGCTATCGTAAGAATTAAAACTCGCCTGCTCATAAATTTCTCCTTGTCTTGTTCCATCGGCTTCACCGCTCAAATTCTTTTCGTCGGGTGAAGATTTGTCTTTCACTTATAATAACGCGGGCGAAGGCCGAAAAATTACAGGCAATTTAGCAAGCTTCTACCACTTTTCGCAAAATATCGGGTGCGCCACCACTCACAAAATCTACCCCCATCGCTACCAGACGGCACAAATCGTGGGCTTCTTCGAGCGGTTTTTCGCCCAAACCCCAGCCGAAAATATGAATATCTTCGGCATGGGCCGCTTCGATAAGTTCGGGCGTAACCCAAACGCTGCCAATTGCCATACCATTAGCTTTGGCCGCCCGCACCGGGCCAAGCGGGTCAACCAGAATTGCCCCGCCAAAACTTACCAATGTGGCAATATTCGGGTTCAATTCCTTGCAATGCAGCATCAGGCGATGGTCGAAAGAATGAATGTTGGTCATTTCTTCGTCACCATAGCGGGCTACAATATCCAGCACTTTTTCGATTATGCCGGGATAAAAATCCAGCCCATTGTAAAAAGGCCAGGGCGATTTAATTTCAATCGAAACCAGCATCCCTACGCTTTTAGCCCATTCCAGCACCTCTTCCAGCAAGGGAATTGGCTCTCCGACATATTTTTGGGTCGGCAAAGGCATTAAAGGCGTACCGGGCGGCGGCGGGTTTTGCTCAAGGCTAGTTTGCATCGCCTCAACTTTGCGGTCAAACCAGCTACCCGCGTCCAGCTTGGCAAGCTCGGCATAGGTATAATCCCGAATATAGCCCGTCCCGTTGCTGGTGCGGTTTAGTAATTCGTCGTGCATAATCACGCAACGGTTATCCTTGCTCAAATGCACATCAAATTCGATAACATCCGCCCCTAATTCGTGGGCCTTCTTGAAAGAAACCATCGTATTTTCGGGCGCATACCAGTTCGCCCCGCGATGCCCGCTTACCATCAAACGGCCATTTTTGGCCCGCAACATTTCTAACAATGACTGAACTCCTGCAAACGACCTGGGGTTCAAACCCCAGTCTAAATAGACCAAAGTACGTTAAAGCACACTAAAACTGATATTGGTGTTAATTCTTGAATTAAAACTCAAAAATCCCTAAAGCCCTACGTTGCCGCCGAAGGTTTCCACGGGCAGGCCAATGCTGGCGCGGATGCGGGCGGCGATAATTTCAAGGCCGCCATCGGGTAAACTCGTTACCCAGGCGTTAGGCGGACGGCGGGCGACGGTGTAAAGTTGTACCAGCTTTAGTTGCCCGCCTCCAGCTAAAATATCGCGCAATCGCCCGCAATAGGCTTCGATTTCAGCTTCGGTTGGTGGTACGTCCTTGACCCGCATCATACAAGTTTGGATATTTATCGGGCGAAGGCGGGCCGTATCCAGAATATTACGCAGTACTTTTTCGTAAGGAATATTGGTCTGGTCAATCAAGTCGTAATATTCGGGTGTACCAGCGTCCAGCTTGGCCCAGATTTCGCCGTTAGCCCCATCCATCAGGCGCAACCCGGCCTGAACCTGCTCCCGGTGAAGTTGGGTAGCGTTGGTAATCAGCACGATTTTGACTTCTTCGGGGGCGAAGTCTGCCGCCGCCCGCGCTTCGATTACCATTTGTACCGCCTCATCAAAGCGCGGAAACGTAGTCGGTTCGCCATCACCGCTAAATGCAATATCGTTCACCCGCCGCAAATCCGGGCCAGCGTCCTGAAATTCGGGTTCTTGCCAGATTTCGCCGCTCCGGGCTAGTCTCAGCAGCTTTTCCAGTTCGTAGCGGCCTTCTTCCAAATTGACCACCGGGCGCAACTGGTTCAGGGGCGGCAACCGTACCTTATTTTTGGCGGGCCGGAAATCCTCCCGGTTGACCTCGCAGTAAATGCAATCAAAATTGCAGACCCGGTCAGGGTTTAGATTTACCCCAATTGACAGCCCTTTGGAACGGCGCGAAACTACCGGGTAGCATAACCAGAAGTCGCGCCAGTTACGCGGGTGCAATGCAAAACCTTTGACCATTCTTGTCCCTTATTTCGAGCCGATAACACATTCCAGAAGATTGCCACTGCCCGAAAGTTGAATTTGTTTCTTACCAAAACCCTTAACCTGTAGCCCGTAAAGGCTGGAACCGCCCTTGAGGGTCAGGCCATTGGCGTTCAATCCTGCACCACTAATAATAACGTCAGGCTTGCCGTTAGTGCAAGTAGCGTTGAGGCTAACACCGGGCGGCACTTCGGGCAAAGCCGAAAGCAGTGTAATCTGATTTTGCGACGGGTTCAAACTAATATTTATTACCGTCCCGTTGGTGGCTGAACTCAGCGCAGCCCGCAAAGAACCCGCCCCACTATCGGCATTATTGGTTACAAGAATAGTTGTCGCCGCCACTTTCAAGGTAGCCGGATTGCTAACCGCGCCTGTGCCGGTTTCCGCCGCGCTAATTGTCCCGGTGTTATGCAACCAGCTACCTACCGAACTACTAGTAACATTCACCTTGATAATACAGGCTATCCCGCTATTGAGCGTAACCCCGCTTATGCTGATAGAATTGCCGCCAGCCGAAGCGTTGACCGAGCTGCTACCGCAATTGCTGCTAATTCCCGGCGTACCCGCGATTTGGATTTGAGCCGGAAGGTTATCGCTAACCGAAACATTGGTCAGGACGGCTTGCCCTGAATTAACTAGGCCAATTTCCAAGACGCTAGTGCCGCCCGTACCAATAACAGTTGGGCTAAATTTCAGGCTAACGCTCGGGCCGGAGCTTGCCAGTTCGTATGCGCCAATATCACAACTTGAGCCAAAAGTGCGATTAAAGCCGCGTTGGTCTTTATTATTAATCGGCGGTGCAGCACAAACCGAGTTGTTTCCGGCGTTAATAGCCGGGCTACCGGGCAGCAAGGCAACAGTTTGGGTTGGCCCGCCGTTATTTTGTAATCCCCCAAGTTTCGGGTTGGCGACTGTCCCACTATTACTGCAACTGTTGTCCGGCCATTGCAAATTATTGCCACCGTCGGTCAGGCCGGAAGAACAGTTAGCCACACCCGACCCACCGCTAATAAGGGTGTTTTTTATAATAGTGTGGCTATCGCCATAAATCGCGCTGCCTTCTTTGGCCGTATTACTGACAAAGGTGCTGTTGAGAATAGTGTTTGAACCGCTTGAAGTTGAAAGATAAATCGCTCCACCCTGCGCGTAGCCATTCCCGCCGACGCTATTAC
>JBBQGP010000344.1:0-3381 GCA_038323095.1 Chloroflexia bacterium | reverse complement strand
CTTTGCGGATTGCTTGTGGCTTGAATATTGCGGTAAAATTGCACTTATCCGGGAAGTTTATTGGCCTTAAAAAAACAAGAAAAAGGGTTGGACAAGTAGAGGTTAAATGAGCGACGAACAATGGTATAAAGACGCAATCATATATGAATTGCACGTAAAAGCATTTTTTGATGGTAACAACGACGGCATCGGGGATTTTAAAGGACTGACCGAGAAACTGGATTATTTGCAGGATTTGGGGATTAACACTATCTGGCTTTTGCCGTTCTACCCTTCGCCTCTAAAAGATGATGGCTATGATATTGCCGATTACTATAACGTTAATCCGGCTTATGGAACTACTGCCGATTTCAAGAAGTTTTTGAAAGAAGCCCACCGCCGTAACTTGCGGGTATTGACCGATTTGGTTTTGAACCACACTTCCGACCAGCACCCCTGGTTTCAGGAGGCCCGTCGCTCGACTGACCCGCGCAAACGTGATTGGTACGTTTGGAGCGATACCGATAAACGTTATCAGGATGCTCGTATAATTTTTACCGATACCGAGAAATCTAACTGGACTTGGGATAGCGTCGCCCAAAAATATTACTGGCATCGTTTTTTCAGCCATCAGCCCGATTTGAACTTTGAAAGCGCGGCGGTACGGCGAGAAATGCTAAAAATTTTGCGCTACTGGCTCGATATGGGCGTAGATGGTTTCCGGGCTGATGCTGTGCCGTATTTGTTCGAGCGCGAGGGTACAAATTGTGAGAATTTGCCTGAAACCCACAATTACTTAAAGCAAGTTCGCCACTATCTGGACGAGCATTACACCGGGCGGGTACTTTTGGCCGAAGCTAACCAATGGCCGACTGACTTGCTGCCTTATTTTGGGAATGGCGACGAATTTCATATGGCTTTTAACTTCCCGCTGATGCCGCGTATTTTTATGGCTTTGCGACGGGAAGAACGTCGCCCGATTATGGATATTATCAGCCAGTTGCCCGAAATCCCTGAAAGCTGCCAATGGGGTATTTTCCTGCGTAACCACGATGAACTAACTCTGGAAATGGTTACAGACGAAGAACGCGACTATATGTACTATGAATATGCCCGCGATTCTCGTATGCGCCTGAATTTGGGTATCCGGCGGCGGCTTGCTCCCCTGCTGGACAACGGGCGGCGGCGAATTGAATTGGTAAACAGCTTGTTGCTAACTTTGCCCGGTACGCCCACGCTTTATTATGGCGACGAATTGGGAATGGGCGATAATATCTTTTTGGGAGACCGCGACGGGGTACGCACGCCAATGCAATGGTCGAATGACCGAAACGCCGGATTTTCGCGGGCAGACCCGGCCCGACTCTACAGCCCGATAATTACCGACCCGGTCTATAGCTATCAGGCAATTAACGTAGAGGCACAGGAGCGGACGCAATCCAGCCTTTTGGGGTGGATGAAACGGATGCTACGGGTGCGGCAGCGTTATAATGTATTTGGGCGTGGCGATATAACCTTTTTGAGTCCGGCCAATCCAAAGGTATTAGCTTACACACGCTGTTATCAGGGGCAGTATGTTTTAATCGTGAATAATTTGTCGCGCTTTGTCCAGCCGGTAGAACTGGATTTGGCCCGTTTTAACGGGGCGCAGCCAGTAGAGCTAATCGGAGAAACGCCGTTTCCACCAATTGGAGAATTGCCGTATTTTCTGACGCTTGGGCCGCACTCGTTTTACTGGTTCAGGTTGGACAATGTGCCGCAAAGCCAGCCTAACAGCGATTAGCCACCGCTAATGGTAGCTTCGCCCGGCTCTTCCCGGTTCTTCCCGGTTTTTTCTTCGTCGGCATCTGCCGTTGTTCGGTATAGAGCCAATGCTTTTAAATAAATAGCGTTGGCTCTGGTAAAAATATGGTGTAAATCTTCGACTTTGGCCGAGCCATCCGGCTCAGGTTGCGTACTGGCGAGCCACTCATCAAAAGAAGCGACTTCACGACGCAACTTGTTAAGATAATTGTGCGAAATCGGCGGCATTGCTCGTGTCCATTCTTTCTTGTCCAACGACACAGGGTCGGGTTTAGACAACCGCTAAACTTTTCATCTCCCTTTAGTGTAAAACAGCAAGCAAGGGCTGTCAAGTATTTTTCGTCCTTCCCGCCACGTAACTATTTATATCTGAGCGCGTTTAGCTTTATAGGAGGCTCAGAGCAGGTTTTTGATTTTATCATCTTAGGTTAATAATGCGCCTAAATCGGGCTGTGGTATAATTTAGCAGTAGTTTTTGTATCAGCTTTAGTGCGACAAACAGGAGTACCCTTCACATGTCCGTAGCCTGGCAAATTGCCGAGCGTGTAGTCTCAAATGTTGAAAAAGTAATTATTGGCAAGCACCGTGAAGTCGAGCTAACCTTGCTCGCCCTTTTGTGCAAAGGCCATATTTTAATAGAAGATGTGCCAGGAGTAGGTAAAACTGCTCTGGCGAAAACCATTGCCCGTTCGTTGGGCTGTTCTTTCAAACGGATTCAATTTACCCCCGATTTATTGCCCAGTGATGTGACTGGCGTTTCGATTTTTAATCAAAAAAGTGCTGAATTTGAATTTCGCTCTGGCCCGATTGCCGCTCAACTGGTTTTGGCAGACGAAATTAACCGGGCGACTCCCAAAACTCAATCGGCTCTGCTGGAAGCAATGGAAGAGCGACAGGTAACGGTGGATGGCGTTAGCCGCCCGCTTCCTGACCCGTTTATGGTGCTGGCAACCCAAAACCCGATTGAATACGAAGGCACTTTCCCGCTTCCCGAAGCCCAACTAGACCGCTTTTTAATCCGGATTTCGATGGGCTATCCCGGCCAGAAAGCCGAAATTGATATGCTTGGCCGCCAGCAGCACCATCACCCTTTGGATGATATTCAGCAGGTCGCCAGCCCGGAAGATTTGGTTGAAGCCCAGAACGCGGTTAAAGAAGTTTACGTGGATGATTTAATCAAGGAGTATATCGTTAAAGTCGTCAGCCAGACCCGTGAACACGAGGACGTTTATTTGGGAGCAAGCCCACGTGGTTCGCTGTCCCTTTATCGTATCAGTCAGGCCCGTGCTATGCTGGAAGGCCGCAATTATGTTATTCCCGACGATATAAAGGCTTTGGCCGAAATTACGCTGGCCCACCGCCTGATTATGAGTCCCAGCGCACGCATGAAGGGCCTGAGCAGTACCTCGGTGGTACAGGAGATTTTGCAGCGAACGGCAGTACCCGGCAATCTAAAAGCAGGTAGGGCATAGCAACTTGTTCGGTATATTTAACGCCTCACTCCTGAAAATAATCCGATTTGTAATTATAATCGGTTTAATTGCGGTAATGGCGCAGTCAACCCGGCTGCGTCTGCTTTTCGTGCTGGATTATGTTTTG
>JBBQGP010000343.1:0-3394 GCA_038323095.1 Chloroflexia bacterium | reverse complement strand
ACCGCTTCTTTGGGCTGGTAGAAAAAGCCAATCGCCAGCACCAGCCCGGCCACTACCCCGCATAAAGTTCGTATCGCGTTTACCATTTATTTTTATTTGTTATTTTCACTTGAGTTTTCAGGGTCGCTTGCCTCAGCTTGCTCCTGTTCAGCCAAAAGCTTTTGCAATAAGGCTTTGCGTCGCTCTGGGCTTAAACCTTGCACCAATACATCATCATCAAATTCCGGCACAATTATTCTAGCGACTTCTTCTGCCCCATATCTTTCAGCCATATTTTGCCAAAACTTGACAGTGCGCTTCATACCTTGTATATCGTACTTAGTTAATTTATCTGGCGGAATCAAGCCTTTGGCTTCGGCTTCTTCCAAAAATTTATCGTATTGCATAATGTACTCCTTCGGGTGCATTCGTCTTGCAGCATCAGCCAGCTTTGTTTCACCTTCTGCCAGTAGCTTTTGGACAAATTCGCGCCAGCGTGTACTATCCGCCGGAGCGAAAAGCAGCCAGTTAAAATAAGGTTCTTCTATCGGCAATTCAGCGCAAATTACGATTACCACGTTTTGAAAGCCAACCGCCGCGCTTAATAGCCAGGGTTTACCCTTATCAGGCTTAAAACGAATTTTGCGCTGCCGAGCCACTTTCAGAAAAGTGCGCGGTCTTCGAGAACAGACGATGACATTTAGGAAATCGTCGAAAGTTTCAGCGTCACTTTGCAAAAACTCCAAATCAATCCGTAGCTGATTATGCACATACTGACGTAACCTGAATTTGTCGTTCTCGCTCTTGAATTCTACAACATTTACGCGCCGGAAGAAATCAAACAAGGTATTTTCAACGGAAAGACCAGCAGGTACGCTAAGAATTAAATCGGCGCGGGTGCTGTATTGCAACTCGCTTTCTTTGGCAATCAAGCCAAGCTGTTCAGCTTGCAGGCGGGTAAAGAGTTTGAAGAAGGGGTCAGGACGGTTAGCTTCGTAATCTTCTTCAAGTTCTAACTGTATCTTGTTCGGCTTCTCGGACATTAGTAAACTTGCTCTGCTCCTGGCTAATCGCTGGCTGAGATTCGGACGAGTATTCCGGCAATCGCAAAGTTTACCAGAATAGAGCTACCGCCGTAGCTGATAAAGGGCAAAGTCATGCCAGTAAGCGGGATAAGTTTGGTAACGCCGCCCATAATAATAAAGGTTTGCAAGCCTAGCAAAGTTGTGAAGCCTACCGCCAAATACTGATAAAAGCCGTTGCGGGCGTTCACTGCAATATGATAGCCCCGGTAGAACAACAAGATATTCAGGGCAATAATGCCAATTGTTCCGGCCAGCCCGACTTCTTCCCCAATCGCCGCTAACACGTAATCAGTATGGACTTCTGGGATAAAGTAGGGTGCGCCATAGCCCAACCCGCGCCCAAAAATACCACCATCGGCAAAGCTGAAAAGAGCCTGTACAATCTGGTAAGAACGACCCTGACCGTAGGGCCATGGATTTATCCAGGCAGTTACACGGTTCTGGACGTAATCAAAGGCATTGTAAGCCAGAATAGTGCTAACCGCAAAAACCAAAAGCCCGGCAATTACATAAACCGCCCGGCCACTCGCGACATAAAGCATTACCAGAAAAAGGCCAAAGAAAAGCATGGCCGGGCCGAGGTCGTGCTGCACAAAAAGCAGCAGCATCGAAATACCCCACATCGCCACGAGAGGGCCAAGATAAGGCAAAGGCGGCAAATTAAACCCGCGTCCGGCTTGCTGCGAAATTAGCAAACGATTATCATCCAGGTAGCCCGCCAGAAAAATCACCAGACAGATTTTGAGCAGTTCGCCGGGTTGAAAGCTGAAAAACCCAAAATTGAACCAAAGCTTTGCCCCGTTTATTTCTGAACCAAAAACGGCCACCGAAGCTGTCAAAAACAAACCAATTACCATAAAGGTATACTTGTAGCGTTTGAGCAGCATTAGATTACGCATAGCCAGCACGGTAATTGCGAAAACCAGATAGCCCAGAGCAATCCACAAAGTTTGCTTGCTGGCGATACCAGCCCGCGCCCCGGTATTAGTTTGCAAACGCTGGCTCATAATCAGGCCAAAAACGGTTAGGGAAGAAACAATGGGTAGCATTAGCTGGTCGGCACGGGGTAAGCCAAAAGTAAGGGCCAGATGCGCCCCAATGAGCAAGCCGATAAAAACAAAGCTTGTCCATAAATCGCGGACTTCCCATTGCACTTGCTGGCGTGGCACAAGCACTACCGTTAGCAATCCGACAATAGCCAGCAAGCCGGGAACTACCAGCAATTGAATTTCAATTAAGCGTAAATTTCTAAATTTTTGCATAAGTTAAGTTGAGCAGCTATTATAAAATGAAAAAGGGCGCACACTTAACATGCCGCCCTAAACTCCTAAATGAGCAAAACATACGAATATAACAAAAAGCCCCGCACAAAGGCAGGAGACAAATTAGCGGCGTTCGCGGCGTTCCACGTGCGGCTCATCGGCGCGAACCGGCACTTTTACCCGCGCTTCTTCCTGAGCCTTTTTCTGCTTTTCGATTGCCTTTGCTGCCGCAACGGCGGCGGCTACGGCGGCTAATGCCGCGGCAAGTGTAATCATTTTATTACCCTATTAAACCTTTCTAAAATTGCTTATTTTGAACTGTGCTACAACCCCTAATTGCTACGCAACAACGACGGCGTTAGTGCAAATTCACTAACAAAGATTAAAATGGCCCGGACAATCAAGTCCGTAAAAACTACTAAATAGGACAGCCCTTTAAAGACTGTTGTTAATAGTTTACCGCAACTATTATAAACATGCAATAGGAATTTCGAGGTCTTATTAAACCCTAATTAGGCCAGGTTGAGGCTGAAAAACTAATTTGATAGATTGCTTTTATAGATTAAAAGTGTTACAATAAAAATGAGTTATGACAGACTTTTGCAAAGTGTTGAACCTCGTGCAGAAACCTCCCAGTGTCGTTGGTCAGCTCTAAGCTGTCACCGTGTGTTGTCCTCAGACATTGAATTGATAACTGTCATTTCCAGTTCTTTTGCGGTTTTTGAGCAAAAACCGGGCTGATAATAGGCCGATTCTTGATTCGGCATGTGTGCCATAGCCTAAGAGCTTTGGCGGAAGAAAGGATTTTACGACTTTGGGTAAGAAATTGTATGTAGGAAGCCTGCCCTACCAAACCAGTGACACCGACCTCGAAACGCTTTTTGCACGAGCCGGTACTGTAGCTTCAGCTCAGGTAGTTACAGACCGTTATAGTGGTGATAGCAAAGGTTTTGGCTTTGTCGAAATGAGCAGCGACGACGAAGCTCAAACGGCGATTAGCATGTTTGATGGTACAGATTACGGTGGTCGTACTATTCGGGTCAACGAAGCTCGCCCCCGTGAAGACCG
>JBBQGP010000342.1:0-3402 GCA_038323095.1 Chloroflexia bacterium | reverse complement strand
TGATTACATGAACGGCTACCGGGTCTTTAGCTGGGATAGAAACCACTTCCCCGACCCCAAAGAATTAAATCAGGAATTGGCGGCGCAGGGCTTTAAGATGGTCACAATCGTAGACCCAGGTGTAAAGCACGAGCCGGGCGGCGATTATAAAGTTTTCAGCGAAGGTGAGGCCAAAAACTACTTTATCAAGAATACCGATGGCTCACTTTTTACGGGTTACGTTTGGCCGGGCCTGAGTGTTTTTCCCGATTTTGCCCGCGCCGACGTGCGGGAATGGTGGGGCAAGCAACATAAAGCTTTGCTGGATAACGGTGTGCGCGGTATCTGGAACGATATGAATGAGCCTTCGATTAGCAGTCATCCTTTCGGGGCAGAAAATTCACATTATATTTACCCGCAAATGGAAGCGACACAGGGCAGCAGCGAAGAGGGCGGCACTCACGCCGAATTGCACAATATGTTTGGCTACTTGATGGATAGAAGCACCTACGAGGGTTTGCTAAAGCTTCGGCCCGAAGAACGTCCTTTCGTGCTGACTCGTTCGGGTTTTGCCGGAATCCAGCAATACGCCGCCGTTTGGATGGGTGACAATAGCAGTTTGTGGGAGCATCTGGAAATGTCGATGGCTCAACTGTGCGGGATGGGCCTTAGCGGAGTACCATTTGTCGGGGTAGATATTGGCGGTTTTTGGGGTAGTGGCAGCCCGGAACTTTTCGCGCGGTGGATTGAGCTTGGCGCGTTTTATCCCTTCAGCCGGGGACACAGCGCGGACGGCACACCTCAAAAAGAACCCTGGGTCTGGGGCGAGGAAGTTGAGGCGATTACTCGTAAATATCTGGAATTGCGCTATCGCTTTTTGCCTTATTTGTACACTCTGTTTGATGAAAATAGCCGGACAGGTGCGCCCGTTTTTCGCCCGATGCTATATCATTTCTGGCAAGATAGCAATACCCGCGAACTCGACGACCAGGTAATGCTGGGTGAAAGCTTGATGCTTGCGCCAATTTATCGCCCGGCGACTTATCATCGCCCGGTTTACTTGCCCGCCGGTATTTGGTACGATTGGTGGAGCGGGCAACGCTACGAAAACCAGCAGGGCCAGACTATTTTACAAGCCGCACCACTCGATTTTATGCCAATGTACGTGCGAGGCGGTTCAATTCTACCGCTTGGCCCGGTTATGCAATACACCGACGAAAAGCCACTTGACCGCCTGACCCTTGAAATCTTCCCGGATGCTCAAAATCAGGCTACCGGGCAGCTTTACGAGGACGACGGGATTTCTTTCGCCTACCGCGAAGGCCAATTTTGCCGCACTCGCTACACTTGCCAATTTTCTGGCTCAGGTCAATCTATCATCACCGCCCAACGTGAAGGAGCGTACCAGCCCGCCCCCCGTTCAATCGAGCTTCGTCTGCACCTTCCTGACGGTTCAAGCAAAACCGCCGAACTAGCTAACGATAGCGGAAACTGGCAAATCGAAATAAGCTAGAATTTTCATGTAAAATTAGTTTATTTCTCTTCACCTCGGTTTAATTGTTCAATAGCGCGGTCACGGGCAGTTTGAGGAACGTGACCGCGTTTGTAAATTAGCATTGCCCGCTTGTATTCAACCACGCTTACGCCATCCTGATTAAAGCCAATTGTTTTTATTCGTACTAGCCCCACGTTTGGCCGGGATTTCGATTCGCGCATTTCCAGCACTTCCGAGCGGGCATAAAGCGTATCCCCTTCAAAAACCGGGTTGGGCAACTTTACTTCGTCCCAGCCCAAATTTGCCATTGCGTTCTGGCTTACGTCCGGCACACTCATACCCGTCACCAGAGCCAGCGTAAAGCAGCTATTCACCAATGGCTTGCCGAATTCCGTCCCCGCCGCGAAAGCGTGGTCAAAATGCACCGGGTTAGTATTTAACGTTAGCAAAGTAAACCAACTATTATCAGTGCTGGTAATCGTCCGCCCGTTCGGATGAACATAAACATCGCCTACCTCAAAATCTTCGTAACAGCGGCCTTGCCAGCCCGGTTTCACAGTCATAATCAACTCCTTTTTGGGTTGTCGGTTGTCGGTGGGAACAGCGATTAGTGTTTTTGCTTGTCTCGTTGTGATTTAATCAAGCCGTTGAGCATCCGGCCTATTTGGTCGGTTCGCGTTAATAGCTTGCTTGCCACAGGTTCTTGAAAGAATTCTAGCCTTTGGGCAATTTCTATGTGAGTTTGCAATTCAGAAAGCGAACCATAGGCAATAGATAAAAACTGGATAAATTCACCAGTGTGCTGTCGTCCCTCCCCTTCGGCGATATTAGCCGGAATAGACATAGCCGCCCTTCGCAGTTGGCTTGTAAGACCGTAAAGCTCGTGCTTGGGAAATCCTTCACTCAGCCGGTAACAATCCACCGCCAAATCCATTGCCTTTTGCCAAACCTCCAAATCACGATAACCCCGCCCATGCATCTTTGCTTTCTCTCCCTCTTTACTATGTCTTATTTGTAACTACTAAATCAATATCTCGTATTTCTAAGAACCACTAATCCCCACCGACAACCGACAACCGACAACTCTTAATAGCTCTTCGGCATTTTTAACAAATGCTGCCCGATAAAAGCCAACACCAAATTATTATTGATGGGCGCAACCAGATAAAGACGAGTTTCGCGGAACTTGCGCTCGATGTCATACTCCGAAGCCAGACCGTAGCCGCCATGTGCGCTCATCGCGGCGTTAGCAGCTTCCCACGAAGCTTCGGAAGCCAGGTATTTTGCCATATTAGCTTCCGCCCCGCATTTCTCGCCATTATCAAAAAGGGCGGCAGCCTTGAAGCGCATTAAATCGGCGGCTTCCAGATTGGCAAAAGCTTTGGCAATCGGAAACTGTACCCCCTGATTTGCCCCGATAGGCTTGCCAAAAACTACTCTTTCGCTGGTATATTTAGCGGCGCGGTCTACAAAAAAACGACCATCGCCGATACATTCCGCCGCAATCAAAATTCTTTCAGCGTTCCAGCCATCAATAATATATCTAAAACCCAACCCTTCTTCCCCAATCAAATTTTCGACGGGTACTTCCAAGTTAGTGATAAAAAGCTGATTGGTTTCGTGGTTAATCATCGTATCAATTGGGCGGGCTTCGACGGTAGCACCCGCTTCGCGCAAATCCACCAGAAAAACCGACAGGCCGCGAGTTTTGTCGGTTAATTCATCGTAAGGGGTGGTACGAGCCAAAAGAAGCAGCATATCGGAATGTTGCACCCGCGAAGTCCAGATTTTCTGCCCATTGATAACATATTTATCACCCTGCCGAACCGCGAAAGTGCTGATACGGGTAGTTTCTGAACCGGCATCTGGCTCGGTTACGCCAAAAGCCTGCAAACGCAATTCACCTGAAGCAATCGCAGGCAAGTAGC
>JBBQGP010000341.1:0-3427 GCA_038323095.1 Chloroflexia bacterium | reverse complement strand
AGCTCAAAATACCGTTTTGCCGCCCGATTTTACCGCCGCCGAAGTGGTTTTGTTTGGGCGTAACCCCCATTTGGGGGCGTTCCAGCAAGAAGGCCCGGAGGATTGGCAAATCGTGCAGCAGGCAATGGAGGCTACCGATTGCTGGCAGATGGCCGGGCGGTTTGTCTCGGAACTTTCGGGCGGAGAGCGGCAGCGTGTTTTGTTTGCCCTGGCTTTGGCCCAGCAGCCCCGCCTGTTGCTTTTGGATGAGCCAACTACCTTTTTGGATACTTTTTATCAGGTAGAAGTAATGGATAGAGCCGCCGAATGGCTGCGGGCCGAACCAAAGCGGGGGGTGCTGGCCGTCTTTCACGATTTGAATTTGGCGGCCCAGTATTGCCAGCGTATTGCTTTGCTTTCGGCGGGTCGGGTGCTGGCTCTTGGCACGCCCGCCGAAGTTATTACTGCCGAAAACATCCGGCGGGCTTACGGCGCGTCGGTGGTCGTCGTCCCCCACCCGGTAAACCAGCTCCCCGCCACTTTTATACTTCCCGGCAACCAGAAATAAGTTTAAAGTGCTGAGGACTGAGGCTAGAATTGACCTCTTGCCCCCGCAATGTTAGAATAAAGTTCAAAATTATAATAGTCGGACTCTTTTTTTATTTGACTGGTGAGGGCTTTTCACAAAGTGCGCCTAATTCCCAACTTCCAAAACTTACCGTTTGAAACCGCTTACGTTGACCTGAAAGGGGCGGAAGATTTTTATTACCATCGCCGCTTTTTTGCAGTGCTTGGCTTCTTGATGAGCCTGCTTTTGCTGATTTGGGGATATGTAATAATGCCGGGTGGTTTGCTCTTTTGGGTGTGGTTGGCAGTAGCCGGGATTGGGATTGGAGGCGCAGGCTTTCTTTTTGCCAGACAAGTCCGGGATATTCGTGGAAAGCTCGAAAAAGCGGCAGTACCAATCGAATCGCCTCACCTTCAGTGGGCGGCAGGGCTAATTTTAATAGTAGTAGCCGGATTAGTTGTTAATTTGCTGGTAGTTTTTGCCAATCCCCAGCCTTTGCGCTTTGATGCCTGGGGCTATAGCGACCAGGGCTACGATATTGCCCAACAAGGTTATAAAGCCGACGCGATTCGTACTCCGGCCTATCCCCTTTTTGTGGCCGCTATCTACAAACTGGGAGGCGATTCTCGCCCTCTACCCGATACAGTTTTCGGGATAGTCTATCCGGCAAATCGTAATATGGTGCTGCTCTGGGTAGCTCAGGCTTTACTATTGAGCCTGATTGCTATTATTACTTATGCCCTGACCGCCCGGCTTTTGAAGCGCGATACAGAGCTAGACCTGTATACTAAAGAAACTGACCGAGCAATAAAGAAAATTTACTGGGGGCGGCCCTGGTCGTTGGTGGCGGCGGGCTTGGTAGCCTTCTGCCCGTTTTTGTGGGGCTATACCGGCACTTCCCAAACCGAAATTTATGCAACTCTGTGGCTAACGCTGGCAGTTTATTTTTGGGTCAGGGCTATGCGGCAACGTATCGCCTTTTATTACTTGCTGTGCGGTCTGGCTCTGGCTCTAACGTTGGAGACCCGCCCAACCTTTGTATATTTGCCTTTGCTGGTAATGGCGACTTTTGCGATTTTTAATGGGGGAAATTGGCGATTTTTTGGCCCGGTGCTGCTGCTTGCCCCCTTGCTGCTGCTACTTGCCCCGCCATTTGCGGCCAATCTGCGCGATTGGGATGAGCCGACCCCGCTTATCGCGGGCGACCTTTCGACCTATCAAACTGCTATCGGTGTTATTAACGTCACTACTGGTGGGATGCCACGCTACCAGAAGCTTCTGACCCCCGCTAATGACCGCATGACACAGGAAGATATGAAGCGGCTTCAGGCGTATGTGCCAAGCCAACAGCAACCCGATAAGGCCAAACGCCACGCCGAGAGCGATTACTGGAAAAAGTATTTTTCAAACTATGTTAGTAGCCAGCCTTTAGAATTTGCCGGGACAGTCCTAAAACGGGGCTGGTTTCAATGGAGTCAGCATTTCGTCTTTCCTTATTATGACCCGGCTTACTGGGATTTTCGCTTTTTGACCGATAATCTGAATCGGCTTTACCTGATATTAGGCTTGTTCGGGCTAGGTATTGCCCTGCTAAATTCGCGCTATCGCTTTACGACAATGCCGCTTTATCTGACTATTCTTTATCTAATAGCGGTTAATATGCTGGTGCGAACCGAGTTCCGCTATACTTTGCCAATCTATCCACTTTTGCTAATTTTTGGAACACTGGCGGTTTACGAGTTGCGATTTACAGTTTACGATTTAATGAAAAAAGAGGAAATCAGGTCGAGTGACCGAAAAAGTTTTATTATCAAAATTTTGGGCTTTGATGCGGCTTTTGGTTTTATCGCCATACTTTCATTAGCCTTGCCGCTTATTCCCGGCACAAATACCCAGCGAGAAAAAGCTTTGGACGCACTCTATATCAGCCAGCAGGAAACCGAAGCCTGTTTCTTCAAGGATGCCCAAACTACCTTAAATCGAGCGGTAGCTTTGGCCGGGCAGGAAGCTGAAATTGTGAAATGGCAGAAACAATTTCCCAAAGAAGTAGATTATACTATCAACGCTTTAACCTTTAGAATTGACCGCGATACCGAAGGCAAGGAATACAATAATTATCGCTGCCGGGGGGATGCCTTGCGAATTAAGGGCGAAAACAATGCCGCCCGCGCCGATTTCCAGCAGTACCTGAAGCTTGCCCCGCCCGAAGCCCGCGAACGTTCAAAAATCGAGAGCTGGCTGCGCGAATTAGGGCAAGCTTCATAAAAACAAGGACTATTTTTGCAACTGGAAACTTTTACAATTGAACAAAATGATAAACTAAGTTCCGGCAAAGGACAAAAACTTTTATTCGATTATTTTGCGCCTCTCGCCCTGTACCTGTTAGGTGCAATTGTTTTTACATGGCCGCTTGTCCTGAATTTGGGCGATAAAGTAATAAACCCGCGTGCCAGTAGTGCGGACGTATGGCAGCATTTGTGGAATAGCTGGTGGATGCGCTTTTCTTTGCTGGATTTGCGGATTCAGCCTTATTATAGCCCGCTAATTTTCTGGCCGAACGGCGCAAATCTCTACTATCACGCTCTTGCTCCGCTTGATGGCTATGCCTCTGTGCCGTTTCAACTGCTTTTCGGGCTGGTTACGGCTTTTAATCTGATATTCTTCTTGCAGCTAATGCTGGCGGGCTTTGCTGCCTATT
The DNA here is from genome assembly GCA_038323095.1 of Chloroflexia bacterium. Classification (GTDB taxonomy): domain Bacteria; phylum Chloroflexota; class Chloroflexia; order Chloroheliales; family Chloroheliaceae; genus L227-5C. Next base: position 182 of record JBBQGP010000341.1, on the reverse strand, counting down.
GGCTGGCCCGCTATTTGACCGGGAATTATGCCGCCGCGCTAGTTGCCGGAGTAATTTATGCTTTCTCGCCGCTAGAATCAATTTTGCTCAATTTGGGGCAAGTTGAGCTGACTTCGATAGCCTGGCTGCCCTTTTATATGCTCTTTTTTATCAAAACGCTGGAACGCGCCCCCCGTCCCTGG
>JBBQGP010000340.1:0-3454 GCA_038323095.1 Chloroflexia bacterium | reverse complement strand
CCGGCGCGGCGCAAATTTTTAATTATTTGCATTTGCCCGTCGAGGATTTAACCCCGCCGACCTTGCTACAAATTCAGGAGGGGTTACGTTTTATCAAAGGGCAGAATGAACAAAGTTGCCCGGTGCTGGTACATTGCGGGGCGGGTATGGGGCGTACCGGCACGCTCCTGGCCTGTTATCTGGTCAATCAGGGACAACTCCCGCAAGAAGCAATTGATAAGGTGCGGCAATTACGCCCCGGCTCAATCGAAACCGAAGAACAGGAGCAGCTAATTTTCCGCTTGGCACAGGCCTCAGCCTAAACCCGGCGGCAAGCAATAAGTGCTTATTGTGCTTTATCTCACATTTAGATTATTACTTTTGTGTTACTCTAATTGTATGATATTAAATTTGAAGTATATACTCACAATCGTAAAGCATACAAGCAGGAGTAAACCCGGTGAGAACCAGCCACGCGAAATTAAAAAATCGCCCTAACCCAATCAGAGGCTATCCGAAAAAGCTGCAACCCGACCAAAAACTGGTGGTTAAAGTAACCTGGGTTAGTTATTTTTATATGCTGTTAATCTGCACACTAATAAGTATTGGGCTTTTCTACTGGTCAGGCAGCTTTAGAGCCGAGGATGAAGCCTTTGCTCAACACGGCGTAGCGGCCCAAGCCAGAGTAATTGATTACAGCAGAAGTAAAAGTAACAGTAGTAAAAGTGACCGTTATTACCTGACCTACCGCTATGAAGTGAACGGAGCTAATTACACTAATCAAGCGGAAGTTACACAAAACGCTTACGGTATTTATAGCAGGTATGCGCGGGCTAACGATACCAAAGCCGAGGTTGCGCCTGAATATAAATTGGGTGGTTCAAAAACGCCCGCACTCGATATTCGTTACCTTTCTGACAACCCGGCTAAATCCGAACTAATAGGCCGAGCGTCATATAAGCGAGGTGCGGAGGGTCTTACCACAATAGGCTTCATTTTTGCGGCTTTTTCAATAATAATGCTGTTAGGTATGATTAAAAAAATTATAAAACCCTAATTGAATTTAATGAAATACAAACTCCTGGCGATAGATGTAGATGGCACGCTGTTGGACAGAGAAGGCCGAATTACGGCGCGAGTCAAGGAAGCGGTACAAAAAGCGGTGGCGGCGGGCTGTTTGGTAACGCTGGCGACAGGACGGCGGCAACGTCCGGCCCGCGCTTTTGCCGCCGAACTTGATTTGAAAATTCCGCTCATCCTCTACACTGGCTCGCTTGTTTATGACACGCAGACCAATGCTGCCCTGCTACACCAACCTATGCCCGCCGAGTTTTTGCAAAAAGCAATCGAATTAGTAAGAAGGGCTGGTTTCCGGCCTGCCGTATTGCAAAGCCCTTTACAAGGTGAATATATTTATCTTGGGCCAATTGAAGATGATGATGAATACAGCCGATGCTATGCCGAAGGTACGGCCCGCGTTGATATGGTACGACGTTGCCGGGATTATGCAGAACTGGCGGCTATCCCCGAACCGCTAATATTATCCGTTCCCGGCTCAAAAAATATTGGCCCACAATTGGCCGAAGCTATTCGAGCGCAAACTGGCTGGAGCGTTTTCAGCTATTCGCTGCGTCATCAAGTGCTGGCTGATTTGTACGGCTTTGATATAATCCAGCCCGGTGTATCCAAAGGCAATGCCTTGCGCTGGCTGGCCCACCATTTCGGGATTGACCCCACCCAAACCATCGCGATTGGCGACGGTCACAATGATATAGAACTACTCAAAGCCGCCGGATTTGGCATAGCAATGAGCAACGCTGACCCCGAACTCAAAGCCGTTGCCGATGCTATTACCGCCCCTAACTGGCAAGACGGCGTAGCCGATGCCATCGAAAAATACGTTTTGTAACAAAAATAATCTATTTACTGCTTATAGCTTAACGATGAATTTGGATGTTCCTATTAAACCTATAGGGTTATACACCTGTGTTAAATCAACCAAAAAGAAAATAATCAATTTGGTCTATCTTTGTGAATGAACCATCATTCATAAAAATAACCTCGTCGCGAAAACAATAATAAGAAGAAAGCCATTTTTTCTCAGCCTGCTCAATTTTTGTTTTTTTATAGTCATAGCTACTTTGCTGTTCGAGCAAAATTTTTTTAGAAAGAATTACAGCAGTAGCCATAAAAATAAAACCTACACAAGAAAGTGTTATTAGAGCAACACCGAATAATGTTAGAACCAAAATATTAAAGTAAAGTCCGATTAACACTAAAGAAAAGCTTGCTATTAACCAAAAACCAGATACTATAATTCCTGAGATTAAACCAGGCTGCTTAGTTGGTAATTTTACTACAGGTAGTAATTTTGTTAAACTTTTTGAGTTTAAGTTGGGTATAGTAGAGTATACTTTACCAGCCCAACTTATAATACCAAGTCCTAGAAGGGAGTGTACCTTAAGCAGCAAGTTTGGGCCACCAGTGGTAACAAGTTAAAGCTCGAACTTGCTCCCGACCTTCCACCAGCTTCAAGCACCACTCCGACTGGGCCTTTTCCAGTTCTCTCAAATTCTTAAAATCCTGGTTGACTATCCCCTCGTTGCTCAAAGGCCATAACCTTTCGGCTGGCTGCAATTCAGGTGAGTAAGGCGGCAAAAATATCAGGTGAATTCCCAATGGTACTTGTACTTTCTTACTGCTATGCCAACCCGCTCCATCCATTACTAGAATTATCCGCTTGTTCTCACCCAAGCCTAAAGCCTTCGCTAATTCTGCTAACACTAAATTGAAAATAATGATACTCACACCTGGCAGTAATAGCCAATAGGTTTGGCCTGTTTCGGGACATACAAATCCAAACAAATATAGCCACTCATAACGCGGTTTTAGGCTTACAACTGGTCGCTGTCCGCGCTTGGCATATACCCTCCTTAAAACCGCTTGCAATCCCAAGCGATGCTCGTCCATCGTCCATAACTCAAACTCGGCTTGGGGATGCTCCTTTTTTATTTCAGCTATCTGCTTTGGCAGTTTTTGTTAAAGTGGATTTGGGCTGCTGGGTCGGCTTTAGCGTGATGAGGGCGGGGCTGTTGCAGGGTGTAGTCCAGCTTTTGCAAGTAAGCCCAACCAACTTGACGACACACCTTTCGGCCAATTTTGTCAGCGATCCATTTAGCTACTTTAGGCCCGTTCCATTGTCATCCTTGTGGTGGGCTTTTTTGTATAGCTTGGTCTAATTCGTTTTGTAGTTCTTGGGTTAGGAGTGGTTTAACCCCTGGTAAAGTTTTACGCTTATCTTCCATTCTTATTGGGCCGGAGGCATTATAACGACGGGCTACATCTCGCACCCAACCGGGACTAAAGCCTGTAACGGCGGCGACTTCTTTGACTGTTTTAGGGGTGGCGAGTAGCCAGATGATGTGCCAGTGGCCGCGCTCGCTTAAGTCCTTAGCTTGGCGGTAGCGGGCAAATA
>JBBQGP010000339.1:0-3459 GCA_038323095.1 Chloroflexia bacterium | reverse complement strand
CCATCTATTATTAAGGCACTACCCGTGACAAAACCCGCATCCGGCCCAGCCAGATAAAAAATCGCTCCGGCAATTTCTTCGGGCGAACCGAGCCGCCCAATAGGTTGACGGGCGACCATGCGGCGACGAGCTTCGGACGGGTCGTTGTAAGAATTAACCATGCGGTCAACCCAGGGCGTATCAATTGTGCCGGGACAAACGCAATTCACCCGAATATTATCTTTTACATGGTCGGCAGCCATTGCTTTGGTGAGGGCGTAGATTGCCCCTTTGCTTGCGCCATAGGCCGCCCGGTCTACCACCCCCATCAGGGCCACAATGCTGGAAAGATTGACGATATTGCCGCGCCGGGTTTCGGGCTGCTTCAAAAATTGGGCAACGGCATATTTGGAACAAAGAAAAGTACCTTTAACATTAGTATTCATAATTCTATCCCATTCCGCCTCAACTGTACTCACCACCGTACCGGGCGTACCTAACCCGGCGTTATTGATTAGTATATCCAGTTCCCCAAAACTGGCGACGGCAAAATTTACCATTGCTTCTGCGTCTGCCGCCTGACTAACATCTGCCCGAAAAGCCCGCACCTTGCCCGCCAGTTCCGCTGCCAGCTTCACAGTTTCTTCTGCTCCGGCCAAATTAAAATCGGCGGCAACTACGTTTGCCCCTTCTTCGGCAAAGCGCAATACCGTTGCCCGCCCGATGCCACTCCCGCCCCCGGTAACAATCGCGGTTTGTCCCGCCAGTTTCCCTGCCATTTTTCTTTCTCGCTTTCAAATTAACTTTAAGAGAACAAATATTGCTACTTCCTATTATAACTATTGGCAGGGCAAGTGAGCAAATTGAACCTGTTTAGAATTCATCCAACTCTCATCTTTTGTAAACAACTATCAGAATAGCTAACCGTAGATATACTAGACAAATGAAAGTTAGATTGAGCTGCAAGCTCAAACGAAAATAAAGGAAATTGGAGAGGCACAGAAAATGTTTGGAATGTTAAGAATGCGTTGGCTGTTTAGCTTATTGCCGCGCACCTTTCGATATATGAGTGACAAGCGTGTTCCGATTTTTTACAAAATCTTGCCGTTTTCGTTTATCCTGTTTTTCCTGACACCAATTGCCCGGCTGCTGGCTTTAGTCCCGGTGCTAGGTTTGGTGGATGAGTTCACGATTTTGCTTTTGAGCCTGGCTTTGTTTACTTATCTGAGTGACAAAGCCCTGAAACGGTGGGAAGCCCGCCACCCTAATAAAGCTACGACCTCCGCTCAAATCATCGAAGGGGAATACGTGGTAGTGGCGCAAACCGCCCGACCTCTCAAACGGAAAGAAGCCGAACCCGGCAACGCCCACGAGCTAAAACGAAGGTAATAGTTTGGGCTGAAAAAGGGGTTAGGCTCGGCTTGCCATTTAGAGCTGAATTATGGTATTATCCAGGCTAGAATTTCGTAAATTTCTACCCGTAGGAGAGCTTTTGGCGGTTTGTTTCGCCGCTCCAGGAGCATTATACCAAAATTAAAATTCAGGTTTTGAAATGAAAGGAGGCGCGGCTTTCCCCTTCGTCCTCTGGCGATAGCCGCAACTAATTCTTATGGCATACATTATTACCGAACCTTGCGTTGACCTTAAAGACAAATCGTGCGTCAACGTCTGCCCGGTAGACTGCATCTATGAAGATGGTGATGAAGACCGTCAGCTTTATATTCACCCGGACGAATGTATTGACTGCGGTGCCTGTGAGCCGGAATGCCCGGTAGCGGCCATTTTTGCTGAGGAAGAAGTCCCCGACAAATGGAAAAGCTTTACCCCGATAAACAAGCTTTATTTCAAAGATAAAGCCGCCGCCCGCGCTCAGGTAAACCAAATGTATCCTGAGAAGCGGCAAACCGAGTAATTTTAGCTGGCAAAAATTGATAGAACTAAATCAAGGGAGCGGCAAAAGCCGCTCCTTTGATTTTATATAATGCGGATTGAATTGTACAAAGAGCTAAAATCGTTATATAATGCCGCTACAAATTTTCTCGCAAATAAACCGCTTTATTAAAGTAAATTAAACAAAAAATGGGCTGCTAATTGTAGCTTTCGACGAATTGACATACAAGATAATCTAAAATTCGACCCAAAATAGCGAATTAGGAAAGGGCTTCAAAGCTATGAAAGCTTTGGTACTGTGGACGAACCACTTTTCCTCGGCCTTGAATGCTGTGCCGAATGCTTCCGGCGACGGCTTTGATTTCACCTTGCTCGCCCGCAATATCATTAACGGCCTCAGCTTCGGCAGCATTTACGCCATGATTGCGCTTGGCCTGGTAATGATTTACAAATCTTCGGATTTGGTTAATTTTGGGCATGGCGAAATGGCAATGTTTTCGACTTATATTGGCTTTGCCATGATGGGGCTGCTACTGGGAGTAGATATTTCCAAGCCAAACAGTACCATGCCCAGCAAATTGGGTTGGGATGTTTTCCTGCTGGCTTTGCTCGGTGCGCTGGTTTTTGCCGGGCTAATGGGCCTTTTTATCGAGAAATTCTTGCTACGGCCTTTGACCAAAGCCACAGTGCTAAGTCAGGTTATGGCAACTTTGGGGATTGGCACGCTGCTTTATGGGGTGGCAAGCTGGATTTGGAAGGCCGAACCGCGTTCGTATCCCGTCCTGGAAGCTGTAACCGGCTCACCCCTAAAGCTGGGGGATATTGCCGTTACCAAGCAGGATGTAAGCTTTCTGGTGGTCGGGATGGTGCTGGCAGTTATCCTGTTTTTGTTCTTCCAATATACCAGCGTCGGAACGGCGATGCGGGCCATTGCCCAAAATGCTTTTGCTGCCCGCCTGATGGGAATTAACGTCGGGCGGTTAAACGGCCTGGCCTGGGCTTTAGGGCTAATGCTGGCGGCGATTGGCGGGATTTTAGCCGCGCCCCGCTTGCAACTCGACCCCTCGATGATGGTAGATGTGGGGGTGAAAGCGTTCGCGGCGGCGGTACTTGGCGGGATTAACAGCCTGCCGGGAGCTTTAGTCGGCGGCTTGCTTATTGGGGTGATTGATAATCTGGCCGGATTTTACTTGCCGGATGGCTTGCGGGCCACTATCGCTTTTTTAATTATCGTGCTGGTGCTAACGATTCGGCCTAATGGTTTGCTCGGCAAAACCGTTCGCAAGAAAGTGTAGGCGAAATATGAACTGGAGCAAACTGCAACAACAGATTGGCTGGAAATACTCGCGCTGGCTAATAATGGTGCTGGCACTGCTGGCCTTGCCCTGGATTATCACTATAATTCCCTTTTTGGGAGCGAACAACTACACCTATTCCCTGCTAAACCTCTGGCTTACCCTGAGCATAGTTTGTCTTGGCCTGAATTTGTTGACGGGCGGGGCGGGCCAAATCTCGTTAGGCCATGCCGCTTTGTACGCGATTAGTGCCTACGTTTCGGGCTATTTTGTTTCTCGCGCTGGCTGGCCCTGG
>JBBQGP010000338.1:0-3493 GCA_038323095.1 Chloroflexia bacterium | reverse complement strand
ACAGCAAAATACCAAAAAATTAAACGGGCGCGTTTCAGTACATACCAATATCGGGACGGGTACAACTTTTACAATGGAAATCCCCCTGACGCTGGCGACGGTAGATGCACTGCTGGTGCGGGCGGGCGGGCAGCTTTTCGCTTTGCCTTCGGTGATGGTGTCCGGCACAGTTCGGATGAGCCGCGATAGTGTGTATAAGGTCGAAGGTAAAGATACCTTGCGGCTACGCGGTCAGCTTGTGCCATTGGTAAAATTAACTGATTTGCTGAGTATTCCGCCACTTGAGGCCGAAACGCTGGAAGAAACTAACCCAAATCATGAAAATATGTTTCATGCGGTGCTGGTTAGTGCGGGGATTGGCGGAGCGGGCGATGTTGGGGTGGTCAACAACGAGCGTTTTATTTGCTATGAAGTAGATGATTTGGTGGACGAGCGCGAGGTGGTAGTTAAGCCGCTTGGCTCTTTCCTTGAAAAAACGCCAATCATTGCCGGAGCGAGCGTTTTGGGTAAAGACGGTCTGGCCCTTATTCTGGATGTATTCGGTCTGGTGCAAAGCGTGCGAATGGGTACAACTAATATTGTTTCCAGCTATAGTCCGCCACCTTCGACCATGAACGATTTCTTTGCACCGCGTCGGACGCGCCGAATTTTGGTGGTGGACGATTCACTGGCGACCCGCGAACTGGAACGCAGTATTCTTGAAACAGCAGGTTACAAAGTGGATACGGCGCGTGACGGTCAGGAAGGGTTAAAAGCGGCCCGCGAGAGCAAGCCCGATTTGGTGCTTAGTGATGTAGAAATGCCCAATATGAACGGCTTTCAGCTTTGCGCGGCAATTAAACAAGACGAGAAACTAAAAGATTTGCCGGTAATTATCGTTAGTTCCCGCGATTCGGACGAAGACCGGCGCAAGGGCTTGCAGGCTGGAGCGCAAGCTTACATTATCAAGGGCCAATTTGAGCAAACCAAGTTGCTTGAAACCATTACCAGGCTGATTTCTTAAAAATTATGCCTGACCTGATAAAAATTTTGATAGTGGAAGATTCGCCGACGATTGCTACTCTTTTACGCCGCCTGATTGAAAGCGATGCCCAATTTCAATTGGTGGGTATTGCTAATGACGGGGCGGAAGCTATTCGGATGACTTCGCGCCACCACCCGCAAGTAATTACGATGGACGTAAATATGCCACGTATGAGCGGGTTGGAAGCTACCGAATATATTATGGCCCATACTCCAACCCCGATTTTGGTGCTAACCGCTTCGCTGGGCAGTCAGGATGTGGACCTTAGCTTCAAAATGCTTTCGGCGGGTGCGCTGGAAATAATCGAGAAGCCCGCTGCTGAGGAATGGGGCGAAGCTGGACAAAAACTGCTAGAACGGCTTAAACTGCTTTCCCGTATCAAGGTAATCACCCACTTGCGGGGCAAAGCCAAACCCGGCCAGGCTTCCCCACCTGCTGCTAATACTATTCCTTCCAGTTCTAACGGGGCTAGTGCTTTACAGACCACTACTCCTACGCGCCCGGTTAGCCCCCGTGAAGTTAATGACGCAACCAAACCGCTTGACCCTTCCAAGATTTATCGCCCGCCCAACCTGCACCAAAAACCCCCGCTGGTCGCCGGGCCACCGCCTTTGGATAAAGCTTTAATTGGACGTAAGTTCAAAGCAATTGGAATTGCCGCTTCGACGGGTGGCCCGCCCGCATTGGCCCGCTTGCTCAAGGATTTACCCGCCGATTTTCCTTTGCCAATTTTGCTGGTGCAGCATATTCCGTCCGGCTTTAGCGTTGGCCTGGCCGATTGGCTTAATGGTGAAACTCCGTTACAGGTGAAAAACGCGGCAGAAGGCGAAATTCCTGTTCCTGGCACAATTTATCTTTCCACCGACGACCACCATATCACGGTAAACCGGGAAGGCCGAATTCACCTGGACGACAGTCCGGCCCGCTTTAGTTTGCGTCCCAGTGCCGATGTTACTTTTGAAAGTATGGCGCGTGCCTGGCCGGGCGAAACCCTATCAGTTATCCTGACCGGGATGGGCCGCGACGGTAGCGAAGGAATGTATTCTCTCAAACAGAGCGGGGGCTATAACATAGCGCAGAATGAAGCCAGTTGCGTTATTTTTGGGATGCCCAAAAGCGCAATCGAACGCGGGGTAATCGATAAAATTTTGCCACTCGACCAAATTGCCGCTTTTCTAAAACAGGCGGTTGGAGTCCCACTCAAAGGCACATAAATTGCAGATTAGTTGGCGTAGAAAAATTTCGCTTTAGTCTGGCAAACTTAAATATTTATTGCTAAATCATTGCAATATCGGAATCAAAGGGCCGAACATGTTGCAAAATACAAATTTTGCCCTATAATAGTTAGTAGAGACGAAGCTATAAGGTTCGTTTTGGAAGTACGCTTTAAGCTATAATCAGTTCGCTTTCCACGCCCTGCCCCGTATAGCATGTGTAGTTTCTAGCTATTAGCGTTGCTATTTCTACCGTACCAGCTAACCAAAAGCTCTCTAATAACTAATTGCCTTCTGGCTTGCTAATTTTACTTTTTTGTATTATCTTTTCAAAAAGTAATTGTCTGGTGGCATTGTTCACCGTTTTATACTTAGCAAAAGCTGGCCTGAGCTTCCCCCTAATCAGGCTTAAAATAAGCTACAAGAATTGGCTTTCGGGTCGGTACTTGTAGAGGTTGTGCAGTTACTAGAACCAAACGGAGGAAAAAGATGGCGAAAATGCGGATTCTTTCGTCACTCGGCGATACTGTCGTCGAATACGACGTAGATAAGGCGACTGAGGGCGATGTTGATGCTCAGAAGGCGGTAAAAGAAGCCGAACGCATCTTCAAGGAAGCTCGCGCTCGTGGTGCAACGGCCTTTCGGGTCGAAGCTCCTGACAAGGCAGCCGAACGAATTGATAAATTCGACAAAACTGCTGACCAGATTATTGTAGTACCACGTGTGGCCGGGGGTTAAAAAATGGATGCCTTGCTGTTGCTGGCTATGGTTGCGGCAATAGCGTTGGCGATTGCAGTATTCTGGCTGCTTTTCCTTAGCCGTATCCCATATCGTTACCCACTCGGCAACCGTCATCCCGCTTTTGCGCGTTACTACGTGAACAAGCAGGAAGCCGAACAACGAGCCGAAACACTGCTTAAAAGCCTGCTCCCGCAAGACCATTATAGCCATTTGGTGCGGAAAGGCTACCTTGAGGTGCAAAGCGGTATGTATCCTTACCGAACATATCGTATCCCGCGACATCGAGGAAGCGTTGAAGTTTACGAAATGGGGCGGCTAGTGATGAGCCTGTGCGTACAACCCACCGAAGCCGTTCCCGACGCGGATGTAGTGGTAATGCACAAACTTATGATTGAAGGAAACGAGCGCGAATATTTGCGCCGCGCTAATTACTTTGACCGGCAAACCGACCCTTTCTGGTAATCCCAGATTTTTTAGAACTTTGCCCCCTTAACCGGGGGCTTTTCTATCCCCC
>JBBQGP010000337.1:0-3556 GCA_038323095.1 Chloroflexia bacterium | reverse complement strand
CTGCCAGTCCACATCAAAAATATTAACAATTTATTTATCTAATATACTCGTTATTTTAACTATCTATTGTTACCGTGTCATTAAGGAACTATAGAACATTTTTAATAAATTTCCTACGTTTGGTCAACGTCTGCCCCTCTTCTTGCCCTCTTGTTTTTGCATCGCCCATTGATTTTGACCAAACTTCAACTGGCAGAGCAGCATCCTACAGGGGATAGGGGCATCCTTGTAGGATGTGGCGCGGCCCATTGATTTTGACTATCACCTGTTGAGGGTAAGCCTTGAGTGGGTTTTCTAAACTATTAGCTGCTTATCTATAGTTCCGGCAAAGCCTCGATAATTGCCAGAGTGTCCAGCGAAACCCGCACCACCTGTTCGACCAATTTTATAATAGCGCGGGGTTCGTCGGCCTTGTTGGGGTCGTGGCGCAAACCGCTACGGGTATCGTTGCTAACCCGATACTGGTCTATCACCCAATCCAACGCGCTACGGTTGCCCAGCCGGTATTCAAAGACTTTGGGCGGGATGTTTTCAAGGGTGAGCCAATCGTTATAGCGCAAGCTAATTTTGTCGGCGGCTAATCTCATACCTCGTTCGTTTACCCGCCAATCTGGTAACATATCGGGAGTTTCCACCCGCTTGAGCCGATAGGGTTCGACCTCGCCATAATCGCGGTGTAATTTTGCCAGCTTTTCGCCAGCCTGAGCATAAGCCTGAAAAGCCGTTTTTGCCACTAGCGGAATACGCGGCAAATCCCGTTTCAAATTCTCGGCATAGCTGGCCCGGTAGCCGGGAGCGTGCAGCACCGCATAAACATAGTGGAAAATATCCCATTTGCTAATATTCTCGTCCTCGTATTCGGCCCGGAATTTCTGCAAGGCGTAATCCGTGATATTCTCCCGCCGCTCCGTCCCATCCTCCTTGTACACATAGAACGGGAAGCATTGTGTACTTGAGCCACCACCAACCATAGCTAGATTACCAATATGATTTGTTAGAATAGCTGTGAAAGGTTTCTCTGATGCCACACCTGTTAAACAAATGCAAGTGTTCTCCTGCTCAGTTTCAGGAATAGGGAAAATACTAGGAAAGACATAAACTCGCTCATTTAAAAGTCTGTCAAAGTACAGAAATTGTTTGGAAAAAGGTCGGTAGAGTGAGTTACGGATATGGCTTTGCTCAAACTGACCATGCTTGCCTCTTTTCAGATTATCCTTTAAAGTTTCGCTCCACTTTATTCGCTTGTCATCGTAATTCACAAAATCATCAACCGGGCTGGTATCAGTGCCGCGCCGCGTCCAACGGTCTACCTCTCCATTATAGGTTTCAATCAAAAGCTTCGTTTTCCGCTCTAACTCGTAAGGGTCAAAGCTGTAGGCCCAATCATCTCTGCTAGTGGCAACGCCCCGCCCGTAAGTTTTGAAAATAGTTTCAGCCTCTAAACCTTTTGCTGCTTTGGTTTCCTTGCTGCCCATCGGCAAAAAGCTGTCAAAATTCGCTCCCATCCCTTCGGTGAGCCAGGTATTGCGCTTGTCAGGAGTAAGCAATTGCCAGTCTACCTGAGTATAATCGCGGGTCTTTTCCAAATGCTTTAGTTTTTCCTGGCGCGTCCAGAATTCATCCAGCCGGGCATAGCGCAATTCGGGGCTGGCGTGCTGGCTGTTTTTGATAAGCAGGGTAATAGTGACTCCAACCTGAATACCAAAGACGTTATTTTTTGTGCCAGAAAGTTTGGGGTTATGACGAACATTCCCGCCCATATCAAAGGTATAAATCCGGCTGAAATCCTTTAATAAATGCTGTCGCATTCCGTCAAAGGCAATCTGGTCTACAAAAGAATTGTTAGAAACATAACAAACAATGCCGTCTCTGTCACCTAAACGGTCACTGGCCCAGCGAAAGAATTTTACATAGGGGTCGCTCAAGGCATTTTTATTGCTGGCTTTAGAAGCTTTGGCATAAGTTTCGGAGATACGTTTATCTACCGTTTTATGCTTACGGTTTTTGTTATTGTCGTTTTCGTTCTCCTGCCCGACGTTATAGGGCGGGTTGCCGATAACCACCCGGATAGGGGCTTGCTTTTGGGCTTCGATGCGTGCGCTATTAGAGGCGGCAAACATGCTCATTTGGGGGCTATCGGCCAAATCGAGGGTATCGGCGAAGCACAGGCCCTCAAAAGGGCGGTAATGGCCCATTTTATCGAGGTAGGCGTGTTCTATATTCTGGGAAGCAATGTAATAGGGCAATAGTTGCACCTCGTTGGCGTGCAGTTCGTGGCCGTATTTATCTTCAAGGTCAGCCGCCCCAATCACCCGCAAAAGCTCCATAATAAACGTGCCAGTCCCGACGCAAGGGTCAATAATATGCACGCCGGGTGCGCCCAAAGACTGCTCAAACTCGCGCTGCAAGGCTTGCTCCACCGAGGCGACCATCCAGCGCACAATCTCATTAGGGGTATAGACGATGCCGTGGGTATCGGCGGTGCGGGTAGAATATGCCTGAAAGAACTGCTCGTACAGGGCGTTTAGCAAACCCTGCTTTTCCTGATAATCGCTGACGGTGCGGGCGGTATCTTCGATGGGACGATAGAAGAAATCGAGGCGGCGCAAGAAAGCATCCCGGCTAAAAGACTGGCTGGTAAGGGCATCCACCATTTTTTCAAGTTCAACGGCAACGGCGTTGCGGCGCACAAAATCGGGATTTTGAAAAATACTGCGAAAAATGCGCTCGGTCAAAATATGTTGTTTGAGCATATCTTCTACCTGCGCCTCACTGGTTTCGGGGTTAAGGGAAGTGCGGCAAAGTTCAAGGAAAGCGGTCTGAGCCGCCCGAAAAGCCTTATTATCTTTATGGGCTTCGTCAATCAAGCGGGTCAAATTTTCGGCCAAATTAGGAATTTCAGCCTTAAAACGCTTGACCGCCGCGTGATACTCTTCAATCAGAGCCGGGTTATAACCGACAAACTCATCCAGCAATTGCTTGAGTTCGGCGGGTTTGGTCAAATCGGCCACCAGTTTACGCTGGTCATCCTGGTAAAGCACGCCAACGCGGGTATCTTCAAAGATAATATTATCGAGGGGATAGCCCGCCGCAATCTTCTTTCTGATTTCGGTTTCGAGGTCGTCTGCCGTATCTTTGGCTTCCCAGCAACCGCGCCGCAAACTCAAATCGTCCACCAAAATTGCATCGGGCCGAATAGTGCGTTTGCGTCTGCCAGTAAAGCTTTGCTCGGCCAGTAAAGTAAGTTGGTGAGGGCTGGCCCAGCCTTTAAGCAAAGTTTGGAAAGCATCCCGGATTGCCCCTTCATTGCTAACATTATGTGAGGCAATTTGAGCCAGCCGGTCATAATAAGCTTTAAGGGGCGGCGGGGTTTTAGAAGCGGCAGTTTTAGAAGCGGAAGCGGGCATTGGTTACATCCTTTGCGGTAAAATTGTTCATGTTGATAGTTCTAACTTTGTTACTTACCTGCTTTATTATAACAAATTTTTTGAATTAAACCTAGAATTTTCTTGTTATTAATAAACAACTCAATCTCTAACCACTAACCACTAACCAC
>JBBQGP010000336.1:0-3596 GCA_038323095.1 Chloroflexia bacterium | reverse complement strand
GTAAACCGCCCATACCCACCGCAGAACGGGCGTGTTTACCGATTTCTTCGCCGAAAACTTCCACAAATAAATCGCTTGCGCCGTTAATTACTTGCGGCTGCTTGCCAAAATTTTCTACAGCGTTGACCATACCCAGCACCTTGACCAACTTTACCACTCTATCCAAATCGCCTAGCTGACTTTTCAGGGTGGCAAGCATATTTAGCCCGGTTATACGCGCCGCCTGATAAGCTTCCTCGATTGAAACTTCCGCCCCAACCCTGCCAACATAGGCCAATTTACCATCGGGAGTAGTTGGGCCATGTCCGGCCAGAAAAAGCAATTCCCCCACCTGCACGGCCTTGATAAAGTTCATACCGGGAGGTGCGCCCCAGGTGGGGGGTAACTCAATACCAAGCTCGGCCAATCTTTGCTCAATTTTTCCTTGTGGCATAAAATTAAAGTCCTTTCAGGAAGCGGTCAGGGTTCAGAATACCTTTCGGGTCAAGTTGTTGCTTGATAGCTTGCATCGAAGCAAAGGCACTACCCACCCCGCCCCATACATCCACACTCGCTTTTAATTCATTGGGCGCAGCCTCAATTACCAGACTGCCTTCTTTGCGCTGGATTTCGGCGCGGGCCGCTTCGATTAGGCGGGCCGCTTCTCCGGCTTGCCCTTCTTCCAGTTTTGCATAGAGGTAAATCAGACCAGTCCCAGCCCGAATTTGCAAAGCTGCCGGAATTTGCAGAATTTCGGCCAATTTAGTCGCCCTTTGGGTCGCGGCGGACAAATCGGTCAGAGCCGCGCTCCGGCGTAACCGCAAATTGTAGTCGGGAGCTGCCGCCAAATCCCGCAAGCTATGCCATAAAGCCTGATTTTCGGCCTGACCCGCCAATTCTTCTACTTCGCTGGCTCTAGCAATCCGGCAAAGTTCGGTCAAGTTCTTCAGCTGGTCTTTTACTGCGACTGCTACCCCTTCCGCCGCGAAGAACAATACATAAGGCGCATCCGGCAAGGCAAGGCCGCTAATCTCGCCAATTTTGTCAAGGGCAGCCTTATTCACGAGTTCAAGGGCGGCTGGGCTGGTATTGGAACGAGCCGCTTGACGGGCCGCTATTAGTGCATCCTCAACGTTATCAAAAAGAGCCGCCGCCCATTCGGTATGTTGCGGCAAGGGCAACACCTTAAAAGTTACTTCGGTTAGAAGGCCAAGCGTACCAAGTGAGCCAATCATTAGCTTGTGCAAATCGTACCCCGCCACGTTTTTGACCACCCGGCCACCACTCCGCCCAATACTGCCGTCCGCCAGCACAAATTCACAGCCAATCAGCAAGTCGCGGGCTGTGCCGTAGAGCAAGCGTTTCGGGCCACTGGGGTTAGTCGCCATAATACCGCCCAACGTCGCACCCGGTAAATGCGGCGGGTCAAGCGGGAGCATCTGCTTATGTTCGCCCAAAATTTCCTGCAAGTGGTCAAACTGCATCCCTGCCCCAATTGTTACGGTCAAATCTTCGGGCTGATAAGCTACCAGTTTATTCAGTTTGGCGGTAGAAATAGTCAAGTTAGCTGCGCCCGCCCGATTGCCAAGCTCCTGCTTTGTACCGCCACCCAGAAAACTAACCGAAGTAGCGTTTTGATTGGCGGTTTGGAGCAACGCCGAAACTTCCGCCGTATCCACAGGCATTACCACTGTTTCAGTTGTTTCAGTTTTTTCAATAGATTGTGTCAACTACTGCGCTCCTTACTTAATCTGGTCGGGCTTCAAAACTTTACTACGAGACGGCCAAACCCGAAAAACTTTTATCGAATTTGGGCCAGTTCGCTCGTAAAAAACTTTATAAGTAGTTTCCAAAGCGTACCAGTATTCACTTCCCAGCAAATCTGGATTCGCTCGTCCCAATAACGGGTTGTCAGCCAATTTTTCTATATCTTCGATTATTCGCTCAAGCTTTTGTATAGCATTGGGCAAATCGCTATTTTTTACGTAAAACCTTTTTATCTGACCTATGTCACGAATAGCTTTGTCTGACCATTCAATAATTACATTCGCCACTCTAAACCTTCATCGTCTTCCTTGTAATCTGCGTCGGTCATGCTATTTAGACTAGCTAATAACTGTTCAGTGCTGTGCCATTTTGCTCCGGGTCGCTTCGCTTCTTCTACGGATGCCTTAAGTACGGTAATTTCTTCTTTAGTAAGAGTGTCAACTTGATTGCTTTCGGCCATTCGCTCCACTTTATAACGTTCGGTCATCACTTCTATTAATTTTAGTAAAGTTAGCTTCTCGGCATCGGCCAATTTTTGCAAATCTTCTGCCAATTCCGGCGTTAAAGTTAAAACATTTTCTATTGCCATAAGTTCACCTGCCTTTTTAGAGCTGGATTGTATCATTATTTTTTATCTTACTGTTGCAAATCCTCGCCGTTTGGCGGTGTTCCAAAATTTGTATCATCAAAATCATCGGGCGGAATTGGATAATCGAAAATTTCACTAATCGGCAGTTTAAAGCCGGGTATAACATCCTCGCCGTCCAGCGTTTCGGTGATGCCAACACTATGCGGTACAAGGCCAGTCGGCAAGCGGTAAATATCTACTGTTTGAGTAAAAGGATAAATTACCCAGATTAGCTTTACTGCCGATTTTTGAAATTGCTTTACTTTGGCCTGAATTTGATAAGCTTTGTCAGTGGGAGAGGCAATTTCTATAGCTAAATCAGGCGCAAAATCGGCGTAAGTTCGCAAATTGGCGGGTAGACGGCTCTGGCTAACAAAAGAAACATCGGGAAAGCGATTAGGATTTTTCCCGGCAAACTTAAATTCAGCACTGGCATCAACTACCCGCCCCAGTTTGCGAGGTTTGACGTAACTATTTATAGCACTAATCAAGTTAGTGGCAATAATGCCGTGTTCCAGTGTCGGCAAGCTCCCTGGCTCCTCAATTTCTAATTGCGTTTCCACTGCCATAATTCCACCTGCCCCTACTCGAATAAAGCCTTGACTTGTAGCTTGAAGCCGGGTAGCACCTCACCGCCGTCCAATTCATCCTCCAGGCTAAAAGTTTGCGAGACCGGGCCAGTTTTGGAGCGGTACACATCCACTACTTTTAGCACAGGCCGCACTACCCAGATAAGCCGCACCCCTGCCGCCAAATATTGCTGTACTTTGGCATCTACTTCATAGGTTCGGTCATTTTTAGAAACTACCTCGACGGCCAAATCTGGCGCAAGGTTCAAATCTTCATCGGGGGGATTGGGCAGCTTTTCCAGCCTGACAAAAGAAACATCCGGCTCACGTCGGGGTAGCCCATCGTTAAAGTTATAAGCAGTGGATGAAGTTAGCACCCAACCCAGCTTGCGCGGATAAATGTGCATAAACAACAAGCCGTGAATAAGGCCGCCAACTTTGCCGTGTAACCCGCTTGCTACTTTTTCCTCTAGCTCCTCATCCGCTATGTTTGCTTGAGTTAAAGTCATTTGCTACCCTTCCCCGTTAAGCTATTGTTACCAGGCTTCGCCCAAATCTGGCTTGACGTAGGTATCTTGAGCCTTGCCGCCAGTTTGAATCCGGGTTTCACCGCAACGTCCGGGCGTGGGAAAAACCTTGCCGGGATTGCACAA
>JBBQGP010000335.1:0-3599 GCA_038323095.1 Chloroflexia bacterium | reverse complement strand
ATAATTCTCGAAGATTTGTTGTTCTTCTTCGCGGGCGGTTTTGCGCTTCCAATCCTCGATTTTGCGACGAATTTCAACCAGCACTTCGGGATTGCGAAGGGTGGTAGTATCGCCCAAATCTTCGTTGTTAATGATGTTTTTAAGGAAGCGACGCATATACTTGCCCGAACGGGTTTCGGGGAAGGCCGACACTTCGATAAAATCGCCCGGTACGGCTACCGCCCCTTTTTCGTTGCGTACCAGTTCCATCAAGCGGCGGGTATCGTCTACGGTCAGGCGGCGACCCGGTATGGTCAGCACAAACGCTACCGGGGTGAGGCCCTTCTCGCGGTGGGGCGCACCCACTACGATTACGTTACCTACGGGGCTATCCGGGTTGACCTGCTTGTCCCGCAAAATCGCCCCTTCGATTTCTTCTGTCCCCATGCGATGCCCACTCACGTTAATCACATCGTCGCTGCGGCCATGCAAAGAAAATGAGCCGTCGGGGTACTTCATGGCAAAATCACCTTGAGTATAGGCCCACGTCCCCTGCCACTTGCCCCAATAGGTTTTGACGTAGCGGCTAAAATCACCCTTCCATTCCGACTTGCCAAAATTGGCTTCATCGCCCCAAATTGTGCGGGCCAGGTAGGGATATGGCGCGGTAATCACAATCTCGCCCTTTTCCTCATAATCCGCAATGCGGTAGTTGCGGGTTGCGGGTTGCGGGTTGCGGGTTGAACTGTCGCCTTCCGAACTCGCAACTTCTTCAAGCCAAACATCGCCCATAATCCAGGGCAAGGGGTAGGTATGGGCATCGGGGCGGAGGGGGAAATCAGAATTGCCAAAAAAGTGCGTCCAGACAATCCCGCCATGCTCGGTAGCCCAATAGCTATTAATATATTGGCTAGTCATCAAGTTCATACCGAATTGCTGGACGGCAGGGCTACACGGCTCGGCACAAAAAGTCGCCACCCGTAAGCTGCTCATATCATATTGCTGCACATCGGCCACGTTTTGCGGGTCGGTCATAATTGCCTTGAGGAAAGTTACACCCGCCTTAAAAATATTGACCCGGTAGCGTTCGATAATCGAGGAAAAACGGCCCGCGCTCGGAAAAACGGGCGAACCTTCGATAATAACCCCGGTCATGCGGGTACTTAGGGTCGCGCTAATCATATAGCTTTGCCCGGTAATCCAGCCGGGGTCAGCCACCACGAACATTACATCGCCCGGTACAGCGTCAAAAGCCACCTTCATAGTATGGGCCACGCCCGCGATATAACCGCCGTGAGGATGAACTACCCCTTTGGGCTTGCCTGTCGAACCACTGGTATAGATAAAGAACATGGGATACTCGGCATCCACGATTTCAGGCTTACTGGTAGCGTAGACCGCCTGGACAAAATCAGCATCGGGCAGGGCCAGCAAATCTTCCTCGTTTTCGACCCAAAAGCCCGCCGCCTGTGCCTTAGAAATTATTTCTTTGGAAGCAATCCCTAAAAGCTCGTGACTCCATTTGTCGCGGGGTCGCCAGTTTACATCGTGCTGGCGGGTGTGCTTGACCACAATTACCGCTTCGACCCGTTCCGGCGCATCCACCAGACCAAGCGCAATCGAAGTCCGAATCCGGCTTTTTTCGGCTGAATCCATTTCCCGGAACAAATCTTCGGCCAAAGCCTGCCCGACTGACCGCATTACGTCGGCCCGCTCCACCGTGATTTCGTTGCCAATCGCCCCGTCTACTTTGGTCTGAATCGCTTCGGCCTGTTCGCCACTTACGCCTATCTCGGTCAGTTTTTGCCGCACAATTTCGCTGGCAACCTCGATTGGGATAAAATTGTCGAGGGCTTTGTCGGTGTAAACTTCTTTGTAAGCCACGATTTGAGCATTGCGGTAGCCGCCATCGCTGGTAATAACTACCCGCGCTCCAGCGTTATGAATACGGTCAGAAAGAGTTTTGTCGCTAAAGCCACCGAAAACCGGGGTGTAGATAACCCCCAAGCGTTTGGCCGCTTCGGTGTAATAAATTTGTTCCATAATATTGGGCAAATTCAGGGCAATTCTATCGCCCTTCTTCAACCCTAAATTCTGCAAAACTTTTGCGGCCTTAATAACCTCAAGCATGAGCTTTTTGCGGGTTACAGGGTAAGATACCACCGGGCCGCCCCGCCCGTTGTTCTTGCTCGAATCCCACCTGTCGCCCTCGAAGAAAAAAGCAGTTTCGTCGCCGTAGCCCATTAGCACATGGCGATCAACCTCGTTAAAACAACCGTTGGTTAGCCCGCCGCTAAACCAGCGATAAAAAGGAGCTTCACTATCATCAAAAGCTTTGGTCCAGGGTTCATGCTCCGGCCCATATTGTGGTGAGGGCAAAAGCGCACCCGTAGTGTAGCTATGCGCCATCCACTTCTGCTCGTCGTCGTTCCAGCGAATCCAGGCGTTCAGCTTCGGGTCGTACCAGTGAATTTCGCGCTTGGCAATGTTGCCATGAAATTGGCCGGGGTTGGTTTGGGCCTCAAGCCGCATCCGTTCGTAACTCTCACGGTCACGTACCGGGTTTACCCGAATTTCCTGTGGTCGCGTCATTGTTTCCGGGGCAATCGTCATAGCCTGATAGCTCCTCCTTGAGTTATTATTATTAAAAAGTCGGAATGAATTTGGAAAACCGTTTGTCGTTTAATCGCCCTGAAATGAATTTCGGGGCTAAATAATGTAAAGTTGGTTCAAACCAACTCTAAAGAACTGTCTTTATCTAAATTAGAATTCATCCCCAAAAACCTATTGGCCGAGCAATATTCTACAAGGAATAGCACTTCCCCTGTAGGATGCTGCTCTGCCAGTTGACTTTTGGGATAAATCAATGGGCAGAGCCACATCCTACAAGATACTCCTATCCCCTGTAGGATGCTGCTCTGCCAGTTGACTTTTGCCCGACCTCGATTCAGGTAAATTCTCAATTGGTTTCAACCAACTTGCGGTGTCTTAGCCCGAAATTCATTTCAGGGCCACATTACCACAACTTTACCAATTCCAAACTCAGTCCTCAACACCTGTAGTTCCGACTTTATATTTCATACTTCCGACTTGTTACTTGTTATTTGTTACTTGTTATTTGTTACTTGTTACTTGTACACGATTTCGCGCTGGCGTTGGCCGACGGGTTGGCTGTGCAGAAGCCAGTAACTATCAGCGATAAGGTCGGGGTCGAAATGAGTGCCGGGCTGGACAAAGCCGGAAATAGTTACGGTTGCCACCTGTATACCGTCGGCTTCCAATTCTTGTCCCAGACTATAAGCCAGACTGCGGATGCCAGCTTTGCCGATTGCCAGCGAAGAATAAAGAGCGTTCGGGTTCAGGGCCAGACCGCCACCCGTGAACAAAATCGTACCCTGCTTTTGTTCTTTCATAGCCGGGATAACCTGCTGTGCCGCAAGCAGCGCACCAGCTACGTTTACCAAGAAATCACTCATTAATTTTTCAACCGGCAATTCAGAAGGTTTGCCCTGCGAAAGAGCGGCGGCATTATAGACCAGCACCCCGACCTGGCCCATTTCGGCTTTAATCTTGTCAAAAGAAGCTTTTAATGAAGTTGCGTCACTTGCGTCTGTCACAAA
>JBBQGP010000334.1:0-3600 GCA_038323095.1 Chloroflexia bacterium | reverse complement strand
CGGGTGATTTACTGCAAGTAGGACGGCACTTGCGAGATGGGCAATATGTGAAGCATCCTAGTGTACGAGTTTTCCGGCGAGTACGTTCGCTCAAACTTGAGATACTTCACGGGCATCAACAACGGGTTAATGTAGATGGCGAACTTTCGGGCAATACTCCTGCCGAATTCGGGATTGCGGCTGGTGCGCTCAAAGTTTTTGTGCCGATTACTTATGGGCGACAAGTTTAGTAATTAGCAGGCCGGATGATATTTGCTCACTTCCCGAATTTGGCCGAGTAGTTCGCTAGGAGAAACCCCTTTTTCGATAAAAAGATTGCAGCCGGCTTGCTGCGCCCGGCTACGAGTTGCCCGGTCAGCGTGAACCGTCATTACGATTACGGCGGCATCCGTTTCGCATTTAATCTGGCGACAGGCATCCAGACCGTCAAAAGGTTTTTCATCTTCGGTGGGCATTGCCACATCCATCAAGATTACATCCGGCTTAAGACGGCGGGCCAATTCTACTGCCCGGCGACCATTCGAGGCTTCCCCAACTACTTCCATATCATCGTGAAGCGAGAGGAAAGTTTCCATGCTTTCGCGTACTTCCTCGCGGTCATCTACCACCAGTACCCGGATTACTTCGCTCATATTGGCTTGCTGAAATTTATCAGCACTACTTATAATGTTAAAAATCATTTTGTTACTCGCCCTACTTTACAAATTTACTAACGGAACTAACGATTTTCTCTAACTTTCTATGCAATAAGCATACCAGCTATCTTTTGTTTCTACATCACGCGAAAGGCTACATCTGTTAGCTTAGTTTGAACTAAGTTCAAGTAACCCAGTGACCGATAGCGGTATAGGTCTTTAGTCCAGTGTGAATTTAAAAACAATGAAAATCGATAGAGATTTTGACATAAAGAGATGACTTTGCCTCTTTGCATCTTCACTAAAAATTAGTACAATAGTCTGGTACACTAAAATACTATTATGCATACAACATAAGCTTATGGGGGCAGGTTGCAGGAGAATATTTAAGATGACGGGCTATGCTCAAAATAATGCTGTACCGAAAATCCGTCTGTTGTTAGCCGAGGATTCGGCGGGAACTCGTCACAACGTAATCAATTTGCTGGGTTTCGAGCCAGATATAGAAGTAATCGGGGCGGTAGGTTCGGCCCGTCAAGCGGTAGATTTGGCGGTACAGTTACGCCCTGCTGTGATTTTGATGGATATTAATTTGCCTGATATGGATGGGCTAACTGCAACCAGCCATATTTTGCGGATGTTGCCAGCTACCGCCGTTATTATAATGTCGGTGCAGGATGAATCTGCTTACCAGCAACGCGCTTTGGCGGCGGGAGCAAAAGCTTTTTTGGTAAAGCCATTTAGCGGCGATGAATTGGTAGATACAGTGCGTCGCGCTTTGGGCTGGGCGCAGGGCTAGAATTTGTCTGGCTCTGGATTAGAATCCGCCGGAAAATCAAAAATTTCTTTTACCGACAGGATAAAATTCGGTAGTACCTCTTCGCCGGATAATTCTCCATCAATACCAACTGGAATTGGAATTAATCCGCTTGCCGGGTGGTAGACATCTACCCGGCGGCTGTAAGGTCGCACCAGCCAGACAATCCGCACTCCAGCTTTTTGGTACTCCTGAATTTTCGCATCAATTTGATAAGCGAAATCGGAAGGGGATTCTACTTCTACCGCCAAATCCGGCACAACGTTCGGGTAACTTCTTAGCCTTTTGGGTAAGCGGGCGTTGCTAACAAAAGAAATATTGGGTTGTCGGGCCAAAGCGCGTTTATCGCCTTCGGGTTTGTTCATAAAGCGAAATTCGGCACTACTTTCAAAGACGCGCCCCAAATTTTTGCCCTTTAGAAACAAACCAATTTCCCGGTTGATATTGCTAATTATTGCGCTATGCTCAAGCGTAGACCTAAAAGGCTGTTCCAGCTCCTGCTCATATAGTTCCAGTTCCGCGCTCATAAAATTACTACCTGCTTCTTTACAAAACCAAAAACTGTTTTAGCAGGATACTGCTCCGCGAGTAGACGTTCGGCTAAAATCTACTGGCAGAGCAATATTGTGCAAAACCGACTCTAAAGATGGACACGTCGAGGCATGACCCGGCTTTTTTCGGCCCGCATAATTGCCAGAATATTATCTACCGTTTCATCCAGACAGCCTTCCCGGTTGATTACGTAATAATCGAAGCTGCCCGCCGCCTTCATCTCAGTTTGGTAATGGCTCAAGCGGTGGCTAATCCCTTCTTCGGTTTCGGTGCCGCGTCGCCGCAAGCGCATAATCAGTTCTTCGAGGCTGGCCGGGGCGATAAAAATAAAAACGGCTTCTGGCACAACTCGTTTAAGATGGGCCGCACCCTGCACATCCGGCTTGAGCAATACATCTTCACCCCGCGCCAGGGCCGAACGCACACCTGCTTTAGGAATACCGTAGCTATTGCCGTAAACCGTTGCGTTTTCCAACAATTCGCCTTGCTTGAAAAGCCCGCCAAATTCATCATTACTTACGAAATAATAATGCACCCCGTGAATTTCACCTTCGCGCTGCGGGCGGGTCGTAGCGGTTACGGCGTAATGAAAAGGCAAACTACGCTGGCGCATCCGCTCGATAATCGTATCCTTGCCGACCCCGCTTGGCCCGCTCAAAACCAAAAGGAGCGGTGGTGGCATCCGCTCTACTAACGGTACATCCTGATAACTTTCTGGTTCACTCATTGTAACTTTGAAATTCCTTATCGTAAAATCGAGCCGCCTTCAACTCCTTCGAGGACGTACATATGCGCGTCCAAACCGCTTTGCTTGCGGTATTCTTCTACTACGTTTGTACGGAAATTGCCGATAGCTTGTTCTTCCACAATGTTGACGGTGCAGCCGCCGAAACCGCCGCCAGTCATCCGCGCCCCGATTACACCCGGTTGCTTTTGGGCCAAATCTACCAGCAGATCTACTTGTGGCACGCTTACCTCGAAATCGTCGCGCAAGCTGGCGTGGGATTGATTGAGCAATTGCCCAAAAGCGGCCAATTCGCCCTCACCCTTGAAATTGTTCTCCATATATTTTACGGCTTGCAAGACCCGCTCGTTTTCGCTGATGACGTGCCGCGCCCGTTTAAACAAGATAGGGGATAACTCGCCCGCTTTTTGTTCCAGTTCTTCTAAGGTAAAATCGCGTAACTGGCTATCGGCGGGTTTGCCCAATTTTCCGGCCAGAATTCGGGCAGCTTCTTCGCATTGGCTACGCCTTTCGTTATAAGCCGAGCTTTTCAGGGTATGGGGTACGGCACTATCCACCGCAATTAGTTTTAACTTTAAGTCGTGGAAGCCGAGCGGGATAGCCCGGTATTCAAGCGAACGGGTATCAATCAAAAGAGCCGAATCAGGCTGGCCTAGCGAGGATACAAACTGATCCATAATGCCGGTTTTTACGCCGACAAAATCATTTTCGGCCTTTTTACAGGCCAAAGCTAAAGCCTCGCGGTTAATTTCGCGTGGCACAAAGCCAGCCAGTGTAAACAAAGCCAGCCCGGTAGCAACTTCGAGAGCCGCCGAACTGGAAAGCCCCGCTCCCTGCGGCACATTGCCCTC
>JBBQGP010000333.1:0-3626 GCA_038323095.1 Chloroflexia bacterium | reverse complement strand
CGCTGCCGCGTAGCCACCCCAGGTTAGCAAGCGTGAGGCTAAGACGGCTTCCAACCCGCCGAATTTCATCAAAAGGGTGGTAAGTACCATAAAAAGCGGGGGATATTGGACACCGGGCATAGCGTAAGGCGCATCGGGTGGGGCGTAGATAAAGGCCAGTCGCCCGGTGTTGAGCAACTGTTGAGCCATTCCCGCAACCATCATTTCGCTATAATCGGTGGAAACTGGGGCAAAAAGGGCCGTAAAGCCGCGAATTAGCTGGATACTCCCAAAAAAGGCCAGCCCTGCCACGCATAGCAGAGCCAGCCTGTTTCTTGAAACCAAGTTGAAAAAACCTCCTGCGAATTAGCGAATACCGTCAAACAAATCGTATTCGGGACGCTGGGCTGGAACAACCGATTTGAACAAAATAAAAGCGTCCTGCCCTGCGCCAATATCGCCGTACTTTTGCTGCATTTTGGTGAAAGGGCTTTCTGGGTTAATCTGGGTGCGGTGTTCCATTAAAGCTTGCCGAGCGATTTTGTAGTAATCCCGTACATCAATAAAAGTGGTAATTTCGCTATCGGGCGTACCAAAATCGGGCGGTTCAGGCTGCGTACCTTCGGTGGGTGGTGGGCCAAAGGGCCAGGGTTGACCATCGGCCTGCATCGCTTCCCACATCTTCATAAAGCTGCGCTGACTCCAGGCATAGGTATACATCTTGGAAGGCTGGAAGGCTGGGCCGAACTCAGCTTCGGGGTAGCGAATTATATTGGCAGCATAGTCGAAGGCGGCAGAAGCAATTTTGTGGGCCTTGATATGGTCAGGATGCCCGTAGCCACCAAACGCATTGTAGCTAAAAATCACCTGTGGGCGGTATTGCCGGACGAACTTGACCAATCGCCCGGTAGCTTCGCGCATATCGGCCTGATGAAAAGAAGCCGGGTTTTCGTTGGCAGGCGTGCCAGCCATCCCACTATCCCGGTAGCCTAGCTGGATAAGTGCGCTAATATTCATCATTTTAACGGCGCGGGCCAATTCTTCGGTGCGAATTTCGGCTAAACGCGGGCGGGCTTCCTCCTCGGTCAAAGCCGGGTCGTGAATTTCGCCTTCAACCCCATCGGTACAGGTGACAAGCACAGTTTGCACCCCTTCGGCCTGGTAGCGTACCAGCGATGCGCCACCACTGGTGGTTTCGTCGTCAGGGTGAGCGTGAACCGCCATAATCGTTAATTGAGTATCTGACATTTGATAATTTTCCCTCTAAATAAAGTTTTATCTTTTTTGAACAACTCTGATATAAGCCGATTTATAAAAATCTGCCATCTTTAGCTTACTACATTTCTCCAAAAGTGCAAATTAGTACAAATTTATAACCAGGGCTAATGGGCTATGCTGACAACGCCAAAAGTTTTAAGACCCCTTCGACTTTACAAGCATTGTAACGTAAGCGAGCGGTAATTTTGTGATGCCCAGCTTGCCGTAATAAGCCTATGGCCGTGTTGCGTAAAGCCGTCATCACAAAAGGACTTTCCCCACTGTGGATTAAAGCTAAGGCTCACTTAGGCTTTGAAAAGCACTTTTCAACTCGCTAAAACTAACTCTAAAATCGGCGGGACTAGCTGGATTAAGTGGTGTGAGTGACTTATACTCCATTTGAATCTCCTTTGGTTTTGATTTGGGTCCAGGAGCTTAAATCTTACCAAAAGAGGGTCTTTTTTGTTTAGGGCATTAGCCCTATCCAGCCTTTTTGGATTTGCCAGCCAGCCCCGAATTGATTAAAATGGCCTGACCAGAAAAAGTTAATTAAGAACAAAACATAAAGCGTAAAACATAAAGCGAAAGAGGTAGAAATTGGCAATCCGAACCAGTCAAAAAGCGGCAATGTTCCGCGAATCGGTTATCCGCGAAATGACCCGGGTGTTTTTGGCACGTGGCGATAAGCCGGGAGTGAATCTGGCGCAAGGCTTCCCGGATTTTCCCGCGCCCGAATCCATGAAGCAAGCGGCCTGTCGTGCTATCGAAGCCGACATTAACCAGTACGCGATTACCTGGGGCGCAAAGAGTTTGCGGAATGCTATCGCCGCGAAAATGGCCCGCTTTTCCAATATGGAGCTAGACCCGGAACGCGAGATTACGGTTGCCTGTGGCGCAACTGAAGCGATGATGTCGGCGATGCTGGCGATAGTTGACCCCGGTGACGAAGTAATTGTGTTTGAGCCGTTTTACGAGAATTATGGGCCGGATGCCATTCTTTCAGGGGCGAAGCCGCATTACGTGACCTTGCACGAACCTGATTGGCACTTTGACCGGGAGGAATTGGCGGGAGCTTTTAACGACAAAACTCGCGCCATTATCATCAATACGCCCAATAATCCTACCGGGAAAGTTTTTAACCGAAACGAAATGCAGTTTATCGCCGATTTGTGCCAAAAATGGGACGTTATTTGTATCACCGACGAAATTTACGAGCATATGGTATACGCTGGTGAACATATTCATATGGCAACTTTGCCGGGAATGTGGGAGCGCACGATTACAATTAGCGGTCTTTCCAAAACCTACAGTGCAACGGGCTGGCGCATCGGCTGGCTGATTGCCCCTTACGAAATTACCAGCGCAATCCGCAAGGTTCACGATTTCCTGACGGTAGGGGCGGCAGCTCCTTTGCAGGAAGGAGCGGCTTTCGCGCTTGGCTTCCCGCCCGAATATTACACCAATTTGCGCGATACCTACCAGAAAAAGCGCGATACCATGATTACCCTTTTGGAAGATACCGGCTTTAAGGTCTATAAGCCCGACGGCGCATACTACATTATGACCGATGCCTCCAATTTCGGCTTCCCCGATGATATGGCTTTTGCCCGCTATTTAATCGAGGAAATCGGGGTAGCGACTGTGCCGGGCAGCAGCTTCTATCATGATCCGGCTTTGGGCAGCACCAAAATCCGTTTCTGCTTTTGCAAAAAGCCCGAAACATTGGCACTGGCCCAACAACTTTTGAGCCAATTAAAAGTCAAGGTTTAAGAAGTTTCAAGTTTCAAGTTGGGAAGGGTTGCGGGTTAAAATTGTAGCTAGGGGTCGTCTCCCGAACACCCTATGTCCGGGCTAATAACATGAAACAGCCCTAAAGGGCTAAGAAGGTCAGGCTAGATTTAGCCTGACCTGTCGCGGCTTTAGCCAAGTTTTCATGTTATCAGCCCGGCCTTTCAGGGCCGGGACTTTACCATCAAACCAGACAGATTGTCGCTTGCCGATGTGAACAACCCGCAACTAGAAACTAGAAACTTATTTCTTCCAGGGCCGGGAAGCTTGCTCAATGCGGGCAAATTCCTGTTCGCCTAGTTTCCAGCCGATTGCTCCGGCGTTTTGGGCAGCCTGTTTTGCGTTTTTCGCGCCGGGAATAGGAATAACCAAATCGTCCCGGCATAGCAACCAGTTCAGGGCAACCTCGCTCATTGACTTTTCATGCTCTTTAGCGATTTTGTCCATGGTATCCAGCAAAGGCTGGTATTTTTGCAAATTGCTTTGCCAGAAACCGGGCAGAAAACGGCGCGGCCCTGCCGGTTTTTGAGCATTTGAACCGTTAAACTTGCCGGTTAGCAAGCCCTGTTCGAGTGGGCTATAGGCGATAAGAGCCACATTTA
>JBBQGP010000332.1:0-3642 GCA_038323095.1 Chloroflexia bacterium | reverse complement strand
TTTGAAAAATACGTTTTGGTGTACCGTAATGGTTTAAATTATCCTAAACTTTTAACTTTGGAAGATGAAATTGATGGTGGCGAGGTGCTTCCCGGCTTCAAATTAGCGGTAAACTATCTGTTCGAGCATCCTAAGACTATTCAAGCAAATAGGAAAAGAGTAACCCGCCAGCCTTATTGTAGGAGGGATTTCCAATCCCGATTTTACCCAAACCCGTCTTTATCGGGATTAGAAATCTCTCCTACATAAAAATAAATAATAAAATGATAGAGGTAAAAAATGGCATTTGGAATATATCGGCTTTTGAAAAGAGAAGTACGCTATCCGGGAGCAGATGTGCTTGTGCCGGAAAGCTGGCAGCTTATGGCCGAACACGTTTCGGAGCAGGCCAATAGCGCGGAACTGGCCGGATTGGTACAAAGTAATCGTCAATCCAGCTATATAATGGTCAAAACTCAGGGTGAACCACCCCAAACTTTAGCTCTGGAAGAAGGTTTGCGCCTCGCGGTAGCAACTGAACAAAGTTTGCAAGACTAAAGGCGGGGCAATGTCTTATAGGAAACACGGGCTAATCGGGATAAAGGCAATTTGTCGGGAGGTGCAAGATTTATGGCAATCGAAACAGTTTTAGAGCCAGAGGAGATTGAAGAGATGGCGGGGGGTATACCGGGTGTGATAGGGGGTAGAATAACTGGTTATATATTTATGTATTTGTTACAAAATAAAATAGGACAGGTTTTTAATGCCGACACCGATTTTATATTACCGGGAATTGGCAAGCGTCGGCCTGATATTGCTTTTGCCTCTTTCGAGAGTGTTCCCGAAGTGAGTCAGGACGCTGTACCCGTTCCGCCTGATTTGGTGATTGAAGTCATTTCCAAAACAGATCAGGTTGATGATAGCGATACTAAAATTTTAGAGTATCAGCAGGCTAAAATAAAACTTATCTGGGTAGTTCGTCCAGTGCTAAAAGTGGTGGAAGTTCATCGTTTAGACCAACCAATCTTAGTATTAAAGCAGAAAGACGAATTAGACGGTTACGATGTGCTTCCGGGCTTTAAGTTACCAGTAGCCGAATTGTTTGACTTTCCAACAAAAGCCAATCCAATAAATAAACTGTAAGATTCAAAGTAGCATCAAAGGGGGCGGGGAAAATCGGCCAGTAGTTCTTCATAATCCAAATTTAGGTTTAAGAAAAGAGGGGATATGACGCAAGTGGGGATGAGCGAGAAACCACGCACGATGTTTGAGAAAATTTGGGAAAGCCACACCGTGCGGGAAGTGCCGGGACAATGGACGATTTTGTACATTGACCGCCATTTGATACACGAAGTGACCACTCCACAGGCTTTTGAGGGCTTGCGGCTGGCGGGACGCAAGGTGCGCCGCCCGGATGCAACTTTCGGGGTGATTGACCATATTGTGCCAACCACCACGATTGGGGCGTATGGCAAGCGTAGTGCTGTACCTTTGGAAGATGAAGAAGCGGTGACGGCGATTGCTACTTTGCAGCGCAACGCCGTCGAATTTGGCGTACCGCTTTTTGGGCTGGACGACAATCGCAACGGCATTATTCACGTGATGGCCCCTGAGCAGGGCTTGACCTTGCCGGGTACAACGGTGGTTTGCGGCGATAGCCATACCGCCACGCACGGGGCGTTCGGGGCGTTGGCCTTCGGGATTGGCACGAGCGAAGTTGAACACGTGTTGGCGACCCAGACTATGCTGCAAACTCGTCCCAAGACAATGGAAATCCGCATCGAGGGCCAGCCAGGAGCGGATGTTACCGCCAAAGATATTATTCTTTACGTTATCGGGCAAATCGGTACAGACGGCGGCAACGGTCACGTTATCGAATATACCGGCGAGGCGGTCAAATCGCTTTCGATGGAAGGCCGCATGACCCTGTGCAATATGAGCATTGAGGCCGGAGCGCGGGCCGGAATGGTCGCGCCGGACGAAGTTACTTTTGCTTACCTCAAAGACAAGCCTTTTTCGCCAAAGGGTGAGGCTTGGGAAAAGGCCGTTGCGGACTGGAAAGAGCTTGCCACCGATGCCGGAGCGACTTTTGACAAAACTATCGTATTACAGGCCCGCGACATCGAGCCGCAAGTGACCTGGGGGACGAATCCCGGCATGACTACGGGGGTTACAAACTTTGTCCCTGACCCAGAGCAGATGACTGACCCGGTGAAAAAATCGGCGGCTACTCGCGCTCTGGCGTATATGGCCCTTGCGCCCAACACCAAAATTGAAGATATTACACTTGACCGGGTGTTTATCGGCTCTTGCACCAATAGCCGGATTGAAGACTTGCGGGATGCTGCCCGGATTGCAAAGGGCAAAAAAGTCGCGCCAACCGTGCGGGCGATGGTCGTGGCCGGGAGCGGATTAGTCAAGGAACAGGCCGAGGCCGAAGGTCTGGACAAAATCTTTATCGAGGCCGGATTTGAATGGCGCGAGCCGGGTTGCAGTATGTGCATTGCTATGAACGGCGACAAACTGGCGCAGGGCGAACGCTGTGCCAGCACTTCTAATCGCAATTTCGAGGGACGGCAGGGCAAAGGCGGGCGTAGCCATCTGGTTAGCCCCGCAATGGCCGCCGCTGCCGCTATCGCCGGACATTTTGTTGATATTCGGGATTGGGAGTAAACAGGAGTAAACAGGAGTAAAAAAGGTAAAGTAAAAATGCAAAAATTTGAAACCTTTAACGGAATTGTAATGCCGCTAGACCGGGCCAGCGTAGACACTGACCAGATTATCCCGGCCCGCTTCCTGAAATCTATCAGCCGCACCGGGTTTGGCAAATCTCTTTTCGCCAATTTGCGCTATATGGAAGATGGGGTTACACCTAACCCCGATTTTGTGCTGAACCAGCCGCAATACAAAAATGCCTCGGTGCTGCTGGCGCGGGAAAATTTCGGCTGTGGTTCGTCGCGCGAACATGCGCCCTGGGCCTTGCAGGAATACGGCTTCCGGGTAATTATCGCGCCAAGTTTCGCCGATATTTTCTACAATAACTCGTTTAATAACGGGCTGCTGCCGATTATCCTCAAGCCCGAAGAAGTTGACGAGCTTTTCGCTGAAGTCGAGGCCGAGCCGATGATGCGCCTCAAAATCAGCCTACAAGACCAGACCGTTACCGCACCGGGTGGCAAAACTTTTCATTTCGAGCTGGATTCGTTCAAACGCACTTGTCTTTTAAACGGGCTGGATAATATCGGCTGGACGCTGCAATACGACGAAATGATAAGCGATTTCGAGCGCAAGGAAAACGAAGCCGCTCCCTGGCTCTACGCCACCGCCAAGTAACAAGTATCAAGTATCAACTCGGAGTTTAGAGCCAAGCTCAGGCGGGCTGTATTCTTGTAAGATGTTGCTCCGCCGATAGACCAAACCACGATTACTTGAGCTTAGACGAAATCTGGCCTAACTCGTAATGGCTTGAGCCAGGTTTTCATATTATCAGCCCAGCCCTAAAAGGGCTGGGAGTTTGCCACGAATTGCGAAGTCTAACACGGTTTTCTCCTTTTTCCGGATTACTTGTACTTTCTTCGATTTATGCTGTAAAATTTAGTTAAATCCTTTTAATCGGTTTTCTGAAAAACTTTTAGGAGAAAATCTAATGCAATCTTCGGCAAC
>JBBQGP010000331.1:0-3658 GCA_038323095.1 Chloroflexia bacterium | reverse complement strand
CCATTGATTTTGACTATTACCTGTTGAGGGTAAGCCTTTAGTTGGTTTTGGCACAGCCCACCTTCGGCGAACCAACTTCAGATTACTTAGCCCGAAATTCATTTCAGGGCGATTGAACGATAGACTGTATACCTAAGCCGCAAAAACTAAAACTTGACCTCGGTCAAATTCTTTTTCATTACGTCTACGAGTTCGGTGACAGCATCAATGCTTTTTTGGAGAAGCTGGCGTTCGTCGTCGTGCAGCTTGATTTCGATAATTTGCTCAATACCGTTCGAGCCAAGCTTTACAGGCACACCTACGAACAGGCCGTTTATACCGTATTCCCCTTCAAGATAGGCCGCGCAGGGCATTACCCGCTTTTTGTCCAGCAAAATCGCATCTACCATTGCCGTAACCGAAGCCGCCGGAGCATAATAGGCACTGGTTTTGAGCAAATTCACTATTTCCGCGCCACCGTTGGCCGCCCGGTCACTCAGGGCTTGAATGCGGTCTGCCGGAAGCAATTCGGTAATCGGGATGCCGTTTACAGTGCTATAGCGTGGCAGGGGAACCATTGTGTCGCCGTGACCACCCATAACCAGAGCGGTTACATCTTCGACGGATACATCAAGTTCCTGGGCAATAAAGGTGCGATAACGGGCCGAGTCCAGCACACCCGCCATACCGATAACCCGGTTTTTGGGGAAGCCGCTAACCTTAAAAGCAAGCTGGGCCATCGCATCAAGCGGGTTAGTTACTACCAAAATAACGCAATTGGGCGATTTGGCGACCACGTTTTCAGTTACCTGTTTGACAATTCCGGCGTTCATCAAAAGCAAATCGTCGCGGCTCATGCCGGGTTTACGGGGCGAACCACTGGTAATTACGACCACATCACTATTGGCGGTTTCGTCATAGCCAGTCGTACCCGTAATTAAACTATCGTAGCCCATCACCGGGCCGCTTTCCAGCAAATCCAGAGCCTTGCCCATCGGCATTTTTTCGGTGAGGGGAATATCCACCATCACCACATCACAAATATTCAATTCCG
This sequence comes from Chloroflexia bacterium, assembly GCA_038323095.1. Taxonomy (GTDB): domain Bacteria; phylum Chloroflexota; class Chloroflexia; order Chloroheliales; family Chloroheliaceae; genus L227-5C. The sequence continues at coordinate 2,625 of JBBQGP010000331.1, read as the reverse complement.
CCACACGTTGCGCGGTGGTCGCACCTACATTACCTGCGCCGATAACGGTTACTTTTTTACGAGCCACAGCTTATCCTCCTCTTCATTTCTTCATTGAAATCTTCATTAAGAGACTGAAAGATTAAAAGACTGAAATACTTTTATACAGTTTGATAAGAACTTCACAAAGCCAGTTTTATTCTAACTCAAAACCGCTATTCCGGCAAGTTTAGTAACATAGGCTTATTCTATAATTACTATCCGTAGCTTTAAATTTAGCCCAATTTCAATTAGCGAACTCGGCCAGAATTTCGGCGATTTGCTGGTTTATCCCATCCCAACTACGGTTCTCGGCCAAAGCGCGGGCCGTTTGGCTCATACGGTGGCGCAAAGCAGCATCTTCGATTAGCTTCAAGGTATAATCGGCAAAAGCCGAAACGTCGTTGGGTTCGGCCAGATAACCCGTTTCATCCGATAGCACAATATCTGCTGGGCCACCCTCACGACGAGCGACGACAGGCAGACCGCTTGCCATTGCTTCCTGAATGACCTGTCCGAAAGTTTCCGTAACCGAAGGATAAACAAAAATATCGGCGGAGGCATACATTTGGGCCAGCGGTTCACCCGAAAGCGGCCCGCTAAAATGGGTATCAAGCCCGCGCTTCTCGAAATAGCCCTGAATATTTTGCTCTATCAAGTGGTTGGAATTGCCACCCGTAACCACCAAACGGAATTTTTGGGATAAACCCCGCTCTTTGGCTCTTTTGCTAATTTCGGCATAAGCTTCAGCCAGAAAATCGAAGCCTTTTTCAAAGCTGACTCGTGAAACACATAGCAAAAGAACTTCATCGTTCGGGGCAAGCTTTTGGCGCAAACTTTCGCTGCGCTTTTGGTTATTGAAAAACACGCAATCTACGCCCCGCCCGACCAACCGAATTTTTTCGGGCGATACTCCCAGCTTTAGTAAATAATCGCGGCTACTGCTGGAAGGGCAAAGCGTCATCTTGATAGCCGGGTCACGGTAATATAGCCCGGTCAGCCAGTCTATCGCGTCTCCGGCAAATTTGCCGAGCAGACCGGGCAGCATCAGGCGTGAATAAAAAGCCAAATCAGTCTGAAAATTGGCAACCATCGGAATATTTTGCTGGCGAAGCTGCCACCAAATTTGCAAACCAAGCGTAGCGGGGCTTGCCAGATAAATTACATCAGGCCGGAAAGTACGCTGGAAAATTTTGCTGGTACGAAAGGGATATGTAAGCCGTAAATCCGGGTTATAAAACAAGGGCAAACCACCGACCCGAATTAAAGGCAAAAGCAGGCGCAAAGGCGAGTTTTCGGGCTTTTCAAATTCGGGCGCAACTACCGCCAATTTTACTTTGTGCTTGATAAAGTATTCTATCAAATATTGGGTGGCGCGGGTTACGCCGTTGATTGGGCCAAGCGATTCGGTAGTGATTAAGATTTTTTTGGAGTAAAGCGCGGCAGGAGGGGCAAAAGTTCGAGGTTCGGGCTGGCTACGGTCTTGTTCCAGTTCGGCTAAACTTTGCGTTTCCAATTAATTTTTCTCGCTTTTCTTGTTTTAGTCGAAATCACCTTCGGGGGTCTGGCCTTTTTGCTCTTTCCAGACCTGCTTTACTACCCGTCCGGCAATTCCGTAATCGTAGCCGCGCCGCAAAAGAAAGCTGCCAAGCTTGCGATAAAACCCAGCCCAATCTTCGGCGATATAGCTCCGGCCTTTTTTGCGGGCCAATTCCAGTGCTTGGGCCTCTTCAATATTCGTCGGACTTTCTTCGGCTCCATCGCCTTCTCCGGCTTCGGCGGCAAGCTCCTCGTTAGCGGCATCCAGATAATTTGTAATGGCCTCTTCGATTATATCCTTATTTACGCCTTTTTGCATTAGTTCTTGCTTCAAAAGCTGGCGACCACGCGGGGCAAAAGCTTGCCGATTTTCAATCCAGAATTTAGCAAAATCGGCATCGTTCAAATAATTCAATTCTTTAAGGCGGTCTAGCACCCGGTTAATTGTTTCAAACGGGGCATCAGGAAAGCGACGTTTGAGCCGAGTACGCACTTCGGCCTCGCTGCGGGGACGTAAAGCAATCAGTTCTAACGCACCCGAAAGAGCCAGACTGTACAAATCCTCGGCCTGTAGTTCGCCTACTTCCGCCGGAGAAAGTTCCCGACCCGGTCTTAGCCGATTACTTTCGGCTACAATAAGGGCCAAACTAAAAGCGTATTGCTCATCAATAAAAACGTTGACCCGCTCGGTGTTGGTTTTTTGGACTTCGATAGCGGTGACTGTGCCGCCACCCCGAAAGCCCCGTTCTTTGGTAAAATCAGGTTTTTTAGATTTGGATTTTATTCTTGAATATGGCATAAATTTACTTATTTGGAAATAAATTTGAAAACTCGTAGATTAGTGGTTATCTTGCCCTGAAATGAATTTCGGGCTAAGTAATCTGAAGTTGGTTCAAACCAACTAAAGGCTTCCGCTACAGGTGATAATCAAAATCAATGGGCAGAGCCACATCCTACAAGCAACACCGCTTCCCCTGTAAGATACTGCCCCGCCAGTTGAGGTTTGGTCAAAATCAATGGGCAGAGCCACATCCTACAAAATGTCCCAATCCTCTGTAGGATGCTGCT
>JBBQGP010000330.1:0-3683 GCA_038323095.1 Chloroflexia bacterium | reverse complement strand
TATCGGCTTGCGGAATCGTTCGATTTTGCCAAAGCTCTGGCTGGAAATAACTGATAGTTCCGATTTGCCCGGACATAAATTAACCTGTGTCCAGAGTTTAAAACCTTTGGGCCGGACGCAATGGCGGGCGCGAACTTATTGTAATTTGCGGGGACGCTATCGGCTTGGCCCGCTTACTGTCACGGCGGGCGACCCGTTTGGCTTATTCCGTTTTCAACGCCGCTTGCCTGCCCAGCGTTATCTGACTGTTTACCCTTCCGCTTTTGAACTTGACCGCTTCGAGGGGTTAAATGGGGCTTTGCCCGGTGGTAACAACGTCAGCCGCCCTACTCACCATACCACCCCCAGCATCAACGGCTTGCGCGATTACCGTCCCGGCGACGGCCTCAATCGGATTCATTGGGTTTCTACCGCTCGACAGGGTAAACTAATCGTTAAAGAATTTGAATTTGACCCGCAAGTCGATGTCCAAATTTTTCTGGATATGAACATTGCCAGCCATTGGGCGGTAGCTCAGGACAAGCGAGGCAACGGTACGGCTTATAAAGCCAGTGAAACTAGCCTCCGCACTTTGGATTCAACCGAAGAATATTCGGTAGCGGTGGCGGCAACGTTGGCAAAGCATTTTCTGGAAAGCGGGCGTAACGTCGGCTTGGTCGGTTGGGGGCAGCATCACGAGCAAATTCCGGCTGACCGGGGCGAACGCCAGCTTATCAAAATTCTGGAAGCTCTGGCAGTTATCCGGGCGCAAGGGTCAACCGATTTCGGCCAGCTTATCGCCGCCGAATTGCCCCGCCTTAAAAGCAGCGATACTTTAGTTTTGATTACTTCTTCTTTGGATGATGGCTGGATTTCGATGCTACCGCTAATTTTGCGGAAAAATATTAAAGTGGCCGTCGCTCTGGTTGAACCGGGAACTTTTGGGGCAGACCAAAGCTCGATTCTAACGGTGGGCGGCTTGGCTTCAATGAATATTCCAACTTATCTTATTAAACGCGGCGACGATATTGCCCATGCTCTCGATAGCGAACTGGCAAAACTGGCCGCAAAGATACAATGAGTTGTTAGTTGTTAGAGCTTTAGGTCAAACCTTTTGCTCTAACTATGGATATATTCTTTATAAACCAAATACTAACAACTAATAACTAGCAACTAACAACTAAATCAATGAAACAAAGCACTTTTTTAGATAAATTACGGCTGGAAGAAGGCTGGTTTAGCCTCGCCGCTTTGGGTTTGGCCTTTATGTCGGTGGTCTGGTCATTGCAGGATGCCGCCTGGACGAAGGGTCTTTCGATATTGCCACAGGTGGGCCTGATTGCCCTGCTGCTTGGTTTTGGGCTGGCGAAAGTGCGCTTTATTCCCGCGCTACTGGCCCATTCTTTTATTGCCAGTGTTGGAATGGTCTATATCGGCGTGCTGGCTTTTCCCTATCTCGAAAATCGTTACGATGAGGCGGACTGGACGCAAAAGCTGGGCGGGGTAGTTTTAAGGGTAGTACGTTGGTCGGATGCCGCTCTGAATGGCCGGAGCAGTTACGATGCCCTGGTTTTTCTGGTAAGCCTCGCTATGTTAATCTGGATAAGCGGCTATGGCGTGGCCTGGCTGGTGTTCCGGCGGCAGCGCGTCTGGATGGCGGTTTTCTGGATTGGGGCGATTTTAGTCGTCAATCTTTCCTATAACCCGCCTCAGCCCCTCAAATCCTTTGCAATTTATCTGCTATGTTCGCTGCTGCTGGTTGTGCGCTACAACGCCTTTTTGAACGAAATGCGCTGGCGACGTTTGCGGATGCCGCACCGTCAGCAATTATGGCGTGGGGCGATGATGGTTGGCACTTCATTGGTTATCTTTATAATGCTGCTGGCTCTGGCTATCCCCAGTTCTTCCCAAATTGAACCGCTTGGACAGGCTCTTTCGGGAGTGAGCGGCCCCTGGGATAAAATTCAGAGCAGTTTGCCCGGCATTGGGGTTGCTCCCAACACTGGCCCAGCCCGTGAAACCCGCTTGCAAAGTGGCTATAGTAGCCTTGCCAAGTCTTTTACGATAGGCGGCCCGATAACTTTGAGCGACCAGCCGGTATTACGAGTTAAGGGCGATGACCCGCGCTATTTGCAAGCCGCCGCCATGGATTTGTACGACGGCAAGGGCTGGCAAGCGACCTATCAGGATGCTACGCCCGGCAACAAAACCGACAAAGTGTTTAGCCAGCTTTCGCTTGCTCCCGGCCAAAGTTTGCCTACTGCTCCCGATAAAGGCCGCGCTCCCTTTGGCTTGACGGTTACACCGCTTGTTCCCGGTTTTGACCCGGTTATCACTACAGGCGATTTGGTGAGTGCGAACCGCTCGGCTTTGCTTTCTTATCACTGGGAACGCACCATTATCAAAACCCCGCTCAATCGCATTAACCCGCGCACTATCCCGGATGGCAACGGCGGCTATCGTACCGTAACTTATGATGATGCCAGCAATCAATTAATCCCGCCCGATTTGCTGCCGCTCGTAAAACTTTTCAAAGATGCTCAGGCCAAAGGTGGCTTGATAGGGCTGGCTTTGGCTACCAGGCAAAATTATAACCTGAATGTTGCCAGTGGTTATGCTCCGCCCCGTAGCGTGGGCAATAGCTCGGTGTTCGTCCGCGATGCCTACACCTGGGAGATTGGCGATTGGCTTTACAAATTGCCAACGCTGGATGAATTAAAAGCTTTGAACATTCCCGCGAACGGGGTTGACCGCACGAGTCGCTTGCAGATGAGGTTTGTCAGCAAGCAGCAACCTGACAAATCGGTAATCGTTCCGATAGCTAATGTCCGGCTCAACAGTGACGGTACGGTTTATAATTTTACGCTGGATGATACTCAGCTAAACGGTCAGGAGGCCATGCGCTCCCGCTTTGAGCAATCCGACGCGGGCCAGAAAATCAAGGCCGAAGTTGAGCGATTGGGCAAGGAAGTACCCGGCAATCGCATTAACTACTCTTTACAGGCGGATGTACCTTTTTCGCTGGACTTCGATGGTTATGTGCCTAACTATGACGATTTGCTGGCTTCCAACTTTATGCAAGCTCCTTTGTTGGGCGAAAGCTATACCAGCACTGGTCGCCGCTACCGGGCCGACGAGCAAAGCTTGATGGCTGCTCCTGTAGATTATCCGGCATGGGTACGCAATCGTTATTTACAACTTCCCGAAACTGTGCCGCAGCGCGTGAAGGATTTGGCCCAAAGCCTGACTGCCGGAAAAGCGACAGTTTTTGACAAGGCTAAGGCTATTGAGGCTTATTTGCGGACTATTCCCTATAGCCTGACCGAGGCAAAAGCTACGCCGCCGGGACGCGACCCGGTGGATTACTTTTTGTTCGATTCGCGTATCGGCTATTGTGAGCATTATTCCACCGCTTTTAATGTGATGATGCGGAGTTTAGGCGTACCGACCCGCGAAGTAGTCGGTTTTATTGGCGGCGAGTTTGACCCAACTACTGGTACGAGCGTAGTCAGGGCAAACGCGGCCCACGCCTGGAGTCAGATTTATTTTCCGGGCTATGGCTGGGTAGATTTTGAACCGACTGCTGCTTATAGCGCAATCTCGCGTCCTCCTGACCCAGCCTCAGTTGCACCCTTGCCTACTCCGACTCCCGAAGCCGCGCCCGCTCCGGCACAGGGCGAAAATACGCCCGACCCGCAGCCGAC
>JBBQGP010000329.1:0-3687 GCA_038323095.1 Chloroflexia bacterium | reverse complement strand
TTTTCTATAGTAAAAGTAAAAAATCAACTTGTGAACAATTTATGGCGAAATTGTACTTGGATAAATTTGAGTAGAATATGGTATTAATTGGTGGGAAATGTTTTTGCATTTACTATACCTCAACTTCTCGCTTTACTCTTTCTAGCGGTAGTAGGAGCATTTATTGCTGAGTTACTTGTGGGTAATGCTCCGCCTTATGGGTTTGTAGGAGCAATTATCACCGCGTTATTAGGCGCGTGGCTTTTTATAAATTTGCCCTGGTTGCAGGTGAATTTCGAGCCGCGCCTGGAAGATATTCCCATCATACGAGCTATAGCAGGTGGTGTCCTGCTAACGGGCGTTTTTGCCTTCGTCAGAAAAAAGCGGAGTGTATAGGATTTTGTGGATTTGGGAAAGGTAGGTAAGGTTCGATATGCACAAAAATGAGTTTATCCGCCAGTTAGCTAAAGAAACGTCGCTGCCTCAAAAAGAGGTGAACCAGGTAATTAAGGCCAGTATTGAGCTAATTGCTCGGACGCTGCGCGACGGAGACAAAGTTGTTTTAACCGGGTTCGGTACTTTTGAAATTCGCACCCGCCGCGAAAGGCGCGGTGTTAATCCCCAGACCAAATCTCATATTATTATTCCCTCTACTCAAACACCCGGCTTTACTGCCAGTAACAGTTTGAAATCGGCGGTGGTGGGTAAAATCGACCCTTCAGAGCTTACCAGCGAACCACCGCTAGTAGCTGAAGTTAGCTCGAACGGGGCTTCTGCTCCAAAACCACGCGGAAGGCGCAAAACAAAAGTGCAAGTCGAATAGTAGCTTGAGCAGCATTGGTGTTGTTTGGAATTGACAGACTGCAATTGTCGATTCTGAATTATGCCCGGCTACTATTTATAGTCTAATCAGGCGGTAACTTATTAGGTTGTTTCGGATTGCTTTTTATAGTCCGAATCACCTTATTATTTTGCTTTTCTTAACTTGACAGTAAATCAGGCTTATGCTACTATCAAAATCAATAGGGTCTGGAAAGCTCACAATGTGAGGAGCATAGTCTCGGCTGCTCTTACGCATACGCGGGATAGGCGAGAAAGCGATTTAACAAAGTATGGAACTTGAAGAAGTTAAAGAAGCAACGTCCTTACCTGGGGTGGGTCGGGTAAAGGCCGGGCGGGGTCGTCCTAGTGGCTCTCGCTCAAGAGTAACACAATTGGATACGCCTGATTACGAGCCTAATGGGACTAACGGTAACGGCACAACACTAATTGACGATAAAAGTGCCGCTAGTTTAGTAAATGGAATTGAACCGAAAGCCCGTATTAATGGTCGCGCTACTCGTGCTGCCAGAGGCGATAGAGCGAACCCTTCCAAAATTAATGCCGACAAACCTATTTTTACCCTGAGCGTTGCGGCTGACATTTTGGGTTTGCACCCGCGCACTCTTCGGATTTATGAAGAGCATGGGCTGGTCGTACCGCACCGCACTCAAACGCAAAGGCGGCGTTACTCGCAAAACGACATTAAAAAGTTTCAGTTCATCCAGTTTTTGACCCGTGACCGGGGTGTAAACCTGAACGGGGTCAAGATTATTTTGTTAATGCTGGACGAACTACGCAAGAATATAACTGAGCCGGTACGGGTTATTTTCCCGGATTACCAGCAAGCGGACTGATTTTATCCCGGCTTTTCTAGCACTTCCAATAACTTGGCTTGGGCTTAAATAATCCTGGGATAGCTTGTTCCAGGATTTTTAGTTCCGCTAATCTTTTTATCCTTCTGTATCAGAATCAGGAAGAAAAAAATGTTCGCAGTTATAACCGTTATTATAACCGTTGCTCTAATGGTAGCGTTGGGTTCTGTGGCAAGAGCCTTGAATATTGTACCCCCAACGGCTGCCGGCCTCCTCAACAATATCGTAATGAGCTTCTTCTTGCCTGCGCTGGTTTTTACTGGCATCAAAAAAACTCAAGGAAACCCCCTCACCCCCGATTTGCTCCGTGTCCCATTAGTAGCTTATATTACTATTATTATTTGTGGTGCCGTCGCTTTTGTGCTGGGCAAATATGTTTTCAGGATGAACCGTCCGCAAATGGGGGCGTTTTTGCTGACTTCCATGTTTGGTAGCACCGCTTTTATTGGTGTACCCCTGATTAACGGTGTGTTTGCCAAAACCGACCCGCTTTACGGCGAAAAAGGGAACGGTTATGCGGTATTGGTACATACTTTTTATAGCGAGCTTGGTAGCCTGATTTTGCTGGTTTCGCTGGCGATTATGATTGCTTCGTATTATGGCGAACGTACCTACGCCGAAAAAGGCCGTTTCTGGCAAAATCTGCTGGCTGTTCCCAAATCCGGCCCATTTCTGGGGATGATGCTCGGCTTGCTTTTTTATACTGAACCCATTCCTGGCCCAGTGCTGGATACCCTGAACTTGCTTTCGCAGGGTACGCTGCCGATTATGATGTTTTCGCTGGGCCTGACAATTGTTTGGAAAGACGTTCGCAGCCAATTTGCCAAAATTATGGCGATGAACTTTATCAAGCTAATTCTCGCACCCCTAATCGCGCTGGGATTGGCCCGTTTCTTCAATATGGCTCCTATGATTCAGGGGGTGATTTTGCTGGACGCGGCAACTCCGGCGATTGTAATTTGTCTGGCCTACGCTGCCGAATACAAGCTTGACCGGGAATTTGCCAGCACTTGCATTTTTTCCAGCTTTTTCTTTGCGCCAATTACCCTGACTGTAATGGCAAATTTGCTGCCCAAGTAGAACTATGAATTTTCTGATTGTAGTCGCTTTGGCTTTAACCCCCGCCGCTTTCTGGATGTGGTGGTATTACCGCAAAGATATGTACGATAAAGAGCCAATGCGTCTGGTGGCTCTGGTTTTCGTGCTGGCGACTCCCCTTTCGGTCTTGTGCGGCTTGCTCGAATATTCGATAGATGGTGGGGGAGAAGCCCGTTTTTCCACGAACTTCGGCTTGTTTTCAGCGATTTTGTTTTATATCGGGATAGTAGGTGTTTTTGAAGAAATTGCCAAGCTTTTTGTAGTTTATACACTGGCTTATCGCCGGGCCGAATTTAACGAGCCAATGGACGGGATAGTTTATTCTGCCGCCGCCGCGCTTGGCTTTGCTACCCTCGAAAACATTTTTTACATAATAGACGAAGGGCCGTTTATTATCCTGTTGCGTGGCCCACTCAGCACGTTGGGTCATATTCTTTTTTCGGGTTTATGGGGGGCGGCTTTGGGTCTTGCCAAGTTTGAACCTGATGCTAACCGCCGTCGCTGGATGATAATCGCCGGTTTGTTTTGGTCAATCATCGCGCACGGTACGTTTGATGTTTTGATTTCGCTTGGCAAATTTTTTCCCGACCAAAATTGGTTGTCGCTTTCGGCTATTCCATTTCTGGCTTTTTTGTATTATTTGGGTTCGCGCCAGATTTCCCATGCCCTTAAAATCTCGGATTTCAACCCGCGCAATATTCTTAAACGCTTAAGCGAAACCCCGCCTCCACCCGCCGAAGTTATTTCACAACCAGCCAACCCTCGCCGTTACGCCCCCAATCCCAACGCCTACCGCTTCCGTAACCCCACCGCCGATACTACCTGCCAAGTGGACGAAACAACTTCTTCCCTGCCTGAGCCAGAAGCAAACAATGATAAATCCTGATACAAACATGCAAATCCTGTGCTAAAATAA
>JBBQGP010000328.1:0-3721 GCA_038323095.1 Chloroflexia bacterium | reverse complement strand
TTCTTGCGGTTAGTTCGCAATCCGTTGTATTATAATCGGCAAGCTTATTTAAGCCGGATTAATTTCGCGCTGGGGGCCAATGCCGCTAATGGTTTGGTGCAGTACGAGCAAGGGCGGCAGGATATAATGGGCATTGGCGGTTCGGCAGTAGAACGGGCTTTGGACAAAACTAGCCAGCTAAACAAGGAACTAATTACCAAGCCGGAATTGTCTTTAAGTTATTTGGGTTTTAACACCCGCGCCCGCCCCTTTGACGAATTAAAGGTGCGACAAGCGTTCGCGGCGGTACTGGATAAAGCCAAAATCGCCAAAGTATTGTACGAAGGGCGGGTACAATCTGCCGTAACGGTGCTGCCGCCTGGAATGCCCGGCTATACTGGCAATCCCGGCCCGCTTACCTATGATATTAACCACGCCCGCGATTTGATTGCTCAATCCAGCTATCGGACGGCGGCGAACTTGCCCAAAATCGTGGTGTATTCAACTGGTGGTGGACTGGCTAAAGTGCTAAAAGACGTTTACAAGCAGGCTTTTGATATTGATATTGAAGTACAGCAGTACGATTATAAAGATTTTCAAAGTGGCCTGAATCAGCGTCAATTTCAGATGTATATATATGGCTGGACGGCGGATTACCCCGACCCCGAAAACTTTTTGCGGACGCTGCTTGGTTCGGGCAGTCCCTTTAATAATAGCGGCTACAATAATCCGAATTATGACGATTTACTCAAGCAGGGCGACCAGCAAAGCGATACTCAAAAACGTTTGGATTCTTACGGCAAAGCTGAACAAATTGCGCTTAACGATGTACCAATTTTACCAATAACACACGGCGTTAGTTATTTATTGGTCAAGCCTTATGTAAAGGGGCTGGAACTGACGGCAATTGGCCTGTGGTCGCTCAAAGACGTATATATAAGCAAAAAGTAACACTTTTCTTCTGCGAACGTTGTAATAAAATAGAACGATTAAGGGTGGAAGCAGAATTATTTACAAGAGTAGTAATATTATGTTCGAGCAATTGCGCCATCGTCTCGGCGTGGAGGCGAAAGTAAAGAAGGAGTCACCGGTGCTAGAGCCTTTGCGCCCCGAACATGTGGCCGGGCTAAATTTGAACTGGAATAGCCATTTCAATACGGCTGGCCTGCGAAACCATATTCTTGAGTTTCCGGGCCTGGCCTGGCGTATACAGGGCCAAAACGAATATATTGTGGGCGACCAGTGGCGACGGCGCGATAATGTCGGGCAAATTGTCGAAACACGGGCGCGGCTTCACCGGGCCGAACTGGTAAACGCTTTGCTGGAAGAATACAGCCGGCGTGATTATGGGGCAGTCGTTATCGGTACGGACGAGCAAAGCGACAATTCCAAATTTTATAAGGAAGCCGGGTTTTACGAACTGGAGCGGATTGTTTATTACGAGAAATCCGATATGTTGCTGAACTACGATTACAAAAAGCACCCAAGCAAGCCCATAATGCTGCCTTTTCAGTCTAGCCAGTTCCCGGATTTGCTTGAGGTAGACCATGCGGCTTTCCCCTGGCTCTGGTGGAATAGCCGGGTGGAACTCGAACATTATGTGCGACAAGAAGGAGTCACAGTTTATCTGGCTTATCTGGAAAAGCCGGACGGAAAATTGCAGCCGATAGGCTATGCCGGGTTTACCCTGTACGAACGATGGGCGCACCTGGATCGGCTGGCGGTAATACCGGGCTTGCAGGGGCAACTTATTGGGGCTTACCAGTTAGGTTACATAATCGAATTAATGGCAGAACGGGGAGCGCGGCGCGTTACACTTAGCACCCAGGAAAATAACCATCAATCCCAGCGGCTTTACGAAGGCTTCGGCTTCCGGCGGGTGCGTAGTCTTGAATACAGCCTGATAGGGAAATGGCTCAAGGAGTCAAAATAAATGCGTGTTTTAATGCTTTCCTGGGAATATCCGCCCAGCAGTGTTGGCGGACTTGGCAAGCACGTTATGGAATTAATCCCGGCTTTGAGCTGGGAAGGCATCGAAGTGCATTTGTTCACCCCCCGTATCAAAGGGGGCGAGCCTTACGAGCAATTCGGACGTTGCCATATTTACCGAATCGAGCCGGATCAGATTGACCCTGCCGATTTTTTCTCAACTGTCTGGCAAACCAATTTGCGCTTGCAAGAAGCGGCTTACCAGATTATCGAGCAACACGGCCCGTTTGATTTAATTCACGCTCACGATTGGTTGGTAGCCTGGGCTGGGGTGGCCCTCAAGGAACGCTACTGCTTGCCGTTAGTTGCGACTATTCACGCTACCGAACGCGGGCGCGGTCAGGGTTATTTACCCGGCGAACTGCCTCGCGCGATTAATAATGTCGAATGGTGGCTAACTTATGAAGCGTGGCGATTAATTTGTTGCAGTCAATATATGGCAAGTGAAGTCCGCGAATATTTTGAAACTCCGGCTGACAAAATTGATATTGTCTTTAATGCCGTAAATACTACCCGCTTTGATATGCTGGATATGATGGAACTAGACGATTTCCGTAATAACTATGCCGCTCCCGACGAGAAGTTGATTTATTTTGTGGGTCGGGCTGTCGAAGAAAAGGGTTTGCGGGTTTTAATCGAAAGTGCGCCAATTGTGCTGGCAGGTTGCCCCAAATCCAAATTTGTGGTATCCGGCACTGGCCCACAGTTGCAACAATACAAGCAATTGGCCGAGCAAAAAGGGCTGGCCGAATGTTTTTACTTTACTGGCTTTATTAGCGATGATGACCGCGACAAGCTTTACAAAGTGGCCGATGTTGCCGTATTCCCAAGCCTGTACGAGCCTTTTGGCATTGTCGCTCTGGAAGGAATGGCCGCTAAAGTTCCCGTGGTAGTAGCTGATACAGGCGGATTGGGTGAGGTAGTAAGCAATCACCAAACCGGCTTGAAAGTTTATCCCAATAACCCGCACTCCCTGGCCTGGGGTATTTTGCATACGTTGCTAAATCCTGATTGGAGCGCGGCACGGGTTAAAAACGCTTACGAAATGGTTATCAATTGCTATAACTGGCGGGAAGCCGCCCAACTTACTATTGAAACTTATGAGCGCGTCCGCGATGAGTTTTTACAAAGCGGCTGGGGCAAGGAAATCGCCCCCACTTTCTCGCGCAACGGACACACTGAGGGCAATTCGGGAGTCAGAAGTAGAAAGTCGGAACTAAGTAACAAGTAAGCTCCCTGCCTTGAAAGGCTGGGCTGATAACATGAAAACTTGGCTAAAGCCGTTACAGGTTAGGCCGGATTTAACTAAAACCCACTTAGCCCTTTAGGGCCGTTTTCATGTTATCAGCCCGGACATTCCATGTCCGGGAGATTACCACCACCTAACAAGTCGAAAGTATAAAGTAGGAAGCTTTCTAACTGACAACCGACAACTTTAACGAGGTTTTATGTCAAGTACATTCGGAAAAATTTTCTCAATAACCAGCTGGGGCGAATCGCATGGCCCGGCAGTGGGTGTAGTGCTGGATGGTTGCCCAGCCGGATTGGAATTAAGCGAAGTTGACATTCAGCAGCAACTAGACCGACGGCGGGTTGGGCAAAGCCAGGTAACTTCACCCCGCAACGAAACCGACAAAGTCCAAATTCTTTCGGGGGTTTACAACGGTCTGACGATGGGAACGCCAATTTCGATGCTGGTCTGGAATCAGGATGCCGATAGCTCCAAATACGAGGACATCAAGGATTTGTTCCG
>JBBQGP010000327.1:0-3726 GCA_038323095.1 Chloroflexia bacterium | reverse complement strand
GCCGCCTAAATCGCCGTTTTCCCTTACCACCCGATGACAGGGGATAATCAGGGCTACCGGGTTGGTGGCGCAGGCTCTGGCGACGGCCCGAGAAGCCGAGGGTTGACCGATAGCTCCGGCGACCTCAGCGTAAGAACGGGTGCTACCATAAGGAATATGTTTCAATTCTTCCCAAACCCGTTTCTGGAACGGAGTGTAGATTATCGCAATCGGCAAATCCAAATCGGTTTGCCGCCCGTTCAGATGGTTCAAAATCTGGTCTGTCCATTGCGAAAGAGCTTTATCATCGCGCCGGATTTGGGCGTTGGGATACTCCTGACGTAAAGCAGCTTCCAATCTTTCGGCCTCATCCCCCATTGTCACGCTGCAAATCCCCTGCTCGGTAGCGGCTACCAGCAACCAACCCAAATTAATTTCGGTCTGGCTAAATTTAAGCTGCATACCCATTCCTCCTTTTTTATAGGCCGCCGGGGTCATACCTAAACTGGACGGCGCATTTTCGTACAAACGACTGCTCGACCCGAACCCGGCTTCATAAAGGGCGGTGGTCACGTTATCGCCCTCGCGCAAGCGTTCCTTGAGCCGCTTTAGACGGTAAGCTTCGGCGTACTGGCGGGGCGAAATACCAATTACTTTCTTGAAGACGCGCTGCAAATGTTGCGGGCTAACGTTCAGCTCTGTTCCTAACTTGTCCAGCGTCAGCGAATTTTCCAAATTAGCCTCAATGTAATTGCAAATTTGTTGAGCCAATTCTTTTTGAGGATGAACTTCTTTGGGCTGGCAGCGCAGGCAAGCCCGAAACCCGGCTTGCTCCGCTCCCTCCGGCTCATTAAAAAAGCTGACATTCTGGCGAAGCGGGCGGCGCGAAGCACAGGAAGGGCGGCAATAGATTTTGGTGGAGCGCACCGCAAACACGAATTCGCCATCCTTATTTCTGTCTTTATCCAGCACCGCTTGCCACATTATTTCTTCATTCATAGTCTAATCCTTGTTACAAAAAGTTGATGATTACCACAAATTAGGCTAACTCTACCTTTTTCGGTGTCTCCACTAAAACAGTTTGTTTGCGGAAGCTCAGGCCGGTAACAAGGCCCGTTCCCGAAAGGATAACGGCAAAGCCCAGCAAGGTGCTAAAAGTTAGCGGTTCGCTCAGGAAAAGTGTTCCCCATAATATACCAAATACGGGCGATAGAAAAGTTACGGTTGAGGCACGTACCGGGCCAATCCTTTTGATTAGCCCAAAATAAATCAAATAAGCCAAAGCAGTACAGGCCAAAGCTAACACCACCACCGCCAGCCAGACTGCTAAACTTATTTCGGCGGAAGGCAAAGTAAAGGGTACAAAGGGCAACAGCCATAAACTCGCCGCAAGCTGGCTACCAGTCGAAATTGCCAGAGCCGAAATACCTTGTGAGGAAACTTTAGTGTAAACTGCCGCAAAGCCATAGCTCAACGCTCCGGCCAGCGAAGCCGCTACCGAGAGCAGTAGCACCGATGTAAACGAAAGCGGACTCCAACCTACGATAATGCTAACCCCGACCAGTCCCAGAAACAGCCCGATTAGCTTTTGGGGGGTTAATTTATCTTTAATCCAGATGGCCGCGATGATTGCTCCAAACAGGGGCGTAGTAGCGTTCAAAATGGCGGCAAATCCGGCGGTCAGGTTTAGTTCGGCGGTGGCTATCAGGCTAAAAGGCAAGGCCGAATTCACCAGCCCAATTACCAAATATTGCCGCCAGCGTTTCTTTATTTCCAGCCGGGTACGGGTGGCTCTGGCATAAATGAGCAAAGCCAATCCTGCGATAAGTACCCGCAATTCCATTAGCACAATTGGCCCAAGTAGCGGCGCGGCTACCCGGATAAATAAAAACGACCCGCCCCATAAAGCCGACAAAAACAGCAACGACGATAAATCTTTCGCTTTCATAATTCCTCACTTTCTTGGTACCCGGCAATTTATTACCTAAAAATACTACTACTCGAACCAAATTTCATCAGTAGCTATACCTAAAGATACTCGAAAATGAGTTAGCAATCTATCCGTTTCTTGCGCTTCAATTTTGGGGTTGAAATCAGAGTTCAGTTGAGTTATTAGACCTATTTTCTAACAATCTAAAAATAATGTGAGCGCAATCATATTGGCCCTGTTGTTGGTATGTTAAGATGAATACAGAGGAGAAACGAAACTTTAGCAGGCCCGAATCGTAATTAATAAGGATATAAACAATAGTAATGGTTTTATGGTAGAATCGTAAGGTAATTCGTAATGAATAAAGGTTAGGATAAACTTAACACAAACGTTGAACTATTTGGGGCATAAATACGTATAATATTATATGGGAATTATCTTTATTTATCAGGGTAGAAAGGGTTGAAACAATGGCTAATTATACTAATAACGAACGTAACGCCGAGCAAACTAGCAGTGAAGAAATCAAAATTGATGTTGGTAATATCGAAGAAAATTTGGATTTGAAGGGTGGTCGCGTTATCAATGTGCCTGATTTTGTTGAACTGGCAACTCAAGGTTTTAGTGAAGGCGAATTGAAAGACATTCTCCGTTTGCGCCGTCGTTATGAAGATGGCAAAGATTACGAAATCACTCCTGAATACAAACGACTTAGTTTTGCACGCTGGCTTTACACCGAAGGCAAGCTCGAAAGTTAGTTCTTTAATATAAATAAATCTTTTGCCCATTCTAACTAAACGGGCAAAGCTCCTGACCTAATCAACTAATTTGGGTCAGGAGCTTTTTTTTTGGTTATTTGGCTAATTCCTGTTGAATAGCTTCCAGCATTTTTTCGGAAAGCGGGTCAATTGCGCTCCCAAAACGGGCTACTACTTCACCTTTGCGGCTGATTAAAAACTTCTCGAAATTCCAGCGCACATCGCCTTTTGGCTCAACAGCCTGGGTTAAGCGGGCATAAAGCGGGTGCTGTTCCGGGCCAATAGCGTGCAGTTTATCAAACATTTCGAAGCTAACTCCAAAACGCGAAGTGGCAAATTCCAGAATTTCGGCGTTTGTGCCGGGTTCTTGCTTGCCAAAATCGTTGCAGGGAAAGCCCAATACGCGCAAACCGGCTTCCTTGTATTCCTTGTTCAGTTCCTCCAGACCGGAGTATTGAGGAGTCATCCCTCACTGGGAAGCCAGATTGACAATCAGCAGGACGTTTCCGGCATAATCGCCTAGCTTTTTTTCTTCCCCTTGCATATTTTTTACGGCAATATCGGATAAGCTTGTACTCATGATACGCTCCTTGTATTTTTTGAATTAGGAAAGCAATCAAAATCGCCTAATTATACTTTATTAGCCGCTTTAGTAAAATTAGTATCGCTTTCTGAGAAAATTATTTTAGCCGGATTATTAAGAAATTATAACAAAACTTTATTAGCATCTTGTAGTGTTTTCGTAATACAATAAAGCTTGAACTTAAATTTTTTATATGATTAAATTAGAAATACTCTGTGGCGACAAAGTTGACTATAAAACTTTAGTCCAGAGGGTAAGGGTTCAGACAACAGTTCCATTCTTATATACTAACGTCCCCCCCCACATTCAAATTAAATTTAGTGGCTTTGCCGGATTTTGTTATTTCAAAAAGTTAGAAGGCTATAAGCCTGACTTTGTTGTTGTCTGAAATACTTAAAATCAGAAGAAATCCAAATCTGATTCGTTACAAAGTTGTAACTGTATCTGGCTATGATGCCACGTCCAGTAGGGAAGGA
>JBBQGP010000326.1:0-3773 GCA_038323095.1 Chloroflexia bacterium | reverse complement strand
GGCGGTGGGCGCACCCGGCCCGCTAAACCCTCGAACTGGCGTAGTTTATTCTCCACCTAATTTACCGGGCTGGAAGGATGTTCCACTTTGTGAGGTACTAGAGGATAGATTGGGCCTCCCGGTTTATTTGGGGAACGATGCGAATTTGGCCGCGCTGGGCGAATATACTTTTGGGGCGGGCAAGGATTACCGCTATTTGGTCTATATGACGGTTAGCACTGGCATTGGCGGCGGCATTATAGATGATGGCCGGATTTTGGATGGCGCAAAGGGGGCGGCGGGCGAAATTGGTCATATGAGCGTTGAAGCTTTTGGCATACGCTGCAATTGCGGCAATTTCGGCTGTCTGGAAGCAATGGCAAGTGGTACGGGTATTCGCAACCGGGCAATTGAATTGCTCAAAAGTGGCCGGGAAAGTTTGTTAAACGAAATGTCTGACTATAAAATCGAAGATGTAACCGCCGAAATGGTAGAGTTAGCCGCCCGTCAGGGTGATAAGCTTGCCCTTGAATTAATGCATAGGGCGGGAGCTTATCTTGGGGTAGGCGTAACCAATATTTTGCATTTATTCAATCCTGAAATTGTAGTAATTGGTGGGGGGGTATCCCGCAGTGGTGATTTAATATTTAAGCCTTTGCTGGAGGAAGTAGACCGCCGGGCTATGCCTGCTTTCCGCGAAGGTGTGCCGATTGTTACTACCGATTTGGGTGATGATATTGGCTTGTACGGAGCGGTTGCGCTGGTTCTGCAAAATTATGACGAAGCCGAAAAACGCAAGGCTGAACTTCTCAAAAAACGTTTGAACGTTAAGTAGCTTTGAGTTTTGAGTTTTGAATTACTTGCCATAAAATTCACCATTCCTAAAATCTCTGATAAAGAAGAATTAGTTAATCTAACTTAAAACTCAAAACTTAATTCCCTAGAAGGCCGGTTGGGTTATGCGGTATGCTGAATGGGTTGCTCCATTTTTGTGCTTTTGTGTTATCTGGTGTCCAATTAGCTGGACCTGGTGGGCATACTGGCAAGCGGAATTATTACAACATATTCAAAAGCATCACGCCCAGTTTGACCGTACTGTTTTATGGCCCAGAAATGGGAGTTTCTTCCTCAATCTGGGACGCTTGTACCTGTTCAATTTTAGCAAAAACAATTTGGGTGACGAGCGAATTGCCTTTCTCAAACGTAAAACTCGCCCGGCCCTGATTGGCTTTCTGGGTGGACAATTTTTTGCGACAGCTTATACTATTGGCATAATACTGGCGGTGCGCGTTTTTCACTGGCTTTAATTTGAGGCAAGATGGATTTAGGCTTAAAAAACAAAGTGGCGATTGTCACCGGGGGTAGTTCGGGCATTGGACTGGCGGCGGCCCAAAGCTTTTTGGAAGAAGGGGCGGCGGTAGCGATTTGCGCGCGAGGTCAGGAACGCTTGCAAGAAGCGGTGGCCCAATTAAAAGCTTTGCCCGAAGCGCAGCTTTTCGCCCGTTCCTGCGATGTGCTGGATGGGGAACAAGTCAAAAGCTTTGTCGAAGAAGTGGCAACAATTTTTGGCGGTATCGATATTCTGGTAAATAACGCCGGACGCAGCCGGATGACTACTTTCTTTGAAACCAGCGACCAGGCGTGGCGCGATGAGTTCGAGCTAAAGTTTTTTGGGGTAATCAACCCGGTACGGGCGGTTTATCCTTATATGAGAGCGCGAGGCGGCGGACGTATTATCAATATGAATGCGGTGCTGGCCCGGCAACCTGAGCCGCATCTGGTAGCGACGGCGGCGGCGCGGGCGGGACTACTCAATTTAACCCGTTCTTTGGCTACCGAATTTGCGCCCGATAATATTTTGGTCAATAGTATTACGCTGGGGACAATTGTTAGCGAACAATGGCGGAAACGTTACCGCGAGGCTAATTCGGGCCTGACCGAAGAAGAATGGCTGATACAACAGGCGGCTACGCGCAATATTCCCTTAAAACGTTTCGGCCAGCCTGAAGAAGTGGCGGCGGCTATTCTTTTTCTGGCTTCCAGCCGAGCCAGCTATATTACTGGCGTTGCGCTCGACGTTGCGGGTGGCACGGGAAGATACGTTTAGAAGAGGGGGAGATGAAGTTGGAAGAACTAACGAACGGCGATATAATCGTACAAATGCTCAAGCAAGCCGGAGTAGACACCGTTTTTGGGATTATTAGTATTCACAATATGCCGATTTACGATGCGATTGCTCGTCAGGGCGGTATTCGGGCTATTCCTACCCGTAGCGAACCGGGTGCGGTCAATATGGCCGACGCTTATTCGCGAGTGAGCGGCAAACTAGGCGTAGCGATTACCAGCACCGGGGCGGGGGCGGGAAATGCTGCCGGAGCAATTGTCGAAGCACATACGGCGGGTTCGATGGTTTTACACCTTACCGGGCAAATCGATTCGGCTTACGTAGATAAAGGGCGGGGTTTTATTCACGAATGTAAAGACCAGTTTAATATGCTCAAAGCTGTTTCCAAAGCTGCTTATCGCCCGGTATCCGCCGAAACTGTTCCTGCCACCCTTTATCTGGCAATCGAACAGGCCATGACTGCCCCGACTGGCCCGGTTAGCCTTGAAATCCCGATTGATTACCAAAAAGCTAAAATCGTCCCGCCGCTCGGCCTGAACCGTAGTGCAAAGCCTGATACCCGAATTACTCCCCCGCAGGAAGTGGTAAACCAGGCGGTTACGCTGCTAAAAGCGGCCCGTCGCCCCTTGATTTGGGCGGGTGGTGGTATGAACGACTCGCTAAGAGGAACAGAAAGTAATCCGCTAATCAAGCTGGCTGAATGGCTGGGCGCAGGTGTGATTACCAGCCAATCCGGGCGGGGCGCAATTCCTGAAAATCATCCGCTTTGCGTTGGCAACTTTGGCGGTCATCCTTCTGTCCGGCCTTTGCTCGAAAAAGCTGATTTACTAATCGTTATTGGTAGCCACTTGCGCGGCAACGAGACTTCGGTCTGGAAATTGCCCATGCCAACCAAAATTATTCAAATAGACGTTGACCCTCTGGCAATTAGCCGCAGCTATAATGCTACTCTGGGCCTTATCGGGGATGCCAGCGCAACCCTTGATTTGATTAACACCGCGCTTGCTAATACTGCCTCAAGCCGCAATCCTGAATATTTGGAAGAAATCGCTACGCTTTCTAAAGAAGCTCGCGCCAAACTTCGGGCCACACTTGGGCCTTACGAACAGATTGTGGACGATTTGAACGCGGTTCTGCCGCCTGACTCTATCAAAGTGCGGGATGTTACTATTTCCGGCACAACCTGGGGGGCGCGAATTTTAAATACTTACCAGCCTTATACCTCGATTCACGCTTCGGGCGGCGGCATTGGGCAGGGCTATCAGATGGCTCTTGGCGCAAAACTGGCAATGCCTGACCGGGTAGTAGTGGCTATCGCGGGTGATGGCGGCTTTTTGGTCAATTGTGGCGAACTGGCAACCGCCGTTCAGGAAAACATTCCGGTAGTGCTAATTTTGTTTAACGATGGCGGTTATGGTGTACTTCGCAATATCCAGAACAAAAATTATGCCGGACGCAATATTGCGGTAGAATTACGCAGCCCTGATTTTCTAAAATTGGCCGAAGCTTTTGGCCTATGGTCAAAACGGGTTGAAAATATCGGTGATTTCCGGCCAACTCTCGAAGAAGCGATTGCCACTAACCGCCCCTGTCTGGTCGAAATAAATATGAGCGCAATTGGCCCATTTGCCGAACCTTTCTCCGGCCCTCCCGGAAACGTTTAGAAATT
>JBBQGP010000325.1:0-3816 GCA_038323095.1 Chloroflexia bacterium | reverse complement strand
ATAACACAACCTATAATAATCACAAAAACTTTGCAGAAAAGGTGGTATGATGCCTGTAAATGCTAAAGAGTCCTACGATTCGTTAATTGACCACGTCGCGTTCGAGGCTATGCTCAAGGGAGTCGGGGCGTTTGATGACCCGGCATTGCTGCAAAAGCTCAAGCCGTATTATGGTAAGGATACAGCTAAAGCCTGGTATCCTATTGAGGTATATCAAGAATTTACCGAAGTTGTGCGATTACACTATTTTCCGAAACTATTGCCTGACGAAGGTGATTTTGCACTTGGAAGCAAAACGTTTTACGGCTATATGAAAGGCACGATTATCGGACGGGTGGCTCTGGCAAGTATCAAGGTAATTACTATTCCCCGTCTGGTCAAAATGACCGCCCAGTTATGGAATGACCAGCATTCGGGTCTTTGCACTTACGAAAAATTGGATGAACAAAAATATTTATGTCACTATCGCGAGTTCAAGTTTGCCCCCTACGGAGTAGCCGGAATGTCGGCGGAGGGGCTTAACTACCGAGGTGCGAAAAAAGTACGTACTTTGGTTACGCCTTTAGCGGGAGCAAGTTCCCAACATTTTAACTTTGATATTATTTATGAGTGGGAATAATGTACAACTTTTGACAGGGCTGGTTCGTTTTAATAACAGGGGCGATAGTTATGGCAGAAACAAAGGCAGACGCTAAAACAGGGATTAAACAGGCTAATTTCGAGGCAATTCTAAAGGGGACAGGAGCGGTAGACAACGCCGAGTTTTTGCGCGAAATAAAGCCGCTTTATAATGTTGACCGTCCAAGTACATTTTATTCGTCCGAAGTTTATATTCAATTCCTTGAAGCCGTCCGAAATAAGGTTTATCCCGATTTATCGCCAGACGAGGCTTATTACCGAATTGGGGTAACCGGGTTTGAAGGTTATATGCATCATACTATCGTTGGACGGGTAGCAATGGCCGGACTTGCCCTGATGCGGCTGGGCAACGTGCGTGCGGCAAAGGTGGGAGACCGTATCTGGAAGGATGCCGGAATGGGCGAAGCCGAAAGCGAACAATTAACCAAAACCAGTGTTTTGAGCCATTACCGCAGTTTTTTAATTCATCCCGGCATAGTGCTGGGTTCAACTTACGAAACTTTAAAACTGCTTGGCGGCAAAAATATTCGTCATATATTAATTTATTTGCCTTCATCTAAGCTGAATAACTATGATTTTGACGTTATTTATGAATGGGATTAAGCTTTGCAGATACGAGATTTTATAAAAATACTAAATAAACGCTGGTGGGTGGTCTTGCTGGTTGGGCTGGTAGCGGCGATTACCGCCCTGGCCTATAGCCTCACTCAACCCAAAATGTATGAGTCTAGCGTTACGGTTATCGGCACAACTGCCAAGCCGGACGAAGGTTTGAACAACGCTATTAAGGGCGAAGTCCGTCGCTATGGTTCGACCCTGACTTCGAGTGCCTTTGCCCAAAAAATTGACGAGCGCGGCAAATTCGATCTAGGGGCAGACGCGATTAGCGGCAAACTCAAACCCCAACCTGTCCCAGATAATTATTTGCTAAAAATTACCGTAAGCGATTCAGACCGTTTGCGGGCCGCTCGACTGGCCGATGCCGCCGCCGATATTATCCGGGAAGATAGCCTGACCAAATGGGCGGCAGTGCCGGAAGATTCGCGGGTTTTCTTTGACAAGGTTTCGCCTGCGCCCATCCCTGACCGCCCTTCCACCCCGCGCACCAATCTGAATATGGGGGCAGGGCTGGCAATTGGGTTGGTACTGGGCCTGATTTTGATTTTTGTGCTGGATTTCTTTGATACCAGCCTGAAAAGCGAAGATGATGTTGAGCTTTACACTGGCCTAAAGGTGATTGGAGTCGTTCCGCCCTGGCGCAATAATAATGCTTTCCGCCGCCCACCCGCCCCGGTTGCCGCCGCCGATTCCAGTGCGCCCCTTGATGAAACTGAAATCCAAAATCCAATTCGGCGCAAGCAAAAACAGAATGATAATAGATAAAAGGATGAAATTTTGAGTAGAACCGCACCATCTCAAGGAGGGGAGGGGCTGGTAATGCTGGCTGACCCACATTCGCCCGCCGCCGAAGCTTACCGCACCCTGCGAACCAATCTTCAATTTAGCAGTCTGGATAAGCCAGTCAGAAGCCTGTTAGTGACCAGTGCGCGGCCCGACGAGGGTAAATCGGCGGCTGTCGCTAATCTGGCTCTGGCCTTTGCCCAAATGAATGAGGTCGTTGTGCTGGTAGATGCTGATTTGCGTCGCCCGGCCCTACATTCGCTTTTCGGCGTTTCCAACGAGCAGGGCTTGACCAGTTATATACTTAACGCTGGACAAACTACAAGCGGCAAAGCGGCCCTGCCTTTCGCCAATACCGGCATTCCCAATCTAAAATTTTTGCCAAGCGGCCCAACTCCGCCAAATTCTACCGAACTATTGGGTTCGGCCCGGATGCGTGAATTATTGCTACGCCTTAAAGACGAAGCCGATTACGTGTTGTTCGATGCTCCGCCCGTGCTGGCCCTGACCGATGCCGCCGTGTTAGCTACCCGTCTGGATGGTGTGCTGCTTGTCCTTAAAGCCGGGAAAACCAGCCGCGACGATGCCCGCGAAGCCAAAGAGCAACTCGAAAAAGTCCATGCCAACTTGCTCGGCGTTGTCCTCAACGAAGTCAAGCAAGGCAGCGCGAAGTACCGTTATTAAGAAGTTGTTAGTTGTTAGTTGTTAGTTGTTAAAGAAATTTGGTTGTCAGTTGTCAGTTGTCGGGGGGGATAGAGTTGCGAGTTGTGAGCTTATAGGATGTTGCTCCGTCATTAGATGTTTGGGTAAAGTCAATGGGCAGAGCCATATCCTACAAGAAAACCTGCAACCCTGTAGGATGCTGCTCCGCCAGTTGACTTTTCACAAGGCATAATCCGCGTAGATATGGTCTTAGGTTAAATCTGCCCTAACCCGTAACGGCTTTAGCCACGTTTTCATGTTATCAGCCCAGCCTTTCAAGGCAGGGGACAACCACAAATAAAAATTGTCCGAGTATAATTCCGACTTTATACTTCCGACTTCCGACTTTTTCTTTTGGATTTTCCTCGAAGGCAGCCCTTTGTGGTTGCCTTTTTGCTAATTAATCGAGATAATTAGGTGCGAAGATATAATACCCGGCTTCAAAATGAAAATCAGCGAACTTTTCGATTAGGAAAAATTATGACATTGGCTATCGCGGAAAAAGTTTATACAATCGAAGATTTTCTAAATCTGGAATGGCCCGAAGCGGATGAAACCGAGTACGAGCTTTTGAGGGGCAAAATTGTGGCGAAACTTCAAGGCAGCACCAGTGCTAAACACGGTGATGTAAGTACCCGAATCGCTTCCCAACTGGATAGATTTGCCGGAGTGGGGGCGAGCGCGTTGCGGCAAGGTCTGGTATACGTGGTGGCATCCACCAATTTGGGCAATCCCGAAGGCCCAAACTTGCCAAAGCCCAATGTTTGTTTTGTGCTGGATGCTCGCCTTCCGGCAGATTTTGACGGGCCAATTCCCGTCGCGCCCGATATTGTAATCGAAATAAATTCGCCGAGTGACACTGATGAAAGTAAATTTGAAAAGTTACGGATTTATCAAGAAGCTCAGGTCAGGTTGATATGGTCAATTAATTTGTTTGAAAAATACGTTTTGGTGTACCGTAATGGTTTAAATTATCCTAAACTTTTAACTTTGGAAGATGAAATTGATGGTGGCGAGGTGCTTCCCGGCTTCAAATTAGCGGTAAACTATCTGTTCGAGCATCCTAAGACTATT
>JBBQGP010000324.1:0-3851 GCA_038323095.1 Chloroflexia bacterium | reverse complement strand
GAACCTTCCGGGCCGGGAACGTGGCCGGGCTTGACCGTAGACATTTGCTGAACAGTATTAAACTTGAAAGTGCGAACATCGGTGTACAGTTTGGCAATGCGCTGACGGAAAAGGGGGTCTTTGCTGGCGGGCTGGCCGTCGCGCTCCACCTGTTTCGCCAAATCAATCAGGGCTTGCACCCTTAATTCAAAGCTGACAACCATATTGAGCGAAAAGCTGCCGCGCTCGTGCATCAAAGTGGTAATCCCGACTATCCAGCCTTTGTTTAGTTCGCCGACCAAATTTTGAACTGGCACTTTGACGTTATCAAAGAAAAGTTCGGAGAATTCGGCTTCCCCGGTTAATTGCACCAACGGGCGGGCGGTCACGCCGGGCGACTTCATATCAACAATTAAATAGCTCAAGCCTTTGTGTTTGGGAGCTTGAAAATCGGTGCGAACCAGCAAAATGCAAAAATCGGCCACATAGCCATAGCTTGTCCAAACTTTTTGGCCGTTTACCACAAAGTTATCACCCTCACGAATGGCACGGGTTTGCAAGGCGGCTACGTCTGACCCGGCATTGGGTTCGCTAAAGCCCTGACACCAGATTTCCTCGCCGCTCAGAATTTTGGACAAATAGCGGTTTTTCTGGTCAGGTGTACCCACCGAAAGAATGGTCGGCCCTGCCATATTCAGGCCAATTACGTTAGCCGTCGCCGGAGCTTGAGCGCGGGCCATTTCTTCGTTATAAATCCCGACTTGTTGCAAATTCGCGCCGCGTCCGCCGTATTCTTTGGCCCAGCCAATCCCGACCCAACCCGCATCAAACAGCTTTTTTTGCCAGTTTCGGCGGATATTAACCTTTTCGCGGAAACTCATACCGCGCTTTTCGCGGAATTCATCGCTAATGTTGGCGGTTAGCCAGTTGCGTAGTTCGGCTCGAAAAGCCTCGTCACCAGTTACCAGCCGCTCTTCCGACATCAATGTCATAAAGCTAACTCCTTACAAATTATCTGTATTTTTATTTTTTGGTTATCTCTTAAAATCGTGATTTATGAGCAAGCCGATATTAGCAGAAATTGGCAGGATGGGCAACCAGAACGGGATTTGTTCGTTAATAATATAACAGGAAACGTAGGAAGAAACCCACGAAAAAGGCGGGAAAACGTGGGCGGAAAACGTTAAAACTATCACGAATTTGTCAGAGCCATGTCAGTAAATAGGCGGCAGAGGGTCAAATAATCGAAACAGTTTTAGGATAAAATGAGGGTGTGGTAATGTAAGGAATTTGAACATGGTTTGGTAAGCCAATTACGAAATAAGCTTGAACCAAACCCGGCAATATGCAAAGGAAGGCTCATTAAAATTGGCGATTTTACCCAATACCCAGCCTACGACCCAACTTGTATCCCTTACCTGGAACTTGAACCGGGTCGAAGACCGTCTTTACCAGCTAAAACTCCGCCAGGATTTATTTCTAGCCTATTGCACTGAGGAACGGCTTTTTAGTAGCCTTCCCGCCCGTATCCAACTTATTCGCCAGCAACTTCAGGAAGGGCGCACCCAATCCCATTTAAGCCAGACCGAACTCGAAAAGCTGGCTGCTACTCTAAAAGAGCTTGAAACTGATCTGGATTTGCGCGAGCTTTTGCAAGTGCAACGCAGCCTGATAAATTATCTTAGTAGCCAGCGTGAAGAAACCTATTTATTTTTGTCACAACGTTGGAAGCACCTGACCGAGCTAATGATTAGCGTTGATACTTTAGTAACCACCAATTCGGCATTAGCCGCAAAAAAACGGGAAGAATTGGAAAAAGGGTTAAAAGAATTGGAAGGGTGTTTGCGTAACAGCAAGCCATACACTGCCTCTTACAGGCAGACCGAGTTAGCCCAGTTTGTCTAGCCGGGCTTGAGGAAAGGAAGTTAGGGTCACTTGTTCAGTCTTAGTAATAGCCGGGTTTTATCGAGCCGGACGGCCTCAACAGCAACGTCAGTCCAGCATTTTCAATGTGATTGTGCTTGCGAAGGGGGACTTAGCCATGATAAGGGCCATAGTCTCGTTTTGGCGTTACCTTTGCAGGCCGAGCTACGCCTTAGCCCCTTTCCGCAGCTTTACCGCACCGAAATAGGCAATAATCTTTGTTTATATAATGCTGAATCGGATGCGGGCGTTTCGGTGCTAAACCCTGCTGCCGCCCACGTTTTTACCCAGTTTGATGGGCAACGCAAGTTGGGTGAAATCTTTATGGAATTGCGGCTTTTGGACGCTGCCGCCAGCTTTAACGATTTGACCGAGCTTGTGGCGACTTTCGAGCAAAACAATTTGCTATATCGCGGCAATAAAGTACCCAAGCCCAATATCGAGCCATCCCGCAAGCTGGGAATTTGGCTGCACGTCACCAATCAATGCAATTTGCGCTGTACCTATTGCTATTTGGGCAAAACCAGCGAAGTAATGACCCCTGAAATCGGACGTAAAACGCTGGACGCTTTGCTCGATTCGGCCAAAGAGCAGGGCATGACCGAAGTGTCCCTAAAATTTGCGGGCGGAGAAGCTTTGCTGGAATGGCCGCTAGTCGAGGAATTGTATTACTACGCTTTGGAAAAAGTAAAAGGGACAGATATTGTCATTCAGCCGATTTTGTTGAGCAATGGCACGACTATCACACTTAAAACCGCTCAACTTTTGAAGCAGCACAATTTTCAGGTAGCAATTTCGCTAGATGGTCTGGGCGAGGTCAACGATAAGCAGCGTCCTTTTGTAAACGGCAAGGGCAGTTTTGATAAAGTTGAGCGCGGCCTGAATTTGTTGCAAGAATACCAGATTCCGTTTAACGTTTCTATCGTGATTACCGCCCTGAATTTGCCGAAATTGCCGGAGCTTTTCGAGTATTTGCTCAAGCGGGATGCGCCCTTCACTATTAACTTTTTCCGGGATAATCCTTTAGCCAACGATGGCCTGACGGTAGATAACCCCGAACTAATCGCGGGCTTGCGTCAGGGCTACGCCGTTATAGAGCAGTATTTGCCCAATAACAGCCTGATGGGAGCAATTCTTGACCGGGTTCAACTGGAGGCCCCTCACCGTCACGCTTGCGGCGCGGGTGTAAATTATGTTGTAGTCAAGCATACCGGCGAGATTGCCAGTTGCCAGATGCTTATGCACAAGCCGCAAGGCAAGATTGGGCAGGGCGACCCGCTTCAAGTCATCCGGCAAGGCGAACTCCAAAACCTTGCCCCTGAGCAGAAAAAGGGTTGCTCGGATTGTCGTTGGAAATACGTTTGCGCGGGAGGTTGCCCGCTCGTTACGCTCCGCACCTATAATCGCTTTGATACCCGTTCGCCCTATTGCGACACCTATTTTACCCTTATCCCGGACGTGATACGCCTCGAAGCCCTGCGTCTCCTGAAATATGCCGCTTAATCCTGGGGCGGGTACCAACCCGCCCTAACCCATACTCGCCTACCTTGCCGAAATTTCCCAACGTATTTTTTTCTACGGCTCATTTTTTTGAGTAAATTTTGTTACATCAAAGCCTCTTGCAACAGTAAATTTATTGCTTCGTTCCGTAATACAAACCATTGGTTAAATTTTCGCATTAGCTCAGTCAGCTTTTCGGTTTCGGTCTCGTCAAGACCTTCGCTTTGTCGTTTGTAATACAAAGCTTCTATTTTTGAAGCATCTCTTTTGGGAAAATTATTTTGGGCCAGATTTACTAACGCTTCATCTTTCAAAAACTTTAATTGCACCAGCAGTTCTTCCAAATCAGCACTTAAACTATCGTCGGCAGGAGTTACTTTGGAAACCGTTTCGACAATTTCAGCTTCGATAGAATGTTGCATCTGTTCAGCTCGCTCTTTTAACCGCTG
>JBBQGP010000323.1:0-3866 GCA_038323095.1 Chloroflexia bacterium | reverse complement strand
GTTTCGGCCAGTTTTTCGATGCCGGTATGCAAATAGCCAATATCAGGAATACATTTGATGACTTCTTCCCCGCTCAGGGTGACAATCAGACGCAAAACCCCATGTGTCGAAGGATGCTGCGGCCCCATGTTAATGGTCATCAATTGTTTTTCGGGGGCTTCCTGTTCGGCCTCAGCCCCTTCTTCGTCGTCGTCCAGCCACCGTTCTCTTATCTGAAGGTCTTCCATCTTTTTCTCTATTTCTGAGTTTCAGGTTTCGAGTTTCAGGTTTCAAGTTAAGAGCTTATTCGAAAAATAGTGGTTTTATCTACTGGCGGAGCAATATCTTACAATAAATACCGTCTGATTAGATAAACCCCCTGCATTTCTAACTTGAAACTTGGAACCTGGAACTTATTCAGTTCGTCCGTCGTTACGTCGCCAGTTGGCGGGAAGGTTGGCCCGACGTGGGCCAGTAACCGGGTAATCCTTGCGTAAAGGGTGGCCTTCCCAATCTTCCGGCATTTCGATACGGCGCATATCGGGATGGTTCTCGAAATTTATCCCGAACAAATCAAAAACTTCGCGCTCGTACCAGTTTGCGCCGGGAAACAGCCCGGTTAGGCTTGCTATACTTGGTTGCTCGCCCGGCAATTCCACCTTGAGACAAATTACTTTGGCCCGCTCAATAGCAATCATATTGTAAACTACCTGAAAGCGTGGCTCACGCGGATACCAATCAATTGCCGTCACATCTTCCAGCATGGTAAAACGTCCCTCGTCGCGCAAAAAGCGTAATACATCTATAATTTGGGCGGCAGGAACGATATAAGTTGGCGTATTATCGGCCACGCGAAAAGTGCTACGATGCGCTTCGGGAAAACGGGTTAAATCCAGTAATTCAGGTTCGGCGGGCGAAGGGTTATTTTCGGATTCGTCCAAAATTTGGGTCACTGACCACCTCCGGCGCATAAATAATCGGGTCGGCGGGACGAGGCGTACCAGCCGCAATCCGTTGCTGTAATAAATTTACCCCCTCGATTAAGGCTTCGGGGGTCGGTGGGCATCCGGCTACATATACATCCACCGGCACAATCAAATCTACGCCCTGCACAATCGCATAATTATTAAAAACGCCGCCGCAACTGGCGCAAGCTCCCATTGCAATCACCCATTTGGGGTCGGGCATTTGCTCGTAAATCTGGCGGACTGCCGGAGCCATTTTCGCCGATACCCGTCCGGCCACGATCATCAAGTCGGATTGGCGGGGCGAGGCCCGAAAGATTTCTGAACCAAAGCGGGCAATATCAAAGCGGGAAGCACTGGTCGCCATCATTTCAATCGCGCAGCAGGCCAAACCAAACAAAGCCGGCCAAAGCGAGGCACTCCGCGCCCAATTCGCCACGTTCTCCAGATTGGTCGTAACTACCCCGCCAATGGGGGAAAGGCTACGCATGGCCTGAACGTTGCCGGGTATGGGGGCGTTATTGGTGAAAAAATCTTCCTGGCGATATATTTCGTTACTCATTATGTATTACCTTCGCTTTTGGCGTTAAATCTCAAGAAAAAGAATGGTCTAAAGTTCGCCTTCCCAATTGAACGCGCCCTTTTTCCATAAATAAATGTAGCCCATGCCCAGCACCAGCAAAAAGATTGCCATTTCGACTAGCCCGAAAAGTTTTAGTTGATTGAGCAATACGGCCCAGGGGAAGAAAGCAACCGTTTCAATGTCAAAAATTAGAAAGAGCATAGCAACTTCCAGAAACTTCACCGGGAAGCGGCGCGGCACATCTTCGACCAAAGGCACGCCGCCTTCGTAGGGCGAGGCTTTGGCTTCGCTAGGGTTTTTTGGCCCAACAAAAGTTGCCAATAGGCTCATTACAATCGTCAGGCCCGCCGCCAGTATGAATAAAATTAACACTGGTACAAAATCGTTTAGCATCTCTTAATCCTCTGCCGCACCGAACTTCCCTTACCCAGGTTTAGCCACAAATCTAAGGGAATGAAGCATGAATTTTCAGTAAATAATAGCCGGGTCTGAGTTAAAGAGTATCACTTTGACCTGGCAATGTCAAGCCACTTGGTGAAATTTCTTGCAATCTTTTAAGCTAAAAAACAAACCCCAAAAGCTGAGGTAGCGGGCGTACATTATGCTACAATTGTATCAATATCCGATGATTATATCTTTCTGTTGCAGATGTAAATAATGAAAGAACAAAGACTAACCAAA
Source organism: Chloroflexia bacterium (assembly GCA_038323095.1). GTDB lineage: Bacteria > Chloroflexota > Chloroflexia > Chloroheliales > Chloroheliaceae > L227-5C. Next base: position 1,658 of record JBBQGP010000323.1, on the reverse strand, counting down.
GGCCGGAGGTGCAAAAGATGAGTGAATTACGTGAAAAACCGAATAAACTCAAAGATTATCCCTATCACCTGCCCGATAAGCCTTTTCCGGCTGGGCCTTATATTACTTATGAAGAGTTTTTTGATTGGACGGATGAAGATACCCACGCCGAATGGGTAGATGGAGAGATAGTAATGCCAAGCCCCGCCACCGAAAAGCATCAAGAAACTGTCGGCTTTCTTTATGAAGTTCTACGAATTTATATGAGAGTTAAGAATGCGGGCCGAGTTTTTCAAGCTCCCTTTCAAATGAAACTGCCGGGTAAACACGGGTCTGGGCGTGAACCGGATTTGGTTTTTATTGCCAAAAATAATTTATCCCGCCTTGAAACAGGATTAATACGTGGGCCGGGAGATATAGTAATCGAGGTGGTTTCGCTTGAAAGTGTCGAGCGTGACCGGGTAGACAAGTATAAGGAATATGCCGCCGGAGGTGTGCCGGAATATTGGCTGATAGACGTTACTATTGGTGAAGCCGAATTCTACTGCCTGGACGCAAACAACCAATACCAGCGCGTGCCGATTGACCACGAAGGCAAGTTTCATTCACAAATTTTGCCGGATTTCTGGCTCAAACCCGAATGGTTATGGGAAGCACCTTTGCCCGAACCTGAAGATATTTTATTTGAAATCGCCGAACCAGCTTATAGTGCTTATCTAAACAATAAATTGCAGAGACGGAAGAAATAAAAGTAACTTTGCGTTTGGTATTGCGTAGAGAATTAGGTAGAGAATTAGAACGATAAGAAATAAACCAGAAGAATTGACGAATTTTGCTCGATTTAGAGAGGAAATTTTTTGAATGAATAATAGATTGCAGGTTGGTTCGGGTCGCGGGCGAATATTGGCCGGACTGGTGCTGGCCTTAATGTTGTCGCTAATGCTGGCCGCTTGTGGCGACCCCACCGCAACCCCGGTTATACCTACCGCAACGACGGGCGCAACTACTAGCGCGGCTACCACTGCTGCGGCCACGACTGCTGCGCCTGCTAATGCCGCTACTTCTACCCCGGTTACTTTGCCCAGCGTAACGCCCGGTGCGGCCACGACTGCTCCCGCTCGAACTACAACGGTGGCAGCAACGACGGTGGCAGCAACGACGGCGGCAGCAAGTACAAGTACCGCAGTAGCTTCGGGAGCAAAAGGGCCGGAACTAACCCAGGGTTTACCGCGCTTTGAAGAAGCCAAATGCCCTTTCAAGTTGCCCGCCGACCAGAAAGAAGGGCAAACCGCCCGTTGTGGTTATGTAGTTGTGCCAGAGCAGCACAGTCAGGCCAATAACGGTAAAACGCTAAAATTGGCGACGATTATTTACAAAGCTTTGGGCAATAGCCCCGCCCCTGAACCAATTGTCTTTTTGCAGGGCGGGCCGGGTGGCGGCTCACAGGATTTTGTGACTGGCTTTATTACCGGCGCAACTTATCGCCGCTATGCCGCCAATAACGAAGTAATTTTGTTTGACCAGCGCGGTACGGGCTATTCCCAACCAACCCTGACCTGTGCTGAATTAAAAGATGCACAAATAGAAGCTTATACCCGACAGATGACCCAGGAACAGGAAGACAAATTCACCACTGACGCGCTTTTCAAATGTCGTGACCGTCTGGCTTCCCAAAATAT
>JBBQGP010000322.1:0-3900 GCA_038323095.1 Chloroflexia bacterium | reverse complement strand
ACCATGTTCTCGCACGGTTTGGTGACGGGTGGTTTGTTCCTTTGTGTCGGGGTAGTTTACGAACGCTTGCATACTCGTGATATTAGCACTATCCAGAATACTACTCGCGTCGCCAGCCGGATGCCAGCCTACGCTACGATTTATATGGTTTATACAATGGGTTCGCTCGGTTTACCCCTGATAAGCGGGTTTGTCGGCGAATTTCTGGTAATGCAGGGGGCGTTCCGGGTGAACGGCTGGATTGCCTTTGGAACTTCGTTCGTGATTATTTACGCCGCGATTTATATGCTCTGGCTGTATCAAAGAGCTATCTGGGGCAAAACTACCGATTACGACCCGGCAATGGCAATGGCGGCGGCTCACGACGACCACGCGCACGGGGTGGAGCATACTACTTCGCCCGCCAGCGAAAAAGCACAGCCTGTTTCGGCGCACGAGGCCAACGCGGGCGACCATCCCGCCGATGACCACACTGAAGGGGTTGAACACGGCCCTGACAACGACATTAAGGAGAACGGCGCAAAATTCCCCGATTTGAATATTGGCGAATTCTTGACGCTTTACCCGATGGCGGCTCTGGCGATTGTGGTTGGGATTTTCCCGACGCTGGTACTGGACTTTTTGCATAAACCGGCGCAACAAATTACCGAAGCCCTGATGAATCACGGCGACAAGGTTAGCACGGTGTTGCAACAACTTGGCAAATAATGTGGATTTAGTTTGAGAAAAGATTAAGGAGAAAGTGGCTGTGTCTTTATTAGACGGGGTGCTACTTCAAATCAGAACCGAAAAGCCCGGCATTACCGGGGACGACCTAATCCGCCTGATGCCGGAGATAATCGTCCTGGTGATGGCCTGTTTGCTGGTTATTATAGACCTGGTGTTGCCGAAAGAGCGGCGCGGCGGTCTGGGTTGGCTGGCCCTTATAGGTTATATCGGTGCGCTGGTCGCTACCGGCTTTCTGTTTTATTACAGTGGCCCAAACGGGGCTAATACTTCGTTCAGTGGGATGTTCGTCCGCGACGACTTTACCACTTTTAACGAGATTATCTTTCTGACGACGGCCATTTTGGGAGTGCTGGTCGCGCCTTCGTATGTGCTAAAGCGTAATATACCGATTGGCGAATTTTACAGTATTCAGGCTTTCTCGGTCCTGGGTATGATGATTGTGGGCGCATCGGGCGATTTGATGGCGATTTTCGTTGGCATTGAACTAAGCTCGATTGGCGTTTACATTTTGACCGCTTTTGCCCGTAATGACCGGGGTTCGGCGGAAGGTGCGCTCAAGTATTTCTTGCTGGGTATTATGGCGACGGCTATTCTGGTTTATGGGATGGCCTGGGCCTTTGGTATGACTGGCACAACTAATTTGCGTGAAATCGGCAAGCAAATCGCTACCAATAACATTACGGCGGATAGCGGGATAACTTTTGCGATGCTACTGCTAGTAGTTGGCTTTGGCTTCAAAATTGCGGCGGTACCTTTCCACGTCTGGACACCCGACGCTTATGAAGGTGCGCCTACCCCGATTACCGCTTTTATGTCGGTTGGGCCAAAAGCCGCCGGGTTTGCTGCTCTGGTACGGGTTATGGTCGAAGCTATGCCAACTCTGGCAAGCCAGTGGACGGTAATTATCGCGGTGCTGGCGGCCCTGACCATGACGCTGGGTAATATTGTGGCAATCGCCCAAAACAGCGTCAAACGTATGCTGGCTTATTCCTCGATTGCCCATACTGGCTATATTATGGTTGGTCTGGCCGCTTACGTGAACAGTGCCAGCCCGAACGAGCCACGCCAGAACGATTCGATTAGCTCGGTGCTGCTTTATTCGCTAATCTACGTTTTCATGAATATTGGCGCATTTGGCATCCTGATTTATGTTCAGAACCGGCAAGGTGGCGCGAATGTGGACGACTTTAGCGGGTTGGGTCGCTGGTCGCCAATTGCGGCTCTGGCAATGGCACTTTGTCTTTTCTCGTTAGCTGGTATCCCTCCTACAGGCGGTTTCTTCGGCAAGTTCTTTGTTTTCCGGGCCGCGATTAACAATGGCTTGCTCTGGCTGGCAATTGTTGGGGTGCTGAATAGTGCGGTTTCGGCCTTCTTCTATCTACGGGTAGTGGTTTCAATGTACTTTGCGCCCGCACCAGAAGGTATCGAGAATCGGCTGCAATCAGGGCGTTCTTTCTACCTGACTACTGCGCTGGTAATCATCTGCATCGCTATTTTGTTTTTGGGAATTTACCCCACTCCGGCCCTTAATCTGGCGCAGGATGGGGCAGCCCCGCTTTTTCAGGCGATAAAGACGGCTGTCGGTCAACCCTAAACTGACTATTCCTGGCGAATAGTTAAAAATATAATAAATTTAAGGAGGCGAACAGTCAATTGTTCGCCTTTTGTAATACAAAAGTAAGAATTAATATAGTAAAATTACTAACACAAACCATGTAAAGCTGTCGTAACAAAGAATTAACTTTGGACTTGACCGCTTTTATTAGTTGTCAATTATTACCTCTTATACACTATCTTTGTAACATATTTACCAAAGAGTTACAGGAAATAGATAAACCGGAAGTAACAGAAATGTTTAAATCAAACCCGTTTGTTAAAGACCGCTTTAATATTTTTATGCTTGATTCGAGTTTACAATCCAAAGACCGCTTAATGCTAGTTTTGTTATTTACACATTTAACAATAGTCTTAATTTTTGCTTTGTTGACGGCCCATACCGACGTTAATGTGTTAGCTGTAACCGCTTTTCTAGTCCCTTTACTGGTTTTTAAGTGGAAGCCAGGAACTTTGCTTAGTCGGTGCATGATTGCAATCAGTATGGTAATTTTTTCGGGTACGCTAATTCATCTGTCAAACGGTTTGATTGAAATGCATTTTCATGTTTTCGTAATACTGGTAGTGCTTTCACTTTACAATGATTGGCGTGTTTTTGCACTGGCAGCTTTAGGAATAGCTTTGCATCATTTGATTGGCCTGATGCAGCCTTACTATAATGTTTACGCCGCTAACCCGAATTTAGGTATATACGCTCTTCACATTTTGTTTGTCGGTCTGGAATGTATTTTTTTATCTTATCAAATTGGTTCTTTTCGCCACAAGCTAGAAACTATCAGCCATCAAAATCAGCGGCTAAAAAACGCCAGTCGCCAATTATTAGTGGTAACTACCGATATAAATACTACCGCCAGTCAGCAGGCTGTTAGTAGCCAGCAGCAGCTTTTTGGCATTCGGCAAACTACTGATATGATGCGTGAACTAACTGCTTCGGCCCGTACTATTGCTTCACGTACTAACCAAATTAAATATACTGCCGAAGAAATGCTGCTTTCCAGCCAGCAGATTAACACAACTACTGAAGCAGTGGCTGAAGCGGGGAAGACCGGTAATAAGACAGTTTCTCAAACTATTTTTAGCAGCCAGCAGGTGAGTGCCGTTTACAAATCGCATCTTGATTTACTTGAAGATTTGCAACAACGCTCTAGCGAAATTAAAGAAGTAGTTTCAGTTATCCGCGAAATTAGTGACGAAATTCACTTGCTGGCTCTTAACGCTACTATAGAGGCTAAAGGAGCGGGATTACACGGTTTACGCTTTGAAGTCATTGCGCGTGAGGTGAACGAATTGGCTGACCGCAGCACGAAGGCCAGCAAGCAGGTTGAACACATACTGGGACAGGTTGAAGCCCAAATTAATGAAACTGTTGTCAGCAGTAGTAGTGGACAGGCTGAAATTAGTAAATCAGTTAGTCTGGCGGAGCAAAGTGGCATTGCTATCGCTAAATTACTCAATGCTATTAGCCAGAATAACCAGGAAGTAGCCCACATCGAAAAATTAGTGGCTGATGTTAGCCATTCGGCCACAGAAATAAACGCTGCCGCCACCCAGCAGTAT
>JBBQGP010000321.1:0-3905 GCA_038323095.1 Chloroflexia bacterium | reverse complement strand
CCTTCGCCCGCTTTACCCCGCAAGGAATGGCAATTGCCAGTAATCAATATTCTGGCTTCGTTTAGCGATGTAGAAATCAATCACGTCGAACTACGCAAAAAAGCCAAAATGATTGAATCTACTTTAGGTAATTTTGGGGTGAGTGCTTTTGTCCGCGAAATCAACACCGGGCCAACCGTTACCCAATACGCCCTTGAGCCGGATACCGGGGTAAAAGTTGCTAAAATTGTCGCCCTGCAAAACGATTTGGCGTTAGCTTTGGCCGCGCCCAGTATTCGGATGGAAGCACCCGTTCCCGGCCAATCGCGGGTCGGCATCGAAGTGCCAAACGCAAAGGTTGCAACGGTTGGCTTGCGCGAACTAATGGAAAGCGACGAATTTATTAAGAAGCAGGGCAAACTAAAAATCGCACTTGGCCGGGATGTGGCCGGGCAGCCGATTACGCCTGACCTTGCCAAAATGCCCCACTTACTGATTGCGGGTAGCACCGGCTCAGGTAAAAGCGTTTGCGTAAACACGATTATCGCTAGTCTACTGTTTTACCACCGCCCGGACGAATTGCAATTTATTATGATTGACCCAAAAATGGTCGAACTCAGCACCTATAACGGTATTCCGCATCTGCGCTTCCCGGTTGTTACCCAAATCGAGGCCGACCCGGAAGAAGAACGCCGTCGCCCGAATGACCGCACTCCTACCGTAATGAGCGTATTGAAATGGGCTATCCGGGAAATGGAAAAGCGGTACAAGCATCTTTCGTTCACCGGGCATCGCAATATCGAAAGCTATAACAAGGTTGCGGGAGTTGGCAACGATTGGGAAAAATTATCTTATTTGGTGTTGATAATTGATGAATTGGCTGATTTGATGATGGTCGCGCCGGAAGAAGCCGAAAACGCAATTTGCCGTTTGGCCCAAAAAGCCCGCGCCGTCGGGATTCACCTGATATTGGCAACGCAACGCCCTTCGGTGGACGTAGTTACCGGGCTTATCAAGGCTAACTTCCCCAGCCGCATTACTTTTGCCGTTACTAGCCAAATTGATAGCCGGGTAATTCTGGATACTACCGGGGCGGAAAAGCTTTTGGGTCGGGGCGATATGCTTTATCTACCGAGCGATGCCGCCAAGCCCTTTCGCTGTCAGGGTACTTACGTTAGCGACGAGGAAATAGACGCGCTGGTCAAGTTTTGGCGCAGCCAAAACGATTTTCTGACCAAAGGCAAGGACGGCTTTGACCAGGTAGAAATGTGGCCGAAAGATTTGCGCGAAATTGAAGCCGAACGCGGTACAAGTGGCGAGGATGGCCCGGATGATATGTTCGAGCCAGCCCTTGAAATTGTGCGAGAAGCCCGAACCGCTTCGGTTTCGCTGCTGCAACGCCGCTTACGGATTGGCTACAACCGGGCCGCCCGTCTTATCGAAGAATTGGAACAGGCCGGAGTAATTGGGCGGGGCAATGGTAGCCAACCTCGCCCGGTGTTGCTGGATGAAGAAGATTTATCCCGCGCCAATACTTCGCTAACTGCCGCCGCTTCAATGCCACTCGAACTTACTCCCGGCCAAAAGCGCGAACGTGAGGCCGCTCTAAACGCCCAACGAGCCGTTCAAAGCAGCGATATTGACGATGACCCGCCTTTGTAAATCTCATAAACCACTTTTTTAGGGGTTCGTACATTCTCAGTTAAATATCTTTATCTGCTCCGGGTCGGCTACCCCCAACTTTCTCAAAATCTGTCCACTTTCTATCATAAAGTTGGGGAGCTAGATAACCTGCCGAACTCACCCCCAGGCTACTCATGTTGAGATACTGCTTGCTGGTCTGGGTTCCGCCCTTTGTACCTTTTTTGAAGCTGGTAGCCTGAAGCACGCCCAGGATAAAGACCTGTAGCGGTGTTGAAGGTTTAGGGGTTAAGTTGTTAAAGTAGTCAAGAGCTTTCTGGCGGTAATCGGCTTCTCTACCGCCTGCCCCAATCCAGCGGGCATTAGTATTGCCATCAGGATGTACCTCCACAACCGCTTCGATATTCGCGACACGCTGTACCTTCAAGTTGTAATAAATACCGAAGTAGCGGCACGGACGAAGGCTGTTTTCTACCGGGCAACTATAAATTTGGTTACTCTCTATTTGTTCCCAATTTTTAGAACAATTTACAATCATAAGAGTCTGATCATCTTTGGGCAGGATATTAGTCATTTTTCACCTATTTATCTTGAAAATTTCAGTTTCAACCAATTTTGTCACTAGCTCAACGATGCCGCGTAAACACTTGCTTGAGCCTGACCCACCAAATACGCAAGCGGAAGATGGTGACGCGCAGAACGAACAGCACCAGAAAGAATAGCCCCAGCATTACCAAAAATAATATTATGGGGCTACCGCCCAGTTCCAGAGCGCGGCGGATAAAAAAGAGTAGTATTGCCCAGATAGCGATTGCCAGCCACCAGAACCACGCTTTATTTCGCACGGTTTTTCACTTCTTGCATACAGTTATCCTTATACCCTCTTTGTCGGAAAAGTTTCTAGTTTCTAGTTAATTCTAACTAGAAACTAGAAACTTTTAGATTTCGTAGCCCACGGTAGGGCCACCCGGCGCAATTTCAAGCTGTTCGGCCCGCCCGCGCAAGCCACCTTCTCCCGCTACTCGTACAAAAGCATCTCGCACCGAAGCCGCTTTTTCTCTGGCGCAAAAAGCTAACACTGTCGAACCTGCCCCGCTCAAGGCCGCACCGTAAGCACCCGCCCTTTGCGCCGCATCTATCAAGCCGGGCAATTGCGGGAAAATCTGGCTACGGTAGGGCTGGTGCATACGGTCATTCATAGCTTCGGCCAGCCATTCCAGTTTCCCGCCGGGTGCCGTGAAAGCCGCCACAAAAAGAGCAGTGCGGCTGGAGTTATGGGCGGCATCCTGCAAACTCAAGGTTGGCGGCAAAACGGCGCGGGCTTCTTTGGTACTCATTTCAAAATTTGGAATAAACACAACCGTAGTCAGATGGGCCGGAGTGGGCAGCGAAACTACTACAGGATTGCGCCAGGCCGGGCCACCGTCCAGATTTTTCACATCTCCCAAAATCGCGTCGTCCTCCCCATCGTCGGAAATTGGGCTGTTGGGTACAAAAAAGGGCGCGGAAGGCGAAGGGGCGGAAACCGCCAGCGTCAGCCCGCCTAGCAAGGTAGCGGCAACGTTATCGGGGTGGCCCTCGATTTCGGTAGCCAGCCTGACAAGCTGGTCACGGGCCGGAAAATTCGCTCCGCCATAGGCCCGACGACAAAGCGCATCTGCCCCGATAAGTCCGCCCACGATTGCGGTTGCGCTGCTACCCAGACCGCGCCCAAGCGGAATACGGTTTTCCAGTTCCAGAGCAAAAGGTGGCACTTTGTACCCCGTAAATCGTTGATACACCTTGATAGAGTTGTACAGCAGGGCGCAACGTTCTTCCATAAGTTTATCTGCGCCTTCGCCGTGTACTACCAATGGAAAATTAACTGCTTCCGAGGTGTCGGGGTCGAAAATAAAATCGGTGTAAAGGGCCAGGGCCAGCCCAAAAGCATCGAACCCACACCCCAGATTGGCCGAACTCGCCGGTACTTTTACCCTGATTCGCATAAACCTCCTTATAGTTCTCTTAACACCCGGCTGATGACCCGCACACCGCGCTCGAATTCGGCAAGGCTGGCGTGTTCGTTGGGGGTATGGTCGAGGCTGCTATCGCCAGGGCCATAAGCCAGAATTGGGCAACCCCAGGCCGGGCCAAGTACGTTCATATCGCTAGTTCCCGTTTTGACCTTGAAGCCGGGTTGTCCACCTTCCGCCCGGATGCCGCTCAGGAAAGCCCGCACCAACGGCGTATTCTTTTCGCTGCGAACAGCTAATTCTTCGCCCGAAAGTTCAAGTGTCGCATCACCG
>JBBQGP010000320.1:0-3993 GCA_038323095.1 Chloroflexia bacterium | reverse complement strand
TGGGCAAATTTTCGGAAGCGATTGACCCAAGTTCAGCGTTAGTTACCCAGGGCGGATTTCCTAAAATTAGTAGTTCTTGACCTCGCCCGATAATTTTTTCAACTTGAAATTTGTGCTGAAAAATATTGTCCTGATATAACTCAACCTTTGGTAGTTCCTTACTTTCGAGCTGACTTAACTTCTTATGCAAAACTTCGTGATATTCGGTTTTTATCTCAACTCCATAAACTAAATCTACTTGCTGAAAATATTTCAGGGCGGTGCAGATGAAATTACCAACGCCAAAGGTAGGTTCAATAATAGTTTTTGGCGCAATTCCACTTTTGGATAGATAGCTACAAATTTTTTCGGTAAGATTTACAGGAGTTTGAAAATCTCCCCATTCTCTATCCCGATTGCTTGAATTTCTTGCTGCACTCATATAATCTTTTCTACGCCATCTATGCTTTGTTTAAAAGCGACAATTCGGCCATACTGTAACCGCCACTGCAAGGCGTTTGAAATAGTTAAATGACCCTGTTGAGGTGGATTTTTAAGAATTTCTTCGGCCAGTTCATTCAACGTAATTTCATCGCTCGGTAAATTCCGTTCTTCCAAAAAAGCAACTACATCGTCTTTGTTTGCTTCTCGGCTCAAAATTTCATTCAAGCCACGAGTAGTCTGTTAATCACCAGTTTTGTCTTTAGTGATAAAGACGCAGCTAATAATATTCAGGCTTGCGGTTTTGGTATGAGGGGCATCGTTTTTATCGTAGACAAACAACAAAAGGTTGTAGCCCAGACCTTACACTTTTTGTCGGGCTGACCGAAAAGGCGAAGATGATTGCGGTTGCCTGACCGAAGTCGCTTTAATATCGGTTTCAATCGAAGGTAAATCAATCCCTCGCGCACTGTTTCCGGCTTCCAAAGAATATTTGTCGAGTAGGTGTTTACGAAAAGCCTGCTCGACAAATGTTCCAACCGCTTTTCCGTCTGTTATTCCATACAGTTCAAGATGCAATCCGGCCAAGAAATTAACCGAGAAGTTTTTAGCTTCAATCAACAAATTCGGGAAAGTTAGAACTTGTGCCATGACATTTTACCTGTCGTAAATGGGTTAGTTATTACTCCTGCTGTCGAGCTTCGTCCAGAGCTTTTTGCAAGTCGGGCGGGAGGGGCGATTCAAATTCGCGGTATTCGCCACTCGAAGGCAGTTTCAGGCCGAGCTTGTGGGCGTGCAAAAACTGGCGTTTGAGATTAAGGGTTGGTTTACGCCGTCCATAAATGGTATCGCCGACAACGGGGTGGCGGAGGTGGGCAAAGTGTACCCGGATTTGGTGGGTGCGTCCGGTTTCCAGTTGCGCCTGAATATAAGTGTGATGGGTGAGATATTCCAGCACTTTGTAATGGGTGCGGGCCGGTTTACCCCTGGCTACTACGTCCATTTGCTTACGCTGGGTGGCATCGCGGCCAATCGGTGCATCAATTATTCCTTCGGGTGGTTGCATATCGCCGCCTTCGACCAGCGTCAGGTAAACTTTGGTGGTTTCGTGGTTTTTCATCTGTTCGACCAGATTGCCCAACGCGGCATCGTGTTTGGCGACGACCAAAAGCCCGCTAGTATCTTTATCCAAACGGTGAACAATACCCGGCCTTTGGTTGCCGTTAATATTTAGACCCGGCACATGATAAAGCAGGGCGTTGACCAGCGTACCGCTACTGTGACCGGGCGCGGGATGCACCACTAATCCGGCGGGTTTGTTGATTACAATAATATCGGCATCTTCGTAAATTATATCAAGCGGAATATTTTCGGCTTGCAAATGCAGCAAAGGGGCAGGTGGCGGGATAATCAACTTGAGTTTATCGTTATTACGTAATTTATAACCAGATTTACCGGGCTTGCCATTGACCATCAGTTTTTCTTCGTCAATCAGGCGTTGAATATGGGAACGGGAAAGTTCCGGGCGCAATCCGACAATTAACTTATCCAGCCGTTCGCCGACTTCGCTGGCCGCGACGGTATGCTCCACCGTTATGGCTTCGGTAGCTACACTTTCGGTTTCTTCCTGTAAATCAAGTTGGTAATAATCTAAATCGTCTTCGTCGTTAGTGATTTCAGGTTCAACTTCGGTGTCAAGTTCGATTTCGTTTTCAATTTCAGTGTCAAATTCGTTATTAGTTTCGATGCTCATTCACTCTTACCCGGTGTTGCCCGCGATTCGCGCCAAGCCTGTAACAGGCTGGTTAGCAGCACAATAATTACCCCAAAAGTAATAGCAGTATCCGCAACATTAAAGATGCGGAAAAGGCTAATATTGGGGAAGTTAAACATATCTGTAACCGCCCCTTCTTTAAAGATACGGTCACTTAAATTTCCAACTACTCCGCCCAAAATCAGGCCCGTACCTAGCCTTAGCCAGTTCGATTTTAGCCCCTGCCTTTGATACCAGCCGATAATTCCCAGGCTGACAACTACGGCCAGCAATGCGAACAGCCAGGGAGCATCTTTCAAAAAGCCAAACGATGCGCCAGTATTTTTGATATACAAAAAGCGGAAAAAGCCGCCCAAAAGCTCGATAGAATTGCCGGAATTGGCCGGGCCAAGCGTTTGCTCGGCCCACAACTTCACAAGCTGGTCAATTAGAAATACTCCACCCGAAACAAGATAAAGCCAATAATGTCCCCAGCCGCGCTTTTTAACCGGGTGGCTTGTTTCCCCTTCTTTTACTGTATCAATTTCCTGCACGTCTTACCAGCCTTCGATTGCTGCGCCAAACAAAATTAGCGGATTATCTGTTCTTCTTCTTCCCCGACCAAACGGGTAGCCTGGGGCAAAGCTTCGAGTCGGTCTTGCGGAATTTCCTTGCCGGAAACTTCACTAAGACCATAAGTACCTTCGTCCATGCGTCGTAAAGCGTTCTCAACCTGTTTCAAAAGCTCCTGAGTGTTTTCTTGCATAATGGCAATCCGATCCAATTCTTCCAAATGCGCCCCTGCGTCACCATAATGGTTGCTCACAGTGTTCTCGTCCATCTGGTCGGCAGTCATTTCTTTATAATCACGTTCCGCCGTATTTAGTTCACTCAGCAACCTGTCGCGTTCTTCCTCTAGCCTTTGGCGTAGCTTCCCTCTAGTTACATCATCAATCATGTGCTTGCTCCTTTTCTGGCAAAAACATACAAACTCAACCTTTTTGACCCAACAAGGCAAGCAATGGCTGTGCCACCGCATATTATGGGCTTCCGCCTGTCAGGTGTCAAGGCGAACAGTAAGTAACAAGTCGGAAGTATGAAGTATAAAGTCGGATTCAATGGTTTATAACTCGCAACTTGTGTTCCCTCTAACAACTAGCAACAAACAACTCTCATCCCCCTAATTCGAGTTGTCCGAGTTCAATTATGTTTTGCAAATCGTCCAAGTCGTCCTGATTAGTATACTGCCGGAAAATTTCGCGTACTTGCTCTAGCTGGTTTTGGTTGGCTTGCCCCAACATCCGGCTCAAGTCGGCAATATCCTGCAAGCGGCTGGCTCGAAATTTGGACAGGGCCAACCAGGGCAAAGGCAAAATTGGCAAACCTTGCAAATCCCGGTTATTTTGAGCTTCTTTAATAGCAAGCGGCCACCAGCTTTCGTTTCCCTCGATTACGTCAATTTCCTGATTATTTGGGGCAAGCCAATGTGAGCCGCCAATGGAAAGCTCACTTTGATAAACAAATCCTGCCGCCTGAAGTTGTTGCCGGGCCAGCCTTGCATCGGTGGCTATAATCGCTACATCCAAATCTTTGGTCATACGCTCGGCCATATAGTGCCGGGTTGCTACTGCCCCGATTACCGCCCAATTCAGTTGAGTTAAAACGGTACTGAGGTCAAACCATTCCATATCGGCAGTTCTCCGGGTTAAGAAGCTATAGGCACTGCCCGTCCCGAATTTTTGTCGTCTACGGGCCAGCGCAATCGCGCTACGGCGTAACTTTTTAGCCTGCTCAAAACTTAGTACCATAAAAATTTCTCC
>JBBQGP010000319.1:0-3998 GCA_038323095.1 Chloroflexia bacterium | reverse complement strand
CAGGAAGGTAAAACCAACCCCATCATTGAGGACGAATTGGGTCAGAAAGTTGGGGTTTCGGCAGCCTCGATTCAGCGGTATAAAGCCGGACACCTTCCACCCGAAGTTCGTACAATTGAAATATTTGCCGAAGCTGCCGTAAAAAGAGGTGGGTATAGCCGAAAATGGCTACAAAATTTCCTGCATTCTGCTCATCACCCTAACGTAGACAAAGTGCTAAACGAACTTTGCCCGATCAATTCGACTCGACCTCGCCCAGAACGAATCTATCACAATCTGCCTGCTCCTACTTATAGGCCCTGGTAGAAGATAGCTGTAGCCCAAAGCAATCTAGGCTTGTTATAAATACACTAACTCGGCCTTATAATTGAGCAAAAGTTCCCAGAATAGGTGGTGTGGGAACTTTCACACCCTTTCAGGCACTAACAGGGCTATTTAGGGGCTAAATTAACCCGAAAATAGCCGAAGTTCAATCACCAAAAAGAAAAGCGGAATTTTTGTTAAGCTTTTTTGTTCTAAATAAGCTGCAAAATCTGTTCTTAAGGCTAAAAAACAAGAAGTAAGTGTGAAAAGGACACGGCTAGATTGCTTTGGGCTACAGCTATCTTCTACCAGGGCCTTGAAGGAGAAATTTGAAAGATGAATCCAAAATTTACCGAAGTTGAGGGCTTAGCCTGGGGAAAATTGTTGAATGTCCACGCCATGATGACACGGCGGCTCGAAGAGATGCTTCAGCATCGCTACCAAATGTCACATGGAGAGTTTGAGGTGCTATTGCGTCTTTGGTGGGCCAGCGACAACCGAAAGCGTATCTGGGAACTCGCCGAAGTCAGCGTGCTTACTCACAGCGGCATGAGCCGATTGATAGAGCGATTGGTGAAAGCCGGTCTGGTACGCCGGGAAACCGCCACCGAAGATAAGCGGGGAGCATGTGCCGTAATAACTCCGGCGGGATTGGAACGAATAACCGCCGCCGAAGCCAGCAACATTGAGCTGGTAAAACAGCATTTTCTGAGCCTGTACAGCGAAGAAGAGTTGAAACAGATGGGTTCTTTTTGGAAACGCTTTTTGAATTACGAGGAACGATTAGCAAAAAACGAAACCGCTCCATAATCACTACTTTCTAAACATGGGGTATCATAGTTCGTCGAACATTTTGGCCCAGTGAAAACCTCTCTGTCACCAGGGGTAATGTAATCATTTGTTCTATTTTTAATTCAACCAGATTTTTCAGAACATATTTGCTTATAGTAAGAACAAAACAAGTGCCATTCTTAGCATTGGTATTGGTAATTGACCTTTTCCCCCTCATTTTTCCTCAAGACCCAGTGGTTACACTACGCTCAAAGTTGAACTCTGTTATACTGCTTTTAACAGCGATGTGCCACCACCTCCTATTGTCGGCACCTGGCTCGCCAATTTTAAGCTTTTTCCGGCAGTGAGACCGGCAAAATAAACCAAAATCTTAAAATTTAGAACAAATGCTTACTTTGCCCCTCATAGCAGAGACGTTCTCATTAGGCCATGATCGCTGCTTCGCGCTGGCCGCTGGCTTCCAGCCCTACAGCTCGACGGGTGCGTCCTGCGCTACTCCCCAATCGCTTATAACCAGCTTGGAGCTGAACGGGTATCATTGAAAAGAAACCAGGCAATCGGCGGTCAACCACTGTTCTAAAATGCCTTTCCCATTTTTATCTGGTCTCCCTTTTTGGTGCTACTATTGTTACCCAGCACTATCAAATTTAGGACAAGACAGATAAGAGCAAGCGTAGCCAGCAATATATAACCCACCGAGTAATTGCCCAGACTAGCTTTGAAACCGCCCATCACTATTGGTGGGAAGAAAACTCCCAATCCTCAAGCAGCCCCAACCAGACCCGTCACAGTTCGAGCTTCTTTAGCAAAATATTGCGGTACCAGCTTGAAGACCGCCCCGTTGCCCAAACCCAGGAAAGTTGCAATCACCAGAAAGCAAATTGTCAGCAAAACTATATCGGGCGAGAAAGCCAGTATCAGAGCCATTAGCGGAACGATGATAAAAACGGCGGTTAAAACTTTGTTAGCTCCGATTTTGTCGGATAGCCAGCCACCCAAAGGCCGCGCAAAGGTGGCTAACACCACAAAACCCGCCGTGCGATTTCCGGCATCCACTTTGTCGAGACCAAAAACATCCGACAATAGTTTTGGCAAATAAATCCCAAAGGCTACAAAACCACCAAAAGTGACAAAATAGAAAAGACTAAATAACCAGGTCAACTTTTCTCGCCGCAATACCGCTAACCTTTGACTCATAGTCTTAGTTGGGCCAGTAAGTCGCGGTTCGTCCCCGGCCAGAAAGTAAAACAGCACCGCCATAATCACAATCGCAATCGCAAAATAAAGAAAAACCGCCTGCCAGCCGCCACTACCTTTGGCAATTTCCGGTGCAGCCCTGGCACTAATGGCTGTGCCAACGTTACCCATACCAAAAATACCTATCACTAAGCCCTGCTTCTCAGAACCAAAAAAGCGGCTCACAAACGGTACACCTACCGCAAAACTGCTCCCGGCCACGCCTAACCAGAAAGCCCAAAACACCAAAGACCAGTAGCTATCGGCAAACATCATTCCAATACAAGGTATGACCACGAAAGCCAATAAAGCCGTCATTACACGGCGACCACCGAAACGGTCAGTCAAAACGCCCATCGGGATACGTACTAACGCGCCTAAAATGACCGGCACGGCCAGTAACACACTAATTTCAAAATCACCTATCTTGTACTGTTTTTGCAACTGGGTAGCCAGGGGCGACAATAGTGACCAGGCTGCAAAAGACACAGCAAAAGCCAGCGTAGCCATTCCCAAAGCGACGTAACCTTTCCGACTGTTCACCTTTTTCTCCTCTAAAATATTTATTTCAGGCGCGGGGTGGCGATTGTTTCTTTAGCACTCGTAGCACAAACAGCCCGCCCAAAAAGATTAACCCGGAAATAACAGGGAGTGACCAGATCGGCCCGGCCAGCCCCGCCAAATACAAATCTAAGGCGACGGTCAACAACCATAGCTGGACACCCAATAATAGCAACCCAATAAAAAGTGCCGCCAGCACGATGGCTTGCTGTCCAGGTGTCGTCGTAACGTTAGACTGCTGATCAGAGCGGGCAGCGTCGGGGTCGCTATTACGATAAGGTTCAGTGATACTGCCATTTCGATAAGGGTCAGGCATTACGGCACCTCCTCAACTGCCACGATAGTATCCCCGTCACGCCGGAGAGTAATACGAGGCAACCGACGCTGGGGCGGCCCGGATACTGGCTGACCTGTCTGCACGTCAAATACTCCATCGTGACAGGGGCAATACAAACGCTTCTGGTTGGGCTGATAATACACCGAGCAAGAAAGATGGGTACATTTCTGACTATAAGCCACGTACTGACCACCCGGTAAATGCAACAAAACTGCCTGGTCATCCGGGTCAGGATAGTTAAAATAAAACACTTCGCCTTCCGCGACCTGGCTGGCCTGGACAATGGCCTGTGGCGTACCACGACGAAGACTACTTAGCTGCCGCAGAATTGCCAATAGGGTCGTACCTGCAAACAGCGCACCTGAAGTCAGGACAGCAAATTGCAACAACTCGCGCCGTGAAACTAGGTCATCCGCGTCCCAGTGATAGGGAAACTGGCTACGCCAGCGTCCTGGGAGGGAGGGGGTAGGACCAGGTAGCGGTGTTGTTTGGTCAGTACTTTCCGTCATACTATCCATGCCTCCTTGCTGCTCCAGTTTGTATTGACAGGCCCGCCGGCATCGCGTTCTCGCAAAAGCTCAACCAAATCCAGCATCGGTGTTTCGTCGGGCAACACATGATAAACCCGTGTTTGAACTTCCTGACTGCCAAACCCGGTATGATTAACTGGTTTGCCCTGACGCTGATTAGTAAATTCCTCGTAGTCACCATACCATAGGGCCTGCGTTGGACAAGCCTGAGCGCACCAGGGTTTAAGTCCTTGCACTGT
>JBBQGP010000318.1:0-4001 GCA_038323095.1 Chloroflexia bacterium | reverse complement strand
GAAGCGCAGGCTAAAAATCTGGAAGAATGGGCGCAAGCCTGGGAAAATATGGCTCGTCAGGCTTTCTTGCAGGGCTACCGTGACGCTACCGCCGGACATCAGGGTAGCAAATTTTTACCCGATTCAGCTGAAGCTTTCGGCCAAATCTTGAGTGTGTTTGAACTGGAAAAGGCTTTCTACGAACTTAATTACGAGTTCAACAACCGCCCCACCTGGGTTTCTATCCCACTCAAGGGTTTACTTCGGATTGTAGCTTAAATTGGCAGGATAACAAATTTCCCCTTTTTTGAAGGTAGAGCAGCCCAAAGAAAATCAGGAGAACTTGCAGTGTCGGATAATGCTTTCCCGGCTTTGGTAACAACCGCTTGGCTGGCTGCCAGATTAAACCCAGAGCAAGGCCAGGCCGAAAGTTTGCCCTTGCGTATAATCGATGCACGGTGGCGCGGTGACGGAACATCCAGTCAGGAATTATACCAGCTCGGCCATATTCCCGGCTCGGTTCATCTGGACTGGCAGCTTGATTTGGGCTGGACGGATGCACGGGGTGTGCGAGATTTAATATTACCGCCAGAACGCTTTGCCGCAGTTATGGAAAAAGCCGGAATTGACGATGCGACTTTGGTAGTAGCCTACGCTGATACCGATTATTCGGGGGCGACCCGGCTTTGGTGGGCTTTGCGCTACTATGGTCACGAAAAAGTAGCAGTGCTTGACGGTGGCTGGAATAAATGGCAAGTGGAAGGTAAGCCAATAAGCCTCGGCCCGGTTGAACTAAATTCCGAAACTAACTTTTCGTGCTTTACCCCTCGTATTCAAGCTAATTGGTTAGCGACCCAGACTGAAATAAAAGTGGTTCTGGCCCAAAAAGACGAATTTACCAGGCTGGTAGATACCCGCCCGCCCGAACAATTTCAGGGGAAGGCGGTTTGGACACCACCGGGCAGTCTTTTTCTACCCGAAGGAGCGGCTACGGTTAGCATCGGCGCACGTAGGCCAATGCGAGCCGGACATATTCCCGGTGCCGTAAACTTGCACGCTTCGCCTACTTTTTTAAATCAAAGCAACTGGACTTATCTGTCGCCGGAAGTGATAAGCCAGAAAGCACAAGGAGCGGGCCTTGCTAAAGAAGAACGAGTTATTACTTACTGCGGGGTTGGTATTTCGGCTTCGATGGGTTTGTTCGGCTTGTATTTGGCCGGGTTCAACAATGTAGCCCTGTATGATGCTTCCTGGGAAGAATGGGGAACTGACCCGGATTGCCCGGTAGTGGCCCACTAGAGAATCAAGAAACAATTCGTCACTTGTAATTCATTAATGACCACCCTGCTTTCAGCCCGTAACCCTACTTTTTCTAGCAAATAACAATTAACAAATGACAATTTTTCTTCTGTCAGGAAACTAACAAGAAATTGTGGGTGAATTGTTAGAAGATTGTCACTTGTTGAACATGAACAAACCTTAAACAGCGATATACAATATAAGCATAAGCTCTGCGGTTTGTAGAGCTACTGGTTTTAACTCTTGTAATTTTTTGCTTTCCACTATAAGAACAAAGTGTGGCACGAATTGTGCGGGTCTAGCCAGTAGACCGAACTCAACTGGATTTTACTTTTGACAGAACATTTTAATAGGGTTAGTAGGGGTCAAGATATACGATTTCGATAAACCGGGACAGGAGTTTGCCATATGTCTGCGCTGCATGGGCGGATATTAGAAGGACGGGAAGGACAGCAATACCGGGTAGAAGAGCCGGTGGATTTGGACGAACTGGGGTCGCCAAAAGGGGCAATGGCTCGTGTCTTTCGGGTGTACGATTTAGAGAACGAACGTTATTTGGCCGCGAAGATAATCAATCCGCGTTTGCTGGATGACGAGGCCGAGTTGCGAGCGCGGTTTATGGGCCAATTCTACAAGGAAGCCCGGATAATGGAGGAATTGCAGCATCCCGCCATTGCCCGTTTGTATGATTATAATACCGAAGGCGAACTTCCTTTTTTGATAATGGATCATATCGAAGGCGAGACGCTGGACGATTTATTGCGTCGGGAGGGTCGGCTAACTTTCCCCGAAGCCATGCGTATTCTTGAACCTGTGACCGAAGCTCTGGCTTACGCCCATTCTCGTAGTGTAGTTCACCGTGACATTAAGCCCTCAAATATTTTGCTAGATAAAAAGGGAAATGCCTTCCTGACCGATTTTGGAATTGCCCGCGCCGCTCAGGAAAGCGGCCTTTCTACCCGCACCGCCCTGACACTTGGCTCATACCAGTTCGGTACCCCTATGTATATGGCTCCTGAGCAAGCTCTGCGCCTGGCTGAAGCGGTTGGGCCGCACACTGACCAGTATTCGCTGGCGGTAGTTACCTGGCGGATGCTGGCCGGACGTTATTATTTAGCCCGCACCGATTCGCCCGAAGCTAAAGATTATAGCAGTCTGGTAGTCGGTAGCAAACCCTTACCACTGGCTCGCTATGCCCCAACTGTTCCACCCCGTGCCGAGCAAGCAATTGCCCGCGCTTTGTCCAAAAGTCCTTACGAACGCTTTCCTGGGGTGCTGGATTTCCTGAACGAATTAAAGTACGCTCTGGCTAATCCCGATTCAACGCCAATAGTTGACCCTTTGGGTGGCTGGGAAGAACCCGCTTGGCTACTTTCACCGCCAGTAATGGCGGAAGCCCCACCAAAACCCTCAGTAGTGCAACCTGAAATTACCAGCCCAACCCCAATGTTGCCGCGTTTCGGGCAAGTGCTGGAAAACATTACTGCACCTTTGCCCAAAGCCGAGCCGCACCATAGCCAGCCTATTCTTGAGCCGGAAATTAGCGAAGCTTTGGCGGCCACACTTAGCCAGCCTTTGATTGCTCCCAAACTTACCGGGCCTATTGCCGAGGATGAAACGCCCCGCGAACCGCTCGATTTGAAATTGCCGGATTGGTTGGAAAACGGCCCGGCTTCAGCTTCGCTTACTCAAGAACAGGTTTTACCAGAAGCTTCGCTTTCGGAAAGCTGGTTCAATCCCGAAACAGCAGTTTCGCCGCCGCCCCCGGTTGTAATCAAAAATAGCCCGCCACCTCCCAAGTCACGTGATAGCCAATCGCTACCCAAGCTCAAGCCCGAATATATTGACCCCTGGGTTTTGAAAGCTGGCTCATATCCCGGAGCAAAAGCCGAACCGGGACGTTACCGCCTGAATTGGATTACCGCCGCCAAACAGGAGAAATGGGCCTACAAAGCGATTGTTAAAAATCTGCGCGGCAAGCCACCTGTTTATTTATGGCTGATTGGCCCGGTAGCCGCTTTGCTAAGTGCCGCCGCTTTGTATTTGCTGGTTGGGTTGCCGCTTTTTGTGGCTTTACCTGCCGCGTTACTAATTGCTGTGCTGCTAACTCTGCCTTTTTACTTGCGTTGGCGCAACAAGGCTCGTGCGCTCAAGGGCCAGCAGCCAACCATTTTGACGGGTTGGCTGGTACGAATTGGTGAGCCATACGAAAAAACCGCTTCGGGTAAAATCGTTTTGAAGGAAAGCCGCACCCAGCATGGCCCGGTCAATCCTTCGGTTTTGACTATTGCTACTTCGCCCAAATTTGCCAATGAGGTAGACCAAACCTATACCGTCGAAATCTGGGGGGAGGATAAAATCGAACTGCCGTCCAACTCGTTAAACCAGCGTATTGCCATCGCCACGATTAACAATCAAGCTTCGATTCCTACTATTGCAGCCATCAAAGTTTTGACCCATATTTAGCGGGCCAATCAGTAAATCAGGTGGTAGCTAAATCTTTTTGAGGTGTGGCAAAGGCCAACGAAAAGGGGAAATTGTGGTTTGTTCGCAAAGCGGCACAGCGTTGCAGCCCGGTCAAAGCTTCTACCCGCATCGCTACCGCCGTTCGGGTGGGCAAGGCGGTTGAATCTAAATCTCCGGCTAATCTTAACTGCAATCGATAGCAGCGCGAAGCATCGTCCAGCCCGTCCAGCCCTTTGAGTTTGGTAAAAGCCCGCGCC
>JBBQGP010000317.1:0-4036 GCA_038323095.1 Chloroflexia bacterium | reverse complement strand
CCGCGCCGGGCCATCGAACGCAAAATATTTTCTTTAAGGCCACAGTCTATTACGGCTACCCGCATACTGGCAGTTGGCGGCAAGCTTTCAAAGGGGCGGGCGGGATAGCGATACAAACCGGGCGTGGTTACATCGGCAACTACGTTCTTTTGAGCGGGCATTAAGGTATTACGGGCCATTTCCACAATCTGGTTATCGGTTTGACCGGGCTGAGTACGCACGATTACCCCGCGTTGTAAACCCTTGCTTCGTAAATGGCGGGTCAGGGCGCGGGTATCAATCCCTTGAATGGCCGGAATGTGATACTTTTGCAAATAGCGGTGCAAGCTGGTTTCGGCTCGCCAGTTGCTCCATTCCGGGTTATATTCACGCACAATTAGACCACTAATCCAGGGTTCACGCGATTCGTCATCAAGCGGGGTTGTGCCGTAACTACCGATAATCGGATAAGTCAGGCAAACAATTTCACCGCGATAAGAAGGGTCGGTGCAAATTTCCTGGTAGCCGGTCATGCTGGTATTAAATACAACTTCGCCACTGGCTGCATCGGGTGCGCCAAAGCCAAAGCCGCGAAAAATCCGGCCATCTTCTAGGGCCAGGACTGCCGGGCCGTTTAATTCTGCTTCTTCGTGGGGGGGCTGGTCTTGCACCTGAGCCGTAATATCACCCGACAACACTTCCACTTCTTCCAGCCTGGTTGTCATCAAACTTCTCAAACCTCTCTCAAAACTTCAACCGTAGCTCCCGGCTCGGCTGAAATAGGCCGCCCCCTTGCGGCTACTTTCTTACATACTCTGCCTAGCTTTCAGGCTTCTAAGTCCCGGCTATTATAAGACAAAAACCGCGCCAACACAATTTGATTTAAACTGTTTAAATTCGTGTAATTTTTTGAATAAAAGCGGCGTTGTATGAAGTAAGTGAGGACGGGAACTTTCTCGCAGTTGGATACGTCTACTTAACCAGAAAGGTTACACTTTCTGATAGACTAATCAAACAGTCCTCACCATCTTAAATCAAATTGTAGGCTGGGCCTCGCGCCCGCACTCTCCCGCCTGATTAAAAATTTTTCGCGCTACCTTGTGCCTTTTTTGGCTCAGGCTAGTTTTCCTTTGCGCGAAATTCTTGAATTTGAAATCTGAAATGTTTTTTGTGAAAGGAGTTAAATCGTGAAAAAACGATTTTCTATTTGGGCTGCCCTTTTTTCGGTAATGCTTTTGAGCCTGACCCTCCTGGCGGCTTGCGGCGAATCCACCGCTACCAACGCCCCGCGCCAATCTACCGCCGAGCTTATTCCTACTAACGCCCCGCCCCAGTCCAAAAGCGAGGTTGCGCCAACTTATGCTGCCGCCGCGACCACCCGTGCCGCCGGAGCAGCGACAACAGCAGCCGCTACGACTGCGGCGGCGGCAACCACTGCGGCGGCTTCTGCGGCTGGGGCAGCGACAACGGCGGCTGCTGGGGCAGCAACAACGGCGGCAGCGACAACAGCATCGGCGGCGGCAGCTTCCAATGGAGCTAACCCACCTTCGGCCTCTGCTCCGCTTCCTGTTCAAACTACCCCGGTTAATCAAGACCCGCTCAAGGCCGGAGCAGTAGATGATAACCTCAAGTTTGACGAATATTTGCAGTATTTAAGGGATTACCGCGATACGCCGGCTTTACCCTTTGACGTAAGCGAACGCTATATTATCAGCGTAATGGACGGCAACGCCCGGACGGTTGCTAACGCTCAGGTGAAAGTTTTGAGCGGGCAAGCTTTGGTTTTTGAAGGCAAAACCTTTTCTAACGGGCAACTGGCTTTTTTCCCGCGTGCTTTTGCCGACACCAAACAGGCCAATCAATTTGAAGTTGTAGTCGAAAAGAACGGCCAGCGTATTAACCGTACTTTCAAGCGTACCAATTCGCAGGGCCAAATCCAGCAGCAAATCGGCGGCTCCATCTGGACACTGGAATTTAGCGGTTCGCTGCGTCCCCAGCTTGACCCGCCCGCTAACCTTGATTTGCTTTTCTTGCTGGATTCAACCGGCAGTATGGGCGGCGAAATTCGCAAAATCCAGCAAACTATCAGCGATATTGCCAACCAGATTAGTGCTTTGCCCGGCTCGCCCAAAATCCGCTATGGCGTGGTAACTTACCGTGACCGGGGCGACAGCTATATTACCCGTAAGTTTGGTTTTACCGAAAGCGTGGGCGAATTTAGTGGTTTCCTGAACACTATTTCGGCAGGTGGTGGCGGCGATTATCCCGAATCGCTCAATGAAGCTTTGCACGTTACAATTGGCGAAATGAACTGGAATAAAAACGAAGCGGTACGCCTGACCTTTCTGGTAGCCGATGCCCCGCCGCACCTAGATTACCCGAACGATTACCGCTACACTGACGAAGTTTTGCTGGCTGTCCGCGACGGTATCAAGATTTACACTATCGGAGCGAGTGGGCTGAACAAGCAGGGTGAATATGTTTTCCGCCAGCTTGCCGCCGTGACGATGGCCCAGTACCTTTTCGTCACTCGTGGCGGCGACGAAAACCAGTCCGGTAGTGGTGGCCCAGCCAGCAGCACCAACACAGTTTACGAAGAGAAGAATTTAGACCGCATCGTCGTCAACATTGTGCGTCGCGAAATCACCAACCTGAATCAATAACCTTCTTCTGTCTTGTGTCTCAGGGCAAACCTCTAAAGGTTTGCCCTTTATTGTCTAAACTTTTGTTAAAAGTTATAGTTGAAGTGCAAGCTCAGTCTGAACCAAAAGATTATTCTTTTGATTGAGATTTGTAACAAAATTTGAGTAATTGGCGGCTGTAACAGGGCAATTTGGTCTATAATTTTGGCTGGCCCAGATGCTACAAATATCCTCAAACGAGAGTTTGTCGGCTACTTTTCTTAAATCAATTCGCATCAAAACATCTTTAGTGTAAGGGCGTTTTGCATCAAGAAAAGCAACTGAAGCCAGAAATTGTTGAACAATATTGCTATTTAACATTGTATTAGTAAAAAGGGCTGGCAGGTAACTATCAAATCCTAAAAAATAACAGGTGTCATCCAGCATGACAGGCCGATTTTGGTAGGGCTGGATTAAACAAAAACAGGGTTGTTTGTATAAGCCGGAAATAGCTACTTTGTAGGGTTTAAAAGAATATTCTCCAATTCCAAAAATGGCAAAGTGAGGCTGATTTCGATAAATACTTGATTTACGTTGGTCTAAATACTGGCTATTTCTAGTTAGGTAGTTCCATAATTTTGGCGCAAGGGAACTGATTACTTGCGTATTTTCACCGGGCTTGCTTTGGGTAATAATTATTTGTTTGCGGGCTGCTTTTATTTCAAATTGCTTTAAGTCAGAGCTTTTGACGAGGGGATAAACATACTGGGTTTCTACTTCAACTTGTTCTCCGAACCCGTTGTATAACTTATTTCCAACCTGCTCCAACTCCATCACTTTTGCACAATCGTGCTTGACTCCTTGCCGCCAGACAAAAGGTGATGTTCCTTTTATACTGTTAGTTTTAGCATAAGCCGTAATATCAGACACGAACTCGTCACCCTCCCAGCCGAAAGAACTGGTGAACAAATCAGGGTAATCCAAATTGCTAACTTTGCAAACGTATGGCCCGTAAGCTTGACCCAAATCGGCGACGAAAAGAGCCGAGTCTACATCTGCTCCAAATTCAGCTTTTGCATCTATTTTTAATGCTCGGAAATTTGATGTTTTTAAATTAAATCGCTTTAAATGTTGAAGTATACTTCGTATCACTGAGGTTTTGCACAATACTGCTAAAGTACCTTTAGTTTCTGCAAAAAGTTCCAGTAATTTTAGAATAATCCACTCGGCTGTATCAAAATTGGCTTTGCCTGTTATAGCGTCCAATCCATTTGAAGCTTTAAAATTAGATTTAATGGGCAAATTTTCGGAAGCGATTGACCCAAGTTCAGCGTTAGTTACCCAGGGCGGATTTCCTAAAATTAGTAGTTCTTGACCTCGCCCGATAATTTTTTCAACTTGAAATTTGTGCTGAAAAATATTGTCCTGATATAACT
>JBBQGP010000316.1:0-4046 GCA_038323095.1 Chloroflexia bacterium | reverse complement strand
GGCTGCGGTTTATGCTCCGCCGTTTGCCCGTCCAATTGTTTGACAGTAGTTCCCGGCGTGGATGAACACGGTATTCGCAATGCCAAAATTTATCTTTACGATATGAGCCGTTGCGTTTTCTGCGGAATGTGCGTTGAAGTTTGCCCGGAACTGGCCCTGGTTATGACCCACGAATACGAAATTTCAACCGATGACCGTAGCAAATTAGTGCTGGATGCCGAAGCGATGCTGGCTCTGTCTGACCGTGAGAAAGAACGGAGCGGACACGCCATCGAAGAACCGGGCTTTCCTGCCTTTGAAAACGCGCCGGGTGGTTTCCTGAAACACAAGGAATTACCGATAGAAGCGCAACACGGCAATTTCCAGAGCCATCAACCGTTGCTCGGCACGCTGCCGCACGGCTACCCGATGGAATACAACGATTTCCTCAAGAAAAAAGAATCGGGTGCGCCTTTGGCTGCCGGGAATTTGCCGCCGCATCTTCGCAAAATCCAGAATAATTATTTGCCGGAAGCCGAGCGCAAACCTTTGCCCAAACCTATCGAAGAATTTGCCGAGCAACAAATCGAAAATCGAACCCATTTGCAGAGCGCGGGCTACGAAAACGGGGTTTTCCGGCATGAAATCGTAGCCCAAGATGTAGTCGGTAACGTTACCGAAAGACATCTGGAAGGTGGCAACGATTCGACTGCTCAGGTTTTCAAGAGCGCACGGATACCAGCCTTGCCCGATAAAGAAAAACAAGGCAACAAGGCAATTCCAGCGGTGGAAACTTCCGAAAATACGAACAGTCCCAAATATCTTCCGGCGGCTAAAGCCAAAACCGAAGGCGAAGATAAAAAAGACAAGAGATAAAGTCAGGGTAAATCAAGAAGGGAAGCGGGCAAATTATGCCTCTTGAACAAATAGTATTTCTGGTGTTTTCAGTGCTGGCCGTCGTCACTTCTATCGGTCTGGTAACATTCAAAGACCCGGTACACTCCGCGCTTTCGCTGGTGCTAACTTTTGCCAATATCGCCGGGGTTTATATTTTGCTCGGTGCGGAATTCCTGGCGGCGATTCAAGTGCTGGTTTATGCCGGAGCAATTTTGGTGCTGTTCTTGTTTGTAATGATGCTACTCCAGGTTAAACCCGGCCCAAGCCTGAACCGTTTGCGGGTTTTCCAGACTGGCTTCGGGCCAGTTCTGGCTCTGGGCTTTTTGGCCGAAGTAGTTTTGGTGGTCTTTACCAGTGGTTTTGTGCTGAACGGTGGCAAGGCTACCGATGCCGCCAATACCCAAGCCGCCAACATGCAAGCCGGGATGCAATACAGCGCAACGGTAGACGTTCGCAGTGCCGCCGGGCCGATTACTGTTCCCGGCAACCCGGATATTTTGCCAACTCACACCGTCGGCCACGCCGCCGCGCTTGGCAAAGAACTTTACTCGACCTATCTATTCCCGTTTGAAATTGCGTCGCTTATCCTGCTGATTGCCGCGATTGGTGCGATTGTGATTGCCCGCCGTCAGCTTATCGACGATACCGAGGATGGACATCCTGCTCGACGCGGGATTGGTTTGAGTAGCGCACCTACTCCCGGTAGCCCGCAAGCAGTTGAATTGAAACGTCGGGCGCGGCGCGGCCAACCCAGTCGGGAAGATGCCAAAGAACGTACCGTCGTTATGAAGAAGTAAGTTGCGAGTTAGTAAAAGGGGTCACGGGGCTTTCCCCGTGCGGGGGTGATGGGGGTGTCCCCCATTTACCTTGCTATTCTCCGAACGCGCATTTAGGCGCGGCAAAAATATCAGGAGAGATAAATGATACCCGTAAGCTGGTATTTAATACTTAGTGCCGTTTTGTTCTCAATTGGTCTGGCTGGAGTGCTGACCCGGCGTAATATTCTGGTGATTTTTATGTGCGTTGAGTTGATGATGAACGCTGTAAATATCACGCTGGTGGCTTTCGCCCGCTCTTTTGGGGTGGTGAAGTTTGCCGGAGATGCTTTTGTGATTTTCGTGGTAACGGTAGCCGCCGCCGAAGCTGCGGTTGGTCTGGCAATTATCGTCAGTTTGGCCCGCCAGCAAGATTCGGTAGATGCCGACCAGATTGATATGCTCAAAGAATAAACCCGAATAAAGTAGTTTAACCCAAGAAGTAATTTTAAAAAGGCACGAAAAAGACACACAGAAAAAGGAAATTCGATGAATCTGGAAGATGTAAAAAGTATCGTCTGGTTAATCCCGGCGTTCCCACTGGCGGCAGCCCTTATCAATGGCTTTATCGCCCTGGCCTTTTTACGCAGTAAACCCAAAAGCCAGTTAAGCAAAGGTCAGCTTTATCTCCGCTACTTTACCAGTTTTGTAGGGATTTTCGCGCTTGCCAGTGCGCTGATTACTTCCTTGATTGTAATGAGCTTTTTAGTTGGCTGGAACGATAAAACCCGCACTTTCCAGGTCGAAAATATCTATACCTGGATAGCAAGTGGCGATTTTCAAATTCATGTTGGCTTTATCATTGACCCGCTAACCTCAATGATGACCGTTGTAGTCACCACTATCAGCCTTTTGGTACATATTTTCAGTACGGGCTATATGCGCGAGGACAGCGGCTTCCATCGTTTCTATACTTACCTGCCCTTCTTTACTTTTAGTATGCTGGGGCTGGTACTGGTAAATAATTTCCTGTTGCTGTACGTTTTCTGGGAAGCGGTGGGTTTGAGCAGCTTCTTGCTTATCGGCTTCTGGTTCAGCAAAAAATACGATTGGGGACGTTTGCTTCCGCCCGAAGCCAGCAAAAAAGCTTTCGTGGTAAACCGCATTGGTGACTTTGGTTTCGGTCTGGGCATTATGTGGATTTTCGTTACAATGCTTTCTCACGGCGAAAACGCGCCAAGCGGCTTTGACCGCCTGAATTATGAAAATGTCTTTAAGGCTTTTGAAGAAGGAAGCAAGGACGGCTCGATTGGCAATACGACCATTACCCTGATTTGTATCCTGCTGTTTATGGGTGCAATGGGTAAATCAGCCCAACTGCCCTTGCACGTCTGGTTGCCGGACGCGATGGCTGGCCCGACCCCGGTTTCGGCCCTGATTCACGCCGCGACGATGGTTACGGCGGGGGTTTACATGGTAGGCCGGGTCAACCCGATATTCAGCCTTTCGGCAACGGCTATGACGGTAGTCGCGGTTATCGGGATTATTACGGCTTTCTTTGGAAGTACCGTCGGCACTACCCAAAAGGACATCAAGGCGGTAATGGCTTACTCAACGGTCAGCCAGCTAGGGTATATGTTCTTCGCGCTTGGGGTATTGGGCTGGGTAGCCGCTTTCTTCCACCTAATGACCCACGCTTTCTTCAAAGGTTTGCTGTTCTTGGGCTGCGGTTCAATTATTCACTCCAACGAAGAAACCATTCACGAAGCCCTGCATGAAATGCACCATGTTGTAACTGACCACAATCTAGCCGAGAAAATCGAGCATCAAATTCACCACGATGTTGACCCGCAAGATATGGATAACATGGGCCAGCTTATCAAGAAAATGCCGCTTACGGGTTGGAGTATGGTCTTTGGGGCGGCGGCTTTGGCTGGCGTACCACTAACTGCCGGGTTCTGGAGCAAGGACGAAATTTTGGGTCAGGCTTTTGAACACGGCCAGTACATTATTTACGCGGTGGGTTTGTTTGCGGCACTTTTGACCGCTTTCTACAGCTTCCGTATGATTTTCTCGGTGTTTTTCAGCGAAGAATACCGCTTGCCCGCCGCCATGAACCGGGCGGTCGCCAAAGCGGGCGGCAGCAGCGCAATTGAATTCGTCAAGCAGGGCCAGAAAACCAGAGCCAATCAAGTTGAAGTAATCGCTCAGGAATCAACCCCGAATATGACCTTACCCTTAGTGTTTTTGGCCTTTATGTCCATCGCGGCGGGGTACATTGGCCTTCCGGCGGCGATTTTTGGCAAATCTGCCAATTTGTTTGAGAGTTTCCTTGAACCAACTTTTGAACCGGCTCTCGCTCAGGCCGCCCCTAAAACCGGGGAAGCCAGCACCACTATTTTGCTACTAATAGTT
>JBBQGP010000315.1:0-4075 GCA_038323095.1 Chloroflexia bacterium | reverse complement strand
AACAGTTTTGCCGTCCTCGCTGCTAAAAGCGTCGGTCAGGGGGAAGCCGAAAACTTCCCAGCCTCCCGCCCGCCGCCAGAATTCTTTCAGGGGCGTAGCGACATAATGGTCGGTTTCGGGGAAGTAGCGTGGGCGGGGCGTGCTGTCTTCGGGTTGCTTGGTAAAAGCCAGATTGGAACTTACTGAAGGGCCGGGTAAGTTTGTAGCTTGATAATTATCCCGCCAAATTGCCGCGGCTGGTTTTAGCGTGCCGTTCCGCCGGATGAGGCCAAAGTAATTTTGAAAAGTTTCGTAATTAAAGATGCCATAAGGTAACATATCCCAAAGCATCCATTCCATCAAACCTGAAACATTTTGGTTTTTAGCGGCTTCGGCAATCAATTTATAATTCTCAAGCTGGGCCGCTTCGGTAAACTCGGTGTTGAATATCGGGCCAGAGGGCCAGCCCACTTCTTCCATAAAAATCGGTTTGCCGCCGACTTCCCGTACTTTGGAAATAATATTGTTCAAATCGCGGGCATTATAAGAATGAATACTGATGAAATCGCTAATTTTTGCCAATGTATTGCCCGCGCTATCGCTTTGAAAGAACGACTCGAAGCGACCCGGCCCAACTGTAATCAAATGATTGGGGTCAAGCGTGCGAATAGCCGCCCCTATCCGGGTCAGCCAATTTAGCGCGGCTTCCGGGTCGTTTTTCTCTTTCCACTGGTTGTAATTGTCCGGCTCATTGTGTAAATCCCAGGCCATCACCCGATCATCATCCCGGAAGGCATTAACGATAGTTCGCAAATAGGTCAGATTGCTAAATTCTTCCTTGCTTCCGGCGGAGGGGTAAGTCCCGTAAAAATCGAACAGGGTTAGAATTACGCGCTGATTAAGGCTTCCGGCGATTTGTACCATTTGGCGCAATTGGTCTAAATATTCGGGCGGAATTTCACCGCTATTGTCGTTTACCCAGCCAAAAGTGCCGCCATAAGGTACAAGAATTCGCACGCAGTTATTGCCCAATTCGGCGGCGCGGGCCAAATCCTTGTAAACCGCCTGCCCGTCCCATTGCGTCCAAAAATATTGCCAGGGGCCTTCGTGCGGGTAAAAATTGCTGCCCTTAAAAATTATGGGCTGCCCGTTCAAGGTTAGTTTATCACCCGTAACTTTGACGAAAATCGGGGCAGCTTTAGCCTCGTTGGGCATCGCCAGCAAGACCAAAAGGGAAATCAGGATTAAACCAAGCGAGGCGCAAACTTTTTTATAATTTTTGAAAATGAACTCGGACAAAGAGAACTCTTTTCTAGCCATTTGAGAAAATGAATTGATTAAGATTGAATTAAAGCAAATAAACCGCTAATTTGTTCAGATTTACTTAATGATACCACAGAGTTTTCAAAAGTTTTTTGTAATTTGCATTAGAGTTTATTCTAGGGCAAAATAATTTTATTCCGTAACAGTTCAGGTGTAGGAGGGATTTCCAATCCCGATAAAGACGGGTTTAGGTAAAATCGGGATTGGAAATCCCTCCTACATTGACGCTGGCTCAATAGTTACTTTATTCCTTTCCAGATTTTAGTACAAGAGTTTAGTACAAGAGTATACAGTAGCACAAAGTAAAACTAAAAGGAGGTACATACAGTGGAGTATGATGTTTTAATCAAGGGCGGCCTGATAGTGGATGGTACTGGCGAAGCGGCCTATACTGCCGATGTCGCGATTAAAGGGCAAAGACTGGCGGCAATTGGGCCAAATCTGGGTCGGGACGCGGCGCGGATAATCGAGGCCGACGGGTTGGTAGTTACGCCCGGTTTTATTGACCCGCACACCCATTACGATGCCCAATTGCTCTGGGATAATACCGTTTCGCCCAGCTCGGCTTTTGGCATTACCACGGTAGTAATCGGCAACTGCGGCTTTGCCATCGCTCCCTGCAAGCCCTCAGACCGGGAAATGACTATGCGGGCTTTGGTTAAGGTCGAAGGTATGTCGCTCAAGGCTTTGCAAAGCGGAATACGCTGGGAATGGGAAACTTACCCCGAATATTTGCAAACGCTGGAACGTTGCCGTCCGGCGGTAAATGTGGGAACGCTGCTCGGTCATAGTCCCTTGCGGGTTTACGCGATGGGCGCGGAAGCTTATCAAAGAGCCGCCAACGAAACCGAACGCCAAAAAATCAAGCAGCTTTTTTATGAAGCGATGCAAGCCGGAGCGTTCGGGTTGGGTACTTCCACTTCTACCGTCCATATGAACGACGAAGGCCAGCCCATGCCCAGCCGTCAGGCTTCTCAGGAGGAATTTGACGATATTATCGAGGTGTTCCGGCATTTCGGGCGCGGCACGTTCGAGATTACTCCGGCGCAGGATGGCCGCTCGGATTGGATGGCTGATTTTGCCCGACGTTCAGGGCGACCCGTTACCTGGGCTTTGCTGATGTCCTCGCCCATCAAGCCGGAACGCCACCGCCAGATTTTGCACGATACCGAAGAATACCAGCGACAGGGACTCGGCATTTACCCGCAAACCGGCTGCTTCCCGCTTACAATGGATTTTAGTTTGGAAAGTGCCTATCCTTTCGAGGGGCTTCCCATCTGGCAGCGTGTGTTTGCCGCACCCCGCGCTGAATGGCCGGGTATTTTCAAAGATGCTTCTTTCCGGGCAACTTTTGCCGAGCAAGCCAGCACTTTTCCGACCCGGCTTTTTCCCGGCAATTGGGATATGGTCGAAATTTTAGAACCGGCAACCCCGGCTTACGAGTCTTTGCGCGGCAAAAACATGGTAGAACTGGCCCGGCAACGCAATTCAAGCCCGGTTGATACTTTCTTTGATATTGCCGTCGAAGAAAATTTGGGAACTATGTTTAATGTGGCTTTGCTCAACACCGATGAAAAGATGGTGCATGAGCTAATCAGCAATCCGGCCACGCTTATCGCCGCTTCGGATGCGGGCGCACACCAAACTCTTTTGTGCGATGCAGGCTATACCGCCCGGATGCTAGGCTATTGGGTGCGGGATAAGAAGTTGCTGCAACTCGAAAAAGCGGTGGCTTCGCTTACTACCGCTCCGGCGCGAGTTTATGGCATCAAGGAACGCGGCCAACTTACGCCCGGCTACTTTGCCGATGTAGTGATTTACGACCCGAAAACGATTATGGACGGGCCAAAGCGGTTAGTACGGGATTTACCCGGCAACGAGCCACGCCTGACCCGTGACGCGCAGGGTATTCTTTACACTTTCGTCAATGGTCAAACCCTGGTGGAAGATGGCAAACTTTCGGCCGAAACCGCCGCCACTCGTCCCAATGGTCAGGTTTTGAGAGCCGAGTAATCCTGGCATAGGGGTTAATCAAGAAATCCATTGGCGGAGCAATGTCCCACAAGAGATAGAGGGATTTTTGTAGGATATTGCTCTGTCAATAGATTTTACCCATACTCGTATTTTATAAGATATTGCTCCGCCAATAGATTTTGGTCGAACTGGCGGAGCAATATGTCATAAAATCGGCCCTGCTACTTCTACAAATTCGGGATTTGCCAGTTAATT
Organism: Chloroflexia bacterium; assembly: GCA_038323095.1. Lineage (GTDB taxonomy): Bacteria > Chloroflexota > Chloroflexia > Chloroheliales > Chloroheliaceae > L227-5C. The sequence continues at coordinate 544 of JBBQGP010000315.1, read as the reverse complement.
TCGGTTTGGCCTGATTCAGTCAGGGCGCGGTTAATCGCCGAAAAGGGTTTGCTACCGAAAAAGCCGTTGCGGGCCGAAAGCGGCGACGGATGCACCGATTGAATGATGACGTGGCGGGAAGTATCGACCAATTCGCTTTTCTTTTGGGCATAGGCACCCCACAACACAAAAACCACCCGGCTTTCCTTTTCGTTTACCTTACGGATAACCGCGTCGGTAAATTTCTCCCAACCCTGATTTTTGTGCGAATTGGGGGTATGCGCCCGTACCGTCAGGACGGCATTTAGCATCAAAATCCCTTGCTCGGCCCACGAAACAAGATAGTCGTTGTTGGGGATTTTGAAATTAACATCGGTTTGCAGTTCTTTGTAAATATTGACCAGTGAAGGCGGTGGCTTGATACCGGGTTGCACCGAAAAGCACAAGCCATGTGCCTGATTATCGTCATGATAGGGGTCTTGGCCCAGCAGCAAAACCTTGACCTGCTCATAGGGCGCGAGTTGCAGAGCCGAAAATACCTCCGACTCTGGTGGAAAAACAGCGT
>JBBQGP010000314.1:0-4197 GCA_038323095.1 Chloroflexia bacterium | reverse complement strand
TACGCAATTGGCTAATCGTCAGGATTGGGTAAAGGCTTTACTGCTTTCTTTCCGGCAATATTGCGAGCTAAAACTGCTTTATCCTTCGATGCAGTCGTTTAATTTCGGCGGCGGGATGCCCGTTCCTTATAGCCTCGATTTAAAATTCGATTATCAGGCTTTCGCCGACGAGCTGGCGCAGGGAATTATGGAGCTTTGCGCGGAATACGGTATTTCTCACCCGAACATTGTAGGCGAATTTGGTCGCTATACTGCCGCCGCTTACGGGTTCGACTTTTATAAGGTTGTCGTCGCTAAACCTTCGCACCAGGATGACATAGACTGGTATGTTATCAACGGTTCGTTGATGAGTTCGCTACCTGATACATGGGGCTTGAAACAGCAATTTATTATTTTGCCGCTCAATGGCTATGACCGACCTTTACGGCGGGCATGGCTGGCTGGCCTGACTTGCGATTCGGATGATGTTTATCAATCCGAGGAGGAGGACGGCGCACTCTGGTTGCCCGAAGTCAAGGAAGGCGAAGAGCTGATTTTGGGCGTGTTTATGACCGGGGCCTATCAGGATATGCTGAGTGGTATCGGTGGGGTGCATCATTGCCTGTTGCCCGAACCAGGCGAACTGGTTATTGAGGCTAAAGCGATGGGTGGTTATACTTATCGGCGGACGGCCCAAAGCCAGAGCGTCGCGGCAATGGCGGCTTTGCTGGGCTATCGCAATTATCTGCCTTTGCTGGAAACCAGCACTCAACCGCACGAGGTTGAGTATCATATGCCTATGCTAGAGCCTCAGTTCCAGCTACAGCTACCAGCTACTCCAAAACCAAAAAATGCTTTTTCCCCGCTTCGGATAGTCAAGCCGCGTTCAACGGCTCGTCTCCGCAAGCGTCAGCAAATAATGGCAAGCTAGGTTTGTTAATAAAAGGGCTGGTTTTGTACCAGCCCTTTTTATTTGTTCAAATTTCTGTGGGACACTGCTCCAACAGTGGATGTTAGGGTAAAATCTATTGGCGGAGCAATATCATACAAGAATAATTTTAATGTACAAAAGCTTCTTCCCGTTTTACGTCGGCGACTACGTGGTCAGCAATGTTCTGCGGGACTTGTTCATAATGCGACATTTGCATTGCGAAAGTGCCGCGCCCTTGTGTCAGGCTGCGTAAATCGGTGGCGTAACGCTGGATTTCGGCTAAAGGAGCTTGCGCTTCGATGACGGTGAAGCCGTTGCCGAGTTGCTCCATACCCAGCACCCGACCTCGCCGGACGCTGTTCATGTCGCCCATCACATCGCCCATAAAGTTATCGGGGACAGTTACTTTTATGGTGTAAATTGGTTCGAGCAGCACCGGGCGAGCCGAAAGCGCCCCTTTTTTGAAAGCCTGGGAAGCGGCCAGCTTGAAGGCCATTTCCGAGCTATCTACCGGGTGATAGCTGCCGTCATATAAATTCACCCTGATATTAATTACCGGGAAGCCCGCCAGCAAACCTTCACCCAATGCCTCGCGCACGCCCTTTTCCACCGCTGGAATATAGTTGCGCGGCACGGAACCACCCACTACCGATTCGGTGAACTGGAAATCGCCTTCCTCAACGTGCGAAACTTCCAAAAAGACGTGACCGTATTGACCGTGACCGCCAGTTTGCTTTTTGTGCTTGTATTCGGCTTTGCTCGAACCCATAATGGTTTCCCGGTAAGGTACTTTGGGTAGTTCGGTGGTTACTTCTACCCCAAATTTGCGCGAAAGCTTTTCGGCGGCGACCTGTACGTGACTTTCGCCCATCCCGCTTACAATCGTTTCCCCGGTGTAAACATCGCGGGCAACCGTAATCGTAGGGTCTTCGTCTACCAGCCGATTCAGGGCCAAACCCATTTTATCCAAATCGGCCTTAGTTTTGGGCTTGATAGAGGCCCGGAAAAGGGGAGAGGGATATTTCGCGCTTTCAATCCGCAATAGGTTGTCCTGAGCGCAAAGTGTATCGCCTGTGGAAGTATCCTGAAGCTTGACTGTTACGCCAATATCGCCCGCTTCGATTACCTGTACCGAAACTTGCTCCTTGCCGCGTGGGTGGAAAAGCTGGCCGATACGCTCGGCTTTGCCTTTGCTGGCGTTAAAAGTGGTACTATCGCTTTTAAGGCTGCCACTGTAAACCCGGAAATAGCTTAACTTGCCGTAAGGGTCAACCGTAGTCCTGAAGATTAAAGCCGCTAACGGCCCGCTTGCCTCGCACTTGACCCCTTCTTCAATGGGAGCCTGGAGCGGGTTGGCGGCGGCCAGTACCAGCGTATCCAAAAGCTGGCTAACACCAATATTCAGGGTTGCGCTGCCACATAATACCGGCACAAGTGAACCGCTCACAACGGCCTTGTTCAAAGTGGCGCAAAGTTCCTCACTGGAAATAAGGTCGCCATCCAGATAGCGCAGCATTAGCTCGTCGTTGGCCTCGACAATTCGTTCTATCAGTTTTTCACGGGCGGCATCGGCCTGTCCGACTAATTCATCGGGAATAGGGGCTTCCTCGAATTTCCCGTCGCGGCTCTTGTTATTATAAATATAGGCTTTCTGGGCGATTAAATCTACTACGCCGCTAAAGCCGCTTTCCTTGCCAATTGGCAATTGCAGGGCGACCAGATTTGGGCCAAAAGCTTCTTGAGCCGATTCGAGGGCGTTCTGGAAACTGGCGTTTTCGCGGTCTAGCTTGTTGATGAACAAAAAACGGGGGATTTTGCGCTCGGCGGCCTGATTCCAGACGATTTCCGTCCCGACTTCAACTCCACCAGTGGCATCAATCAAAATGAGGGCATTATCAGCTACGCGCATTGCCGAAAGAGTTTCGCCGACAAAATCGGCCAACCCTGGCGCGTCCAGCAAGTTGAGCTTGCTATCTTTCCACTCGCACGGCGCAACAGAGGTGTTTACAGAGTTCCGGCGTTTGACTTCGTCTGCGTCAAAATCGGAAACGGTTGTACCATCATCCACCCGACCCAGGCGGTTTATCGCCTTAGCAGTAAACAGCATCGCCTCGACCAATGAGGTTTTGCCCGCTCCACCGTGCGAAAATAGGCCCACGTTGCGTATTTGTTCCGTCCTGTAGCTTTTCATATTAACCTCCTCCCCGATACGTCACGGTATCGGAATGAGATAGTTACTTGTTGCATTTACGGCTATTAACTTGTAAAGGCTGTAATTAGCTAAAAGCCAATAAACCCCCGTTGGTTTAGCGGCTAACTTAATTACAGGTTAAAATTCAGTTCCTAAAACTTGATTGCGGCGCAGGAAACAGGCAGCACTTATTCGATGTCTCTTAACTTCCCTTATTGATAATGCTTTCTTAACAATGTCCATATTATACTCTTATCTTGCTAAAACACAAGACCCTTGACTTTGTTCACTTCTGATTGATTTTTGCCTCTTGCGCGAAATAAAAAGCTGTGCTAAACTCTAGGCAGGTGGAAAAACAGGCTATTAGCGGGGTCGTTTCGCAAACCTCCTAAAAAAGTTCGGTTTTAATCCCTGACAAGGCCCGGTTTTCGGCAAAAATAGTAAATTTGAACTCAAAAAGTTTTCGCAAACCTCACGCTCAAGCCATGCAGAAAAGGGGTTTGCGAAAACTAGCGCAAATGTGCTAGAAAGCCAGAGAAAAAGTGGTCTGTGAGAAGGCTCAGGAGCGGCGCAAACGACCCAAAAGGTCAAAAATCACTCCTCAACTTTTTACAGACATCGCGGAAGCAACCAAAACACCCCGCTCAAGGGGATTGAAACTTAAATAAACCCTGTACTCCTGGTGTGAAAATTCACGAAGCTACCAAATGACCGCTCTAAACGCGAATTAACCTCGCAAAACTTCTCCCACAATCCTAGCTTAAAAGGCGAAGCAACCAAAACACCCCGCTCAAGGGGATTGAAACCCGAAACTACCGTAACCATGTGTAACCGTAACGCAGAAGCAACCAAAACACCCCGCTCAAGGGGATTGAAACTCTCTGAACGGTATCGTCATCAGAACCAGTATGACGGAAGCAACCAAAACACCCCGCTCAAGGGGATTGAAACAATGTTGTTGAAAGCTAATGGAGAAGTGCTTGAGGTGAAGCAACCAAAACACCCCGCTCAAGGGGATTGAAACACTCACCGCGAGGAAGATTGTCGGGACGGAACTGAGAGTAGCCCAAAAAACACCACTCTCTGGGCGAGTGAA
>JBBQGP010000313.1:0-4251 GCA_038323095.1 Chloroflexia bacterium | reverse complement strand
TTTGGCAAAAGCTTCGTCGTTAGCTTGCGGGTTGTTTTTAATCGGAATTTGGGCTGCCATCCCGCCCATCGCGTGGGCGTTGCGACGGTGGCAGGTCTGGATAAGCAAAAGCGAGTACGAGCGCATAAAATGAGTGGTCATCGTGACCAAAGCGCGGTCAGGTAGTACAAAACCGGGCATATTGCGGAATTTCTTGATAGTGCTAAAAATATAATCCCAGCGTCCACAGTTCAGCCCTGCCGAGTGTTCGCGCAACTCCCACAAAATCTCGTTCATTTCAAAAGTCGCCAGAATGGTTTCAATCAAGACAGTAGCCTTGATTGTACCCTGCGGCACCCCCAGTTCGTTTTGGGCCATTACGAAAACATCGTTCCAAAGGCGGGCTTCCAAATGGCTTTCCAGCTTGGGCAAATAAAAATACGGGCCGCTTCCCCGGCTCACAAGTTCTTTGGCATTGTGGAAAAAGTACAAACCAAAATCGAAAAGCCCACCCGGTACGGGTTTGCCATCTACCAGCATGTGCTTTTCGGTCAAATGCCAGCCGCGCGGACGTACCAACAAGGTCGCGACCTGCTTGTTTAGCTTGTAGCTTTTTCCTTCTGGGCTGCTAAAATTAATACTACGGCGAATAGCATCGCGCAAATTAATATGACCCTGAATGTTGTTATCCCAGGTAGGAGAATTGGCATCTTCAAAATCGGCCATGAACACTTTTGCGCCTGAATTCAAGGCGTTAATTACCATTTTACGGTCAGTTGGGCCGGTAATCTCGACCCGGCGGTCTTGCAAATCGGCGGGAGTTGAGGCAATCGTCCAATTACTGTTACGAATATTTTCAGTTTCGGGCAAGAAATCGGGCCATTTTCCAGCATCAATTTCAGCCTGTCGCTGTACCCGTTTTTGCAATAATTCTTCCCGTCGTGGGCTGAATTCCCGTACTAATTTGGTTACAAAGGCCACGGCTTCGGGGGTCAGGATTTCGTTGTATTCGGACTTCATTGGCCCGGTTAATTCCACTCCGGCGGGGTAAGTGCTTACTTGGCTCATAAAACTCTTTTCACCTTCCGAATTCTTTTGTTCCAGCTCTCAAACTCCAATAGCCAGATTTTGCTTATTAGTGATTCCAGAACAATCTTCAAAAAAACTTAACAAAAACACAAAATGCGCGATTAGCATTAGGTGAAGTATAAAGCTTCTATAAAAAAACTGTCAATCTGCAACGCTATAGGTAATAATTATAATGTTCACAGAAAATTTCTTACAACTTTGAATCTTGCCTACTTTTTAGCAGTGTGTTAATCTCGAAAAAATACCAAATTGATTTATTCAGGAGAAATTTATTGAACGAAATCTGGAAATTAAGCGGAGCGAAGCAAGCCCAACTTATCCGTGAAAAAGAACTTTCCCCACTGGAAGTGCTGGACGGAGTGCTAACCCATATTCATAAGTATAACCCGGTTTTGAACGCTTATTGTACCTTAATCGAGGAAGAAGCTCGTGCTACTGCTAAAGAAGCTGAAGCAAAAATAATGCGTGGCGATGAGCTTGGGCCTCTACACGGTGTACCCGTCGCTATCAAAGATTTGATTGTCACCAAAAATATTCGGACTACTTTTGGCTCAAAAGCTTATGAAGATTTTATCCCGGACGAAGATGATGTGGTGGTCGAACGGCTGAAAGCGGCTGGCGCGATTATTTTGGGCAAGACTAATTGTTCTGAGTTCGGCTATATGGCGGCGGGGCATAACAGTCTTTTCCCGACCACCCGCAACCCCTGGAATACTGAGCGGACTTCCGGCGGTTCGAGCGCGGGCAATGGTGCGGCAATCGCGGCGGGCATGGCTGCGCTTTCGGTGGGCAGCGATGGCGGTGGCTCGGTACGGATTCCGGCCAGTTTGTGCGGAATTTTTGCTATGAAAGCTTCTTTTGGGCGCGTACCGCTTTATCCGGGTTGCCGCGACCCACAACAACCGGGCGCGAGTAGCTGGGAATCGCTGGAACATATCGGGCCAATGACCCGCACAGTGGAGGATGCCGCCCTGATGCTTTCGGTTATGGCCGGGCCGGATGACCGTGACCGCCATTCCTTGCCTTCGGCTAATTTCGATTGGAAGGAAGAAGCCCGCAAAGGAACAGAAGCCGCCTCCCTGAAAGGTTGCAAAGTTGGATTCAGTCCTGACTGGGGTTGGGTGAAAGTAGATTCACAGGTTCAAAAAGTGGTGAGACAGGCGGTACAAATTTTTGCGGATAAGCTCGGTTGCGAAATCGAGGAAGCGCACCCCGGTTTCCCGAACGTTGGGCAGTCTTTTTGGACAATGGTTTGGCGGGATAGCGATTTGCGGGGGATGCGGAAGCTGGCCGAAAAATACCGGGAGGTGATGTTGCCGCGTATTCTTACATCACTGGATTATAACTGGACAGCGGAAGAATTTAGCGATGCCTGGGCAGTGCGGCAGGATGTTACCAACAAAATGTGGCGGTATATGCGGAATTATGATTTTGTTTTAACCCCGACTTTGGCTGTAACCGCTTTTGAATTAAACGAAGCAGGGCCGAGCGATTATCCCGGCTGGCTAAGTTTTTGCAATCCGCTTAATATGACTGGGCAACCCGCCGCCAGCGTTCCCGCCGGATTTACCGATGATGGCTTGCCAGTTGGCTTGCAAATTATAGGTAAGCATTTAGATGACCCGATGGTCTTAAGGGCTGCCGCCGCTTATGAAGTGGTCAACCCCTGGAAAGATTTATGGCCTGCACTGCTAACTCAGTAGTTAAGCAGGGAAAGCCGCTAACCAATCTTTAAAACTGGCGGTAGTTGTAATGGCTGTCGCCAGCTTTAGCAATTGCTCGGTGTTGTAGTCGCTCAAACGCTGCTCAAGGTCGGCGGGTAGTTCTGCCCCGAAGCGGGATTGCGCCTGTATCAAGATGACCTTTTGCAGAGCTTGCGTTTCGCCTTCGACCCGACCCTGTTCCAGCCCCTCAGTCCGGCTTTCGGCTCGCCATTGCTGGGCCGGTTCCCCGACCATTTGCTCGGTAGTCAAAGTTAAATCGAAAAAGTCGGCAACGGGGCGCGTCCAGCCGGGTAGAAATGGTTCACAATCAATTGTGTCGCCTTCAACATACAGTTTGCTTTTGGTCGGGTTTTCGGCCCGGTAGACCCAAATTTTATGTTTTACCGGGTCTACGTCCCAAATTATTTGAGTGCCGTTCTCGAAATATTTGCTACGTTTGAGGGCTTCTTCAGCGCGGGTATTGGACGGCGAACGAACTTCTACCGCCATTTCCGGCCCACCCTTGATTACCCAATGCTGCTCGTCTTTGTCAGTGGACATTATGCCTTTATCGGCTTTTTCTGTCGAAACCAGACAAATATCCGGCTTGATTATGTCTTCGTTTGCCAGCAAACATTCGACCTGATCGGGGTAGGCTTGACCGAAGTGAGCAAACCGGGCGGCTAAATCCAGAATTACCATAATAATGGCGTTAATACGGCGTTCTTTAAAATCGGTCATTGGCTGCCAGACCAGCCACCCATTGTAAATTTCAAGCGGCTCCTCCTGCAACAAAATTGTAGCGTTATAAACTGTGTATGGCCCGCGATAACGGGCGTAAGCTTCCAAACTATCTTTCGGCCAGCGCGAATTATATTCACGCGGTGGGGCTGGTTTATCTGGTCTGGCAGGTGATAAAGTCATATTAATTACTCATCAAATACTACTGAACTTCAAAAACTTACAAATTGATTATAGCACACCAAAAGCCAGAGGTTCGAGATAATTCGAGTTGAAATAGTTCAACTCATTGAGCCTAAAGCCTGTTTTTAACACGTCCATTCCGAACGATTATCGCCCATTCCTTCTCCCAAAGTCAGGATATACTTGACGGCTAATCAAGCTAGGATTATTATAACAATGTGATATTCTCGCTCTACCCAAACAGGACGAGATAGATTTCCCCGAAGTAAAATTTCAGCAACAATCAAAAAAAGTAGATAGGAGACACCACCGTGTTAGCCAGGGTAATAAGTTGCGCCGTAATCGGTCTGGAAGGGGCATTGGTTGAGGTAGAAGTGGATATTACCGCACAAGGTTTGCCCGGTTTTACACTGGGGGGCTTGCCGGATGCGGCGGTGCAGGAAGCCCGCGAACGGGTGCGTTCGGCCATCAAAAATAGTGGGTCGCGCTTTCCGGCCCAGCAGCGCATTACGGTTAATCTTGCACCCGCCGACCTCAAAAAAGAAGGCCCAGCCTA
>JBBQGP010000312.1:0-4270 GCA_038323095.1 Chloroflexia bacterium | reverse complement strand
AGAGGCCAAATGTCTAACGAAAAACATGATGCAGCCGTCCGCGCCCCGCTTCGCACTGATGAACCGCTTTTGAAGATTGAAAAGGTCAACGCAGCCTATGGCGATGTGCAGGTTTTGTGGGATTTGGACATGGAGATTTATTCGGGCGAAATTGTCGCGCTGGTTGGCTCGAACGGGGCGGGCAAAAGCACTACCCTTTCGACCATAAGCGGCTTGCTTGCCCCGCGTAGTGGTGCGATTTATTTTAACGGCCAGAATATTGCGGGTGCGCCCACTCAAAGAATTGTCCAGGCCGGGATTGCCCACGTGCCGGAAGGTCGCCGCTTGTTCGGTGCGCTTTCGGTTAAAGAAAATTTGCTGATGGGAGCTTTTTTACGTAACGACAAGCCCGAAATCGAAGCGGATTTGGAACGGGTGCTAAATCTTTTCCCGCGTATCAAACAAAGGCTAACTTCGCTGGCGGGCAAGCTTTCGGGCGGGGAACAGCAAATGGTGGCTATCGGGCGCGGCATGATGGCTAAACCCAAACTTTTGATGATTGATGAACTAAGTTTGGGGCTTGCCCCGGTTATTGTCGAGAGCCTGATTGAAATTATTGACCAGGTGAACCAAACCGGGACAACTATTTTGATAGTCGAGCAGGATGTTCAGACTGCGCTGGAACAAGCCAGCCGGGGTTATGTGCTGGAAACCGGGCATGTGACCCTGAGCGGTAGCGCACAGGATTTGCTGCAAGATGAAAGGGTCAAACGGGCCTATCTGGGTTTGTAGTAGAAAGGCAAGTTTTGAAACTAGCAGCTTTTTCGGATGTTCATTCCAATTTGCCCGCGCTGGAAGCCATTTTAGAAGATATTGAGCGGCTTGGTGGGGATATTCAAATTATTGTAAACGGCGATTTTCTGAACGTTGGCCCCTTCCCTCGCGAAACCCTTGAAATGGTTCGAGCCATCCCCAACGCCAAAATAATTGCCGGAAACCACGAAGGCTATATTTTGGAGCAGGCCCGCTACGCCCAGGTTGGCGGCCCGCCTGCTCCTTTTCAGGTCTTGCACGCTCCTTCTATCTGGTCGTACCGCCAATTAACCCAGGCCGAATTGCATTGGCTGGAAAATTTGCCGCTAAATGCCGAATTTGACGGGCCGGAAAATCGCAAAATCAAGATTGTACATGGTTCACCCCGCCGCCAGATGGAAGCCCTTTACCCCGAATTAAGCGAAAAGCAGCTTGAAGAAATATTTCAGGATTATCTTTTTCCGGGCTGCTTATGGATTTCGGGGCATAGCCACCGCCCCGCTTTGCATTATCACAAAGGCATGACCATCGTCAATAACGGTTCAGCCGGATTACCTTTGGATGGCGATTGGCGGGCCAGCTATACTTTTGCCGAATGGGACGAAAAGCGCAAGGAGTGGCGCGTCGAAAACCGCCGGGTGGCATATGACCGGGAACGGGCAATCCGGGCGACACAGGCTAACACCGCTTACGAGCAAGGCGGGCCATATATGAAGCTGATACTTCAAAACCTGAAAACGTCCCAAAACGGCAGAATTAGCGATTTTATCCGAAGTTATATTCAGGCTGGTAATTTTCCCGCCCCACCTCACGATTTTGTCCACTTTGACCGGGCAGTAGAGGCGTATTTAGCTCAATTTAAATAAAGTTGGCGAATTTCTCGACCCCGAAACCCGTTAAAAGTAATTTGGCTACTTCCTTAATACGTTGCTCCTCGCTCCAACCCGTCCAGTTACCGAGCGGCGAACGGGCAAAGCCAAAGCCTGTATCAAAAATTATTTGAGTGTAAAAAGCGATATTACCCGGTTTTAACTCGCCGTCCTTAATCGCTTGCCGGACTAAACGTTCTACCACTTTGCGCCAGCGTCCGTTCACCAGGTCGCCAACTTCCTGCAAATCGCTTACCTCAAAATTTTCGTTGGTTGCCATTTCGTGCAGCATTGCCCCGACGTTGGCATGACGGTGGCGGTAAAAGGTACTAAGCAAGGCAATGAGCTGGTGTTCAAAGGTTACAAAACGGCCCGCTTCCTGTAGTTCGATTAAGATACCTTCAAGAGTATAGATTACGGTGGCCTTGTACAGATTTTTTTTGTCCTTGAAGTGGTGGTAAAGGGTTGAGGGCGTAACCTGAGCTGGCCCGGTTAAATCCCGAATCGAAACTCCCGCGTAGCCTTTTTCCTGAAAAAGATGTAAAGCCCACATCAGGATACGCTCTTTGGGTTCAGTCTGCGGTTTTTCGGGGTTATATTTGGGCCTTCCGCTTTTTGCCAAGCTTTTTCTCAATACTTTCTAATCGAACGATTGTAATACTGGGAAGCTTATAAAATAGCAGCGTTTTTGTCAAGCAGGAGTTTGAGAAACTTTAGGAAGAAATTAACAGCTTATTAATCATTTTCTAACAAGTGCTATTTACGATAATAAAAAATACAGCTTGAAACATTTTCAGTTTAATCTTTGTCTTACATTTAGAAGGCCGGGACAAATGACGGATTAATAATCGAAACAAATTTGAGGAATTAAGTAAGAACAAACAGGAGACGAATTAATGACACAGGAAACAGGAACAGGCGGCGCAGGTTCTAATCTGGCCGAAGCCGCCGAGCAGGTAAACAAATTGCTGCGCGAACTTGAAGCAGTGGTAAATCCTGAACAACACGAGGCTCTGACCGAATTTTTCTCGGAATGGTCGGTTTTGAGCGCATTACGCACTACTCGTGAGATGAACGAAACCGATGAAACAAGCAGCGAGAAAGGAGCGTAGTTAAATGGCAGACCAGGCTCGTTTTTATGAGGTACACGGCCTTGCCCCGCTAGAATTGGGCAATGCGTTGGCTGACTGGTTTAGAGCGCAGGAATTTGAATGGCGCACTTTTGGCGACCCAAGCGGACATTATACTCTACAAATCCGCAAAGCCAGCACTACACGTAGTATTTTTGGTCTGAATTACGCCCTGACCGTTTCTTTTACGCCACAGGGCGACGGTAAATTATTGGTGGAACTGGGCGGAGCGGACTGGACCGATAAAATCGTAAGTGGGGCGGTAGGAGCATTACTTATTACGCCACTACTTTTTACGGCAGCTTATGGGGCGTGGCAACAAAGCGAATTGGCTAATAAAGTCTGGGAATTTTTGCAGGGATATGTTTACCAGCGTACCGGGCAACCCGCTAATTTCCAGATTGCCCTACCTTATTACGTTGGTACGCCCGGCTACCAGCCGAACGTTCCACCACCCGCCGGAAGTTATAATCCAACCACCAATTATGCCCCAACTATGAGTACCGGGTTTCCGCCCGTAGGTAGTCAACCCGCCCCAACGACCCCAAGCTGGTTTAGCCAGACTACGATGCAGCCGATTTTCGACCAGCAAATCGGTAAAATGATGAGCTGGCAAAGGGCAATGGAGGACGGCAAAGTTACCGATGAAGAAATTAAGGAGCAAGCCGCTCAGGTGGAGAAGCTGCGCCAATCAGTTGAGCAGGATTTGGATACCAGCCAGCGTATTAAATTTGCCGAAGTAATTGCCGCTATGGAGAATTTGGAAGCGGTGCATAAGAGTTAGTTGTTAGTTGTTAGTTGTTAGTTATTAGTTGTTATACCAAGTCTTAAAGAGGCGTGTATATAAAAACGGCTATTTAAGGCTAAGTGTAATAATTCAGCCAGCCCCCGTGTAGGAGGGATTTCCAATCCCGATAAAGACGGATTTAGGTAAAAGCGGGATTGGAAATCCCTCCTACACCTTACCACTTACCGCTAAATGTAAGTTTTGTTGTACATAATCTTTCCAGACTTGGTATTAGAGGGGGTAATCTCCCAAACGTGGGATGTCCGGGCTGATAACATGAAAACGGCCTTAAAGGGCTGGAAAAGATTTAGGCTAAATTTGGCCTAATTCCTGGTGGCTTTAGCCCGGTTTTCATGTTATCAGCCCCGCCTTTTAAGGCAGGGAGTTTGCCACCAAACTTTAAGTTTTGTAAAAAAAGAGACGCAGAAGGGAGGCCGAAAGGCTTCCCTTTTTTGAGTACAAAATCAGGTTTTAATTTGAATGGCATATATATTGCTTTTACTATGAGATATACGAGCAAACCTTTATGTTTGCTTACTCGCTCAAAGAAGCGAGCAGCCAGGAAAGGAATAAAACAAGGTGTTTGGGTACTATATTCTAATAAAATAGACCAGACACGAAAGGAGTTCAGCAAATGAGTCAAATGGACACGACCCGCACGGGTCAAACCGTAATCGGGGTGTTTGAAGACG
>JBBQGP010000311.1:0-4327 GCA_038323095.1 Chloroflexia bacterium | reverse complement strand
CTCAGTCCTCAGTCCTCAGTCCTTATCCTACTTTTGGCTTACTTTATCATACAGGGGCTAATAATTTGGTATGGACGAGTGTATTATTACATACTCCCGCCCGGTTCGGGTTAATTAGAAAACGCGCACGATTTCGGTTTGGTAGTCGCCCAAAATACCTTCCTGCAAGTTACGCTCGACCCAATTCACCGCTCCCGCAATTATTTGGTCAGCTTTAGCCGCACTGTTGCTAACTACCGCAAAGCCGATTTGGGAGCTTTCCCACTCATCCAGCAAACCAACTTCTGCTGCGCTAATTCGTAATTCTCTTTTAGCCCGTTCAACGATAGATTTGATAACGCTCCGTTTATCCTTGAGCGAAGCTGCCTCTGGAATTTCAATCGTCAGCAAACAAGTGCCAACATACATCACGGTTTGGTCTTTTTTTCCCATTTTTGATGAACCTGGGGAAAGGTTCGCAATTATCCCCGATAAATATTCACCTTTAATTCGCCAATTCAAAATAGCAAAATTTGCTATCGTCTGATTATAACATTAGTTACAGAATTTCTTATCTTGTTATTACAAAAATCCGGCTTTTTACATTTTTGCGATTTCGTCAGGCGCATCTGACAGAGCTTTTTTGATTCAACTTAATCTTAATTTGGTATTAATTGCTTCCTGCCTTACTCTGGTTCATCCGCCGCACACGTTCGCTCATGATTTGCAAAACTTGCAGAGCAAAAAACGGAGCGTTTTGTACCAAGAAATTAAATTTGGTTGAATCTATCGGTACTATTTTGCAGTTGGTACGGGCAATTACTGTTGCGCTGCGCTGGCCCTTGTCCACCAGCCCCATTTCGCCGAAAATTTGGCCTGCTACCAAATGTTCTAATACTTTGCCATTACTTAAAACATCAACTTCGCCTTCTTTGACCACATACATCATGTCTCCGTACTGGCCTTCCTTGAAAATAGTTTGCCCCGCTAGAAACATCTCATAATTATTACTATGTTTAAATAAATCTATCGTACTCGACATACTGCCGCCTCACCTTTTATTTCATTCGCTTCACACCATCAATTTCTTCAACAACCTATTTTAGCAAATTGTATAACAATTTGAGTGATATATATCACATTTCTTCTAGGGCTTTAGTCTAATATTTCACTAAGTAAAATAACCCTGAATATCCCTGAAACATACCCCCTGAATACCATTCGTGGTAAGATATTGGCTGAAATCTTTATTAAAACTGCCAGATTAGTATTAAAGTGAGGCAAAATTTTGAAAGTAGAGCGCGATTTAGCAAATATAACCGTTGGTATTCTGGGCGGTGGGCAATTGGCTCGAATGACGGTTGAGGCCGCTAATGCTTTAAATATAAAGGTAGCTATTTTGGAAGCGGAAGAAGATAGCCCCGCCGGGCGCATCGCTGCTTACGAAATCGTAGGCAAATGGAGCGAACTGGAAACACTGGAAAAATTATTAAAAGCCTGTAATGTAGTTACCCTTGAAAATGAATTTGTAGATGTCGATGTTTTGCAAAGACTGGAAGCCGGAGGTCGCCCGGTTTATCCCGGTGCGCTAACGCTGGCTTTAATTCAGGATAAAGCTCGTCAAAAACAAACGCTGGTGGCGGCGGGACTACCTGTTCCAGCTTTTGTAGCAGTAGATACTCCCGGCGAAGTGGTTAATTTTGGGGTAAAGTACGGCTGGCCTCTCGTTCTAAAAGCTCGGCGCAATGGCTATGACGGGCGCGGCAACGTTACTTTGAAGCGTCCCGAAGATACCGAAGAAGGATTTCAAAAATTAGGCTGGCCCGAACGAACTTTGCTGGTCGAGCAATTTATCCCTTTTGTCAAAGAATTGGCCGTAATGGTCACGCGGGGTACAAATGGCGAGATTGCGCTTTACCCGGTGGTTGAAACTGTCCAGAAAAACCATATTTGCCATAGCGTAACTGCTCCCGCCGATATTTCCGCCGAGGTTGCCGTCGAAGCGAAGCGTATCGCCCGCCAAGCTATCGAAGCAATTGACGGGGTTGGCATATTTGGGGTAGAGCTTTTTTTAACTCACAACAATCAGGTTTTGATAAATGAGCTTGCGCCCCGCCCACATAATAGCGGTCACTATACTATTGAAGCTTGCCTGACCAGCCAGTTTGAAAACCATTTGCGGGCGATTTTGGGTTTGCCGCTTGGCGCGACTGATTTGATTGCTCCGGCAGCAATGGTCAATTTGTTGGGGGCAAATTCTGGCCCGGCTATTCCAAAGGGATTAGCCCAAGCTTTGAGCGTACCCGGCGCAAACCTGCATATTTATGGTAAAAGTCAGGCTCGACCCGGACGCAAGATGGGCCATGTTACCGTCCTTGCCCCCGGTCAAAGTGCTACCGTCGCACTGGAATTAGCCCAAAAAGCAGCCAGTTTTATCGAATTCTAAATAGGACTAAAGACCCACCCGAAAGTGAAACTTTTAACAAGCCGATTTCGTCTTATAATGGTAAGTCAGTGATAAGACCATAAGGACGTAGCTGTCCGGGATGCTTCTGCTGATAAGAAGCTGGGAAAAGTCAGGAAACTAATAAAATGCGTGGAGATATTAACGCAGTAGAACTACATCAGGACAAAGAGTTTCTGACCCGACTAGGCTACGGTATATTTGATGTAGCGGTAGGCTCAACCGGCGATGTCGGGTTTGAAGATGTACGCCGTTACTCGTATCTGGAAGCGGAAGAAGAAGACCCGAAGCTGTACCGGCGGCGGGTGTTTAATCTGGTCGGGAAGTATTACCCGAACGATTTGGCCCAAGTTTTATGGGCTAAATTTAAGGAATATCAGGTGCAAAAAGCCTGGTACGAAGGACGGGACATGAGCCTTGAGCAGGCCGCCCGCGAGTGGTTGACCAAGTTTGGTCATAGTTATTTCAAAGAATGGACTTTACATATGCCGGAAGTCCCAACGCGGATGCGAAATCAAGAGGATGAGCCGCGTTTAGGCTGGCTGGATGTGGCTGCCTTGAACCTTTTCCCGCAATGGCGAGAATTGTTTGAGGCTGGTTTTAGCCTAACGGCTATTCTGTTTGCGGAATTGCGCCGGGGTCGCGCCAAGAATGGCAAAACTTCGGAACGCTATCTGCGTCTGGTAGCGGCTTTGAGTGGGCATCGTATCCACAATGCGGAAGAAGCTCGTAAACGTATGGCGGAAGTGGAAGAACTGGAGAAATATCTGGTTCAACATGGGCAAGAGTTAAATCCTCGCGCCGCCACCATTGAGTATTATCGCCGCCTCAACTTCATAGCGGCAATCGAGAACTAGCTCAGAAGTAAAAAAGAAGGCCGGAGGGCGGAAAGAAACTTTTCCCGACTTCCGGCCTTTTTAACTTTATAAGCTCGATTAGTGTTTGTGTTCGCGCTTCTGCCCGGTAGCGATGGTAATACCGGCGGCATCCTGATAAATCCGGCTAACCGCGCTGTAATCTTCGCGATTGTAGCCCATACTTTTGGTCAGGCTATACATTTGCTGGGCGAAAGCGGTTGCCATCATAGGTACGCCCATTTCTTTGCCTGCGCTCAAGGCGGCGGTCAAGTCCTTGAGCAAAAGCTCACTGGCAAAACCCTGGCTGTAATCGTCCTTAAACATGTTTTGGGGCAACCATTTGTCCATCAGGTAATTAGCCGAAGTTGCGTTCATCAGCACTTCCCGCAAGGCTTCCGCGTCCGCTCCGGCCTTCACCCCAAAGGTAAACCCTTCGGATAAGCCGAGCATCAGCACTCCGATAATAATCTGGTTCACCATTTTGACGGTTTCGCCCAAACCGTTCGGCCCTACCAACGTAGGCGAACCCATCGCTTCCAAAACAAATTTGCCCCGCTCGTAAACTTCTTTATCGCCGCCCACCATAATCGCCAGCGTCCCACTTTTGGCCCGGAAAGGCCCGCCCGATACAGGGGCATCCAGCATTTGAATACTTTTTTCGGCCAGTTTTTTGGCGATTTGCTGGCTGGAAGTAGGCGAAATGGTACTCATATCAATGATGAGCAAGCCCGGCTTTGCCCCTTCCGCCAATCCGTTTGAGCCAAAGCAAACTTCCTCCACCTGCGGCGAGTCGGGAACCATCGTCACTACTGCGTCCACCATCCCGGCCATTTCCGCATAGCTTTTAACTTCGATTGCCCCTTGCGCCAACAATTCCTCGACGGGCTGGCGATTGCGGTGCGCGACAACGTAAGTTTCAAAGCCCTTTTTTAACAAATTCTCGGCCATCGGCTGACCCATCGCCCCTGCGCCAACCAGCCCCACTTTTTTAATCGCCTCTGCCATATTTTCTCCTTTTATAGTGCTG
>JBBQGP010000310.1:0-4341 GCA_038323095.1 Chloroflexia bacterium | reverse complement strand
TGACCGGGAAGCGGTAGCCAGCCGTTTACGCGGCTTTAGTTTTGGCTTCGGCTTTTTTTGGCGGGCCAATTTCTCCAAAACCGATTTGCGTGGGGCCGATTTAAGCGGACTGGATTTGCACGCCGTAAACTTTTTTGGGGCAGATTTGCGCGGGGCCAATTTGACACGCTGCAATCTGATGGGCGCGAATTTTATAGGCGCAGATTTGCGGGGGGCAAAATTTGACCGGGCCGACGCTCATGGCTGTGATATGCACGGCTCAAACGCTGCAAATGCAAGCTTCCGCGAGGCAAAATTAATGGGCGCAAATCTTAGCGGTATGAAATTGCAAAGCGCAGATTTCTCGCTGGCCGATGCTCACGCTGTAAAGTTCATCAATAGCCGTTTGAACGGTGCGATTTTTCATTCGACCAAAATTCGTGGCGTTGATTTTCATGCCGCCGATTTGACTGATGCCGATTTCAAAGACGTAACTATGCACGGTACGAACTTTGCCGGAGCAAAAGGACTAAAGGGGCTTAACCTGAAGGGTACACGCTATTAAAAATACCTGCTAATTTTATTAGAGCCTGTTTAATAACTTCAAATCTCAGCCTCAAGATAGGATTGGCTATTCATCGATTTACGCTTGTACTTTAGAGTTATGATATACACTCTTAGAAAGGTCGAAGTTTATGTCGAGTATGTACGCAATCAAACAAAGCTGGTGTTTGGTTTTTCTGTTGGTAATAGGACTTATGCTAGGAGCGTGTGGAGATAGTTCGACGGCGACACCAGTTCCAGTGACGAATACGAACGGAGTGACCAGTAAGGCGGGAGGAGAGTTTCAGAAGTATAAAAGTCAGGATGCGCTTGAGGCTTTTAAGGGAGCAGGATTGGATTTAACACAGGTAAAGGTATTAAAGAAAGAGGATTATGGCTCACGGGCTTTTTTTGTAGTGGAAGCAACGGGGTTTAGTATTCCAGCGGCCGGAGCTGACAGAGGCGGAAAGATTTTTAGTTTTGCCACTAAGACAGATTTGGACATAACAATTTTACAGTATAAAATAACTGTGGAAAGTATGCCAGAGCAGTTTGCATGGCTTTTGGCGGTGGAAAATTTGGTGGTAGAGTTATACGGAAAGCTGGATGAAAATTTGGTGAAGCGGTACACAGCAGCACTTGGGAAATTAGGACAAGTGGCGAGTAATTCGAGGGATGATGCCGAGAAGGCAGCAGCAAATCTAACGGTAGGAGCGCAGAAGAGTGCAACGGTACGCGCTGGTTTACCGCTTACCGCCACTGCCATAGCTCCTACGGCCACAACTACCACAGCACCAACAGCTACTAGTTCCCCGACAATTGTCAGTTCTCCGACAGCAGTGGCAACAGCAACGCCTGAACCAGCAACGGCAACGCCTGAACCAATAACAGTAACCCCTACAGTAGCACCAGCAGCGACAGGATTTGTTTCTGGTGGGCTAGGATTGGATAAGGCAAGTTGGGAAGTGTTACATGGTAAAGCAGATACTGGTGGACTTACATATGATAATAAGAAGTATTTTGTTCTTTTTTCTGAGGGTAAAACCTTTAACTTGTCGCGTCAGTACGGTAAAAATGCAGTGGGGAGAGAGTTAATGAAGGCGGAGGCAATGACGTTAATGCCAAAGGATGCAAGTTTTGTACGGGCTTACAACGCACCAAACGGAGCAGTAGAGTTATATTATAGCGAAAGCTTGAAGAAACAGATTGGAAGTGGAGGAATATGGACGGGTGGTAAGCCAGGAGATTTTATTGTGCTGTATAAGGTGAGTGAGTTTATTTTAGCGACGGGTAATGCACCATAGGCTCTGAAGACAAATAAAGAAGTTGGGTTAGGTGAGAGTGGTTTTGCTTGGCGTAGATTTTAAGTTTAGCAGGAAGTAGTTCCTACTTAATTATAGAATAATTGTAAATATTTAGACCAAGCTTTTTGATAAAGGAGGCTGACCTATAAAAGTTTCGATTAGGGCCGCTAATAAATTCTCACCTTGCTCTTGTATTGTCGAATAATTTTAGAAGACTACTTACTAATACTGAAAGAGAACGAGGGAGATTTTGGAAAGAAACCGGCGGGGGCGGGTAGCCCGTGATACATTGGAAACGCAAATTGTGGTCGAAGTGGATTTGGATGGCGATGGTACGAGCCAGATTAGTACCGGGATTGGCTTTTTTGACCATATGTTGACCGCTTTTGGCAAGCACGCTGGGCTAACTTTGCTAATTCAGGCGAAGGGTGATACCTGGATTGACGACCATCACACGGTGGAAGATGTGGGGATTGCGCTTGGGCAGGCTTTGAAGCAGGCTTTCGGCGATAAAGTTGGCTTGCAACGTTACGGCCACGCTTATGTGCCGATGGATGAAGCTCTGGTGCGAACCGCCCTCGATATTTCAGGCCGCCCATTTATGGTTTACGAAGTGGAAGGGTTGCCGGATAAGGTCGGGCAGTTTGATTGCCAGCTAATCGAAGAATTTTGCCGCGCTTTAACTTTTAACGCTGGCCTAACTGTTCACGTAGATAAATTGCGGGGCAAAAATCCACATCATGTGCTGGAAGCCGTTTTCAAAAGTTTTGCTCAGGCTTTGCGGGATGCCGCCCGGATAGTTGGCACGTCCTTGCCTTCGACTAAAGGAAAATTGGACTAATGAAGAATTACGCCGACGAACATAGCCGCCGTTATATTGGGGTAGAAGGAGCTTATAACGTCCGCGACTTGGGTGGCTACCCAACGCAGGACGGCAAAACGACGCGCTGGCGAACTCTTTTGCGGGGCGATAATTTACGCGCTCTTTCTCCGGCCAGCCAGCAGCTTTTGCTGGATTATGGCGTGCGAACAGTGATTGATTTGCGCGACCCCGGCGAACTAAAAAGAGATAACCCGCCTCACGTTTTCACTGGACATCCCGAAGTACATTACGCTAATTTGCCGGTTTATACTTACGAATTGGCCCGTAATTTTTATAAAAGAGTTGAAAACACTTTTGATATTAACCGCCTGATTTTACAAGAATGTGGCGGTCAACTTAAAGCTATTATCGAAGCAATCGCGGCGGGTGATGCACCAACCATTTTTCATTGCTCGGTAGGCAAAGACCGTACTGGTATGGTCGCGGCCTTGAATTTGTCGCTGGCGAAAGTCGCGCCCGAAATTATTGCCGAAGATTATGCCTTGACCGCCCGCTATCTTGAGCCAGCAAGGGAAAATTTCAAGGCCGATGCCGCCCGGATGAAGCTGGATACCGAATTGCACGAACGGCTGATGCGCGCGGATGCTGAAACAATGCTGCAAACCCTGCAATATTTGCAAACCGAATTTGGCGGAGCGGAAGCTTACCTGAAAGCTGCCGGAGTAAGTGCGGAAACTTTAGAGAAAATTCGGGCGCGGCTGGTTGAGTAGGATGAGGAGTTTACATAATATTGTAATAGTGATGTACCAGCCGCAGGATGTGGTAAACATTGGCGGGATGATACGGGTGATGAGCAATTTCGGGCTGCGTCGCTTGCGGCTGGTCGCTCCGGCAGAAGCAGCTTACGACCCTTACCGCATCGAAGGAATTGCCCACCATACCGAGCCGCTTATTTCGGCTATCCAGCTTTTCCCAACCCTTGAAGAAGCTGTTGCTGATTGCGGCTTTGTGGTTGGGACAACCGCCCGCAAACGTGGCACGCGCCGCGAACATCTTACTCCCCGACAAATTGCCCCTTATTTGCTGCAATATGCTGAAGCTAATTTGGAAACGCCTCTGGCAATTCTTTTTGGGCGCGAAGATAACGGTTTGCCCAACGAAAGCCTTGATTTGTGCCATAATTTGATTACCATTCCTACCGACCCGATGAACAGTTCCCTAAATCTGGCCCAAGCCGCGCTGGTGGTGGCTTACGAATTATGGATGGCAGCTAATCCTGCCGAACATCCCGTTATTACCAACCCCGAACCGCGTCCTGCCGGTGCGCCGCCGCGCTGGGGCGATATGCCCTCCACCCTTGAAAGTTTGGAAGCCGCTCTAGCCGAAGATGCCAATTTTGCAAACGGCACAGACCGTGAAGAAATGTTCAGGGCTTTGTCCGATATGCTCCGCGCCCTGCACCCCGACACTACCGACGAGCGCATGACCTATTCTATGTCGCGCTTGCGGGCAATTTTGCTGCGGGCTGCTCCCCGCCGTGAGGAAAGCCGCTTGCTGGCCCACCTTTTCCAACACGTTTCGCGCCGGATTCGCCCCCGAAAATAAGCGTCACTTTTTTCTGATTTCGACCAGGGTTCAAAAGCGTATGTTATAATAAGAGGCGGTTGTTACTCAGGCCGTACTAATTCTTGT
>JBBQGP010000309.1:0-4417 GCA_038323095.1 Chloroflexia bacterium | reverse complement strand
GCGCGGGCCAATCAGGTAACGCCCGGTGTTATCATCCTGGCGGGCGTAATTTCGCTCGATTAAAGTTGCCAGCAAACGATGAACGGTGCTGACGTGCAAATTTACCTGATGGCTCAAATCAGAAAGCGTTACCGGGCGACCTGCTTCCGCCAGAGCTTCCAGTATATCAAGTGTGCGCTCCACCGATTGCACGGTAGTTTTGCCAACTTCCTCCGGCTGGGTATTATCTGTTACCAGTGCAATATTTTTGGGCCTGCCCCGCATTGCTTTTGCCTTTCGTAATTTCGTGAATATTTCATAATGTGAAAACTCTTGGTTAAGAATATAGCAAATTTGAGGCTTTGTCAAGTATTTCAGGAAGATTCAAGGCAAAAGCGTTAAAATTCTTTTTCACCTATTGACAAAGTTTTCAAGATGCGCTATATTTTACCTATCGAAATATATTCCCATATCGTGAAAAAAGAATTTGGATTAGGAAAGGCAAGAGGACAGGAAAATGACGTTAGAACTGGAAAGGCCGGTAAAGGCAACTACTGTTAAGATGAAGGCGGCGGCGGCACTGGTTCGGATTTTCGAGAACGCCGGTTGCGAGGCAATCTTTAGTATTCCGGGCCGGGCTATTCTGCCCGTGTTTGATGCTATCCGGGATGGCGGCAAAATCAAGAGCTTTGTGGTGCGCCATGAACAGACCGCCGCTTTTGCCGCCGAAGGTTACAGCCGGGCCAAAGGGCCGGGCGTGGGGCTTTGCGGTGTCACCAGTGGCCCGGCCAGCACTAACCTCGTTACCGGGCTATATGGCGCATGGTTCGATTCTATTCCGATGATTGCCCTGACCGGGCAGGTTGCTACGCATATGATTGGTACGCACGCTTTCCAGGAAGCCCCCACCCCTGAAATCGTCCGCCCTGTCACTAAAGCCGTTTTCCAGCCGCGCACCCCCGAAGAAATGCCAATAGTGGCTCATCTTGCCCTCAAAATTGCCCTTACCCCTCCGATGGGGCCGGTACTACTCGATTTGCCCTTGAACGTCCAGGATGCCGAAATCGAGATTGACCCGGCCATGCTTGAAATGGATTACGAACTGCCCAAAGAATTGCTCTTGCAGTATTTGCCAGAATGGGCGGTTGAAAAGCGAATTATCCCTCAGCCGAGTGACATGCAAATCAAGCAAGCCGTCGATATGTTAATGGCAAGCGAACGCCCGATTATCGTGGCGGGTGGCGGCGTAATTCTGGCCGAATGTTGGCAAGAACTGCGGGAACTGGCCGAATTGGGCGCAATCCCGGTAGCTACCGCTTATATGGGCAAAGGCTCGATGCCGGAAGACCACCCCCTCGCCGTTGGTAACTGCGGAACGATGATTAATACGCCGATTGCCAATAAAACTTTGTTGGGAGCGGATTTGATTATGGGTCTGGGCAATCGCTGGGGAGACCGCCACATTGGGAAAGCCGAACTTTACGCCCATAGCGCGAAGGTTATTCACGTGAACCTGAACCCAAAAGAAATTGGCAAGGCCATGCCTACCGATTTGGGAGTAGCCGCCGACCTAAAAAGCTTCTTGCGTGGCCTGATTGCCGAACTCAAGGGGCGAGGCGTGGACAAAGATTTTATGAACGAGCCACGTATCCAGCAATTGCAGCTAGATAAAAAGGCCATGGCCCGCAAAACTGATTTTGACCAAATCCCGGTCAAGCCCCAACGTGCCATTGCCGACTTACGCAAGGGTCTGCCGCGTGATGCTTTCGTAACCCACGATTGCGGTATCAGCCAGATTTGGAGCGGTCAGCTTTTTGAAATTTACGAGCCGGGTACTTATATGGTTACGGGCGGCGCGGGTACGATGGGCTGGGGTCTGGGTGCGGCAATGGGCGCAATGGTTGCCAAACCGGGCCGTCTGGCCTGTAATTTGGTCGGCGACGGCTCGATTCAGATGAGCCTGATGGATTTAGCGACGGCAGTGCAGCACAATATCCCGGTAATTATCTTTGTGCTAAACAATGGTATTCTCGGCCTGATTCACCAGCAGCAAAATTGGTACTTCAGCGAACGCTATATTTCCACCGAAATCGCCTATACCAATACCGAAGCGCAAGCCTTCCAGCAACGCGGCCCGGATTTTGCCGCCATCGCCCGCGCTATGGGCGCACGTGGCGAAACCATCGAAAAACCCGAAGATATTGTTGGGGCAGTACGTCGCGCTGTCGAAAGTGGTCGCCCCACTTTGGTAGAAGTGCTGTGCGACCCGGAAGCTCTTTGCTCAATGGCTAAGGATGGCACAGTTACGGGCGTTATCGAAGCCGAATAGTTTGTTTCAGGCAAAGGTTTTTTGTTAGATTGTGAAATTGTAAGAGGGATTTCCAATCCCGATAAAGACGGGTTTGGGTAAAATCGGGATTGGAAATCCTTCTTACAAACAATTTGAATTTTATTACTTTGTGAGTGGAGTGGTAATCTAGCCCTGAAATGAATTTCGGGCTAAGATACCGCAAGTTGGTTGAAACCAACTGTAAAAATCTAACTTGATTAGTGGTAGTCAGAAATCCATTGGCGGAGCAATGTCCCAAGGGGGGAAAAAGCGGTTCTTGTAGAATATTACTCTGCCAATAGACCAAACCACTATACAGCGGGATAACCCTTTAGTTGGTTTTAACCAACTTCCTGTGCATTAGCCCGAAATTCATTTCAGGGCGGTTTACATCAATCCAAAATTATTTGTCACTCTCTCATACGAATCGGATTTACAGGCGGGGCTGAATTTGTTAAACTTTGCACTTGAGAAACTAAAAGAGCTAAACCAGAACTTCGACCAATAATCTAAAATTAAAACTAAAATCAAAACTGCTAGAAATCTGCTTGAGGAGTTAAAAAAATGCAAACATTGAGCCACGAAACGACTACAACTAATCTGCCGGAAACCAAAAATACCCCAATTAATCGTGAAAAGCTGGTACGCGATTTAGCGGGGATTGTTGGTAAAGACGGGGTATTGTGGAAAAATTACGATTTAAAATTATATGAATACGATGGCTCGATTGACAAACATTTACCCGAAGCAGTAGTTTTCCCCACTACTAGCGAACAGGTCGCCGGACTGGTACGCTACTGCAACCGCGAAGGGCTTTATTACACCGCACGCGGGGCAGGAACGGGACTTTCAGGCGGTTCGATACCGATTCGGGGTGGGGTGCTAATCGCTTTCACTCGGATGAGCAAAATTTTGGAAGTTGATGCCGAAAATATGCGGGCGGTGGTTCAGCCGGGAGTAGTAAATCTGCATCTTTCTCAAGCGGTTGCCCATTATGGCCTTTACTACGTGCCTGACCCGTCCAGCCAGAAAGCCTGCACTATTGGCGGAAACGTTGGCGAAAATTCGGGCGGCCCGCATACCCTGGTGTATGGCGTAACTACCAACCATACTTTAGGTTTGGAAGTGGTCACTCCTGATGGTGAAATTCGCACTTACGGCAGTAAAGCTCCCGATATGCCGGGTTACGATATGTGTGGGCTGTTTGTGGGGAGCGAAGGCACGCTTGGCCTTGTGACTGGCATAACCGTAAAACTTACCCCTTTGCCCCCCGGCGTAAAAACTTTTCTGGCGGTTTACGATAGCATCGAAAAATGTTCCAACGCCGTTTCCAGCATTATCCGGCGCGGGGTTGTGCCTGCTGCACTGGAAATGATGGATAAGCTCATGATTGGCGCGGTAGAATCGGTCACGCACGCGGGCTACCCGTTGGATGCCGAAGCGGTTTTGCTGGTGGAATGTGAAGGCTTTCCGCTTGCTCTGGAAGAACAGGCGCAGGCGATTGAGCAGATTTGTCTGGAAGAAGGAGCTTTAAGCTTCCGAATTGCCAAAGATAACGCCGAACGCGAGGCTTTATGGAAGGGCCGCAAGGGAGCTTTTGGGGCGGTAGGCCGGATTTCGCCCGATTACTACGTAGTGGATGGGGTTGTTCCGCGCTCGACTTTGCCGAAGGTGTTGGCGGCGATTGGCGAAATCTCCAAAAAATATGATTTGCCAATTGCTAACGTTTTTCACGCGGGTGACGGCAATTTGCATCCTCTGGTAATGTTCGATGGGAATGTGCCGGGAGCAGTCGAAAGAACGGTCAAGGCGGGTGAGGAAATTATCAAGCTTTGTGCCGAATTGGGCGGAACGCTTTCTGGGGAACACGGCATCGGCCTGGAAAAGCGCGATATGATGTGTTTTGTCTTTAACGAAGGCGATTTGGGGATTATGCGGCGGGTGCGCGATGCCTTCGACCTTTACGGCTTGTGCAATCCCGGCAAGGTTTTTCCCACGCCCGGACGTTGCGGTGAAACCCGGATTCAAACTGGCGGCAAGGCTCAAGATACCTACGTCAAGCCAGATTTGGGCGAAGCCTGGTAACAATAGCTTAACGGGGAAGGGTAG
>JBBQGP010000308.1:0-4524 GCA_038323095.1 Chloroflexia bacterium | reverse complement strand
GCTACGGTTGAAGTTTTGAGAGAGGTTTGAGAAGTTTGATGACAACCAGGCTGGAAGAAGTGGAAGTGTTGTCGGGTGATATTACGGCTCAGGTGCAAGACCAGCCCCCCCACGAAGAAGCAGAATTAAACGGCCCGACAGTGCTGGCCCTTGAAGATGGCCGGATTTTTCGCGGGTTTGGCTTTGGCGCACCTGCATCGGGCAGTGGCGAAGTAGTATTTAATACCAGCATGACCGGCTATCAGGAAATTTGCACCGACCCTTCTTATCGAGGTGAAATTGTTTGCCTGACTTATCCGATTATCGGTAGCTACGGCACAACCCCGCTTGATGACGAATCGCGTGAACCCTGGATTAGCGGTCTGATTGTGCGTGAGTACAATCCGGAATGGAGCAACTGGCGAGCCGAAACCAGTTTGCACCGCTATTTGCAAAAGCATAATATTCCGGCCATTCAAGGGATTGATACCCGCGCTCTAACCCGCCATTTGAGAAGCAAGGGCTTGCAACGTGGGGTAATCGTGCGTACTCAGCCCGGTCAAACTGATAGTGAAATCGTGGAAATGGCCCGTAATACTTTAATGCCGGGTCAAAAGAATGTAGTGGCCGATGTAACCACGCCCGGTTTGTATCGCTATCCCGCCCGCCCCTTTGAAAGCTTGCCGCCAACTGCCAGTATGCGGGTAGCCGTAATAGACTGTGGCCTTAAAGAAAATATTTTGCGTTCGATGGCCCGGCGCGGGATTGAAGCAACAGTTGTTCCTTACGACTCAAAGCTGGAAGATATTCTGGCCTTGCAGCCGGATGCCGTCTTTACTTCTCCTGGCCCTGGCGACCCCGAACGCAATGAGCAAACTATCGAAACTTTGCAGGGTTTAATGGCTCGAAAAATGCCGTTCTTTGGAATTTGTCTGGGGCATCAATTACTCGGTCTGGCGATTGGGGCAACTACCAGCCGCCTGAAGTTCGGGCATCGGGGTGGCAATCACCCGGTCAAGGATTTGATTAGCGGTCAAGTTTATATTACCGCCCAAAATCACGGTTTTCAGGTAGATGCTGACACCGTCCCAACCAAAGACGGCTGGCGAGTAAGCTTGCTCAATTTGAACGACAATTCAGTCGAAGGGCTGGTACACGAATCGCTTCCGGCTTTCTCGGTGCAATACCACCCTGAAGGCTCACCCGGCCCGCAAGATAACCAATATTTGTTTGACCGCTTTTTGGCAATGGTCAAGGACGGGAAATAGTTGTTAGTTGTTAGAAAAATCTGGTTGTTAGTTGGAAAAATAGATAAAAAGAACAAAAACGGGAATTTTTAGTGCGCTTTAGTGTACTTTCGTTTACTTAGATTGGGGTTTGAACCCCAGGCGGTTGTTAGAGGATAATCTTCCAGTTTTTCTAACAACTAACAACTTCTTCTCTAACAACTATTCCTAAATGAGGTAAAGGCTTTTGTCTGATCCAAGAAATCCAAATCCAAATCTGCCGCCCGAAGATGACGGTTTTACCCGGCCTAGTCGTCCGGCGGGAAATCCGCGCCCGGACAGTGGCGAAAATTATCCGCCGACCCGCCCCACGCCGGGGCAAGGTCAGGGAAATTACCCTCCGCCTCCGCCACCGGGTTACGGTAATCAAGTACCGCCGGAAGATTTTGACTATGATGCATTTCCGGCCCAGCCCGGTAGACCGGGGAATTATCCACCTAACGCTGGGCAAGGTAGCTACCCACCGAACGCGGGCTATAACGATTATCCGCCGCCACCCAGAGCGGGTGGTTATCCTCCCCAGCAAGGCCAGCCTGTTCCGCCTTATGAGGAGGATGAATATTATGACGAAGAGGAATTTGAACCGTTGCCGCCGCGCCCGGTCAGGCCACAAAGCTGGTGGCAACGGCAACCAACCGTCATTAAAGGGCTATTAATCCTCGTCCCGGCTATTTTCGTGATTTACGCGGTGGTATTGTTTGCGGTGGCAACTCGCACGGTTAATCAGTCCTTTAACCCAACTGCTACCAGTCTCGCATCCCTGGTGCCGACCAATACTCCTGTAGCAATTACAATTTTGCCAACCCCGCAGGGGGTTCAGGTAGTCCAGCCGACCCTTGTACCCACGATTACAATTAACCCGAATATCCCGACGGTAACGGCCCAACCTCCAGCAACGGTGACGGCAGCAAGTCAGGCTACCGCAACGGCTGCCGCCGCTCCTACCAGCACTCCTGCGCCCAATCCAACCGCCACTAATACCGCCCCGCCCGCCAGTACCACTAATGCTGCACCAGTTCCTAACCCAACCAACGCGCCCAATCCCACTAACACCAACGCGCCCAATCCAACCAACGCGCCCAATCCAACCAATACCAGCGCACCCAATGCCACCAACACCAACGCGGCGACGGCAACCAAAACTACGGCGGCGGCGACGGCGACTGCCACTAATACAACTGCACCAACTGTTACTACCCGTCCGGCCAGCACCACCATTTCGATTATAAATACCACAGTTGCTACCACGCCGGGTAGATGTGCTACGCCTACCCCTAGCGCGACAGCTACCCCAACGGGAACAGTGGCTACCGCGACGGCGACGGCTACTGCCTCGCCCAGCCCAACCGGGACAGTGGCTACCGCGACGGCTACCGTGACCCCGCTCCCAATTTGTACACCGGGACGGTAGGCAAAACTTGGCTTAAAGCCGCAAAGAAATTAAAAACTTCTTTGCGGTTTTAATTTTCCTCCTTAGTTTTGTGTGAAAAAATGATTAAAGGTTATTGACAGAACTGGAATTAGTGCTAAAATAAAAACTGACCAGTCATTTTTTAGAAGAGATTGGTCGGAAAAGCAAAGGGAAAGAAAGCAAGTGCCAAAAGTAAGCGTCGAGTACGAACAGCAGCAGCGTGATAGAATTATTCAGGGAGCAGCTCAAGTTTTTGCCGAAAAAGGCTTTCGTCAGACTACGATAGATGATATTGCCCGCCATCTTAAACTTAGCAAAGGGGCAATTTACATTTATTTCAAAAGCAAGGATGAATTGTTTTTCTCGGTTTGCGAAAGTTTTATTGAACGCCGAATAACGTCTTTGTACGAAGCCAGCCAGCGCGGTGATACTGTTTTGGCTCGTCTGGAAAACGTACTTGACCAGTTTATTACTATTTTGACCAGCGAAGATTTTATTTTCTTCCGACTGGGGCTGGAATCGCATTTTGAACATAACCCGGTGAAAGGTGGTTGGGGAAGCAAGGATAAATCTTATCAGCTATCCTACCAACTGGTTTACAGCCTTTTGGAAGAAGGCCAGCGAAGCGGCGAACTAAAAGCCGGGCTGGATGTTGCCAGTATCAGCACTGTAATTCTGGCAACTTGCGATGGTCTAATGTTACATACAATGGTCGGCAATCTGGACGAGCCGCAAGCGGTGCGGCGGGCAATGTGGAATACTTATTATAATTTGTTAAAAGCGTAAAATCGCTTTTTATTTAACCTCATAAAAACTGACTGGTTAGTTTTTATTCTTAGTAAACAAGGAGAAAACATGATGAACCTGATTAGCAAAGCCAAAGAAACTAAGGGAAAAATTCAGTTTGTACAAGCCTATTTCAAATTGGCTGCCAATCCTAACGACACCGTGTTGGTGTTCAAGTTGCAGGAACGGCTTTTCAACTCTATCAGTCCACGAGCGCGGGCTGAAGCACTGGAATTCATCAGCCAAACTCCGGCTATCAAGCAGGCTTTAGACGAGCAGTATCTCGCCCCCAGTTACAAAGTCGAAGATTTGGCGAATTGCGAACCGGGAACGCTGGGTTACGCCTATTACCGCCATATGCACGACAACGGCTTTACGCCCGATTTCTTCCCGCAAGTGCCACAAATTGACAAGCTGGCTTACTTCGAGCTGCGGATGCGCCAGACCCATGATATTTGGCACGTGTTGACCGGCTTTGGCCCAAGCATTGAAGACGAAGTTGGCTTGCAATCGTTCTACGCCGCCCAAATGCCCGGCCCGGCTTTTAATGCTATTCTGGTTTCGGCGGGCCTGATGCACGGGGTAATGCACAACATGCCGTTAATCAAGCCTATCGTAAACTCTATTAGCAAGGGCTGGCAACAGGGGCAAGCCGCGAAGCACATTCAGGCCGCCAAGTGGGAAGAAATGTGGAATAAATCGCTGGACGAAATTCGCCAGGAATATAACATTGTCCCGGTCAGCAATCGCTACGATTTTGCTCCTGAGAAAGTTTTGCAAGCCAGTATTTAACCCAAAGCTTTTAGAAGGCTTATCACAAAGCATAAAGACGCTGAGATATGTTAAAATTCTCCCAGTCTTTAGGTCTGGGTGGTAAGCTTTTTTAATTCAGGAAGGTGAGAAGAATATGGCGCAGGCAGGGCAGATAATATCGTTTCAATCGAACGGGATGCGGCTCGAAGGTTTTATAGCCCGTCCCGACGGCGACGGCCCGTTTCCGGGAGTGGTAATTATTCATGAAATCTTTGGCCTCAACGAAAATATTAAAGATATTGTCGGGCG
>JBBQGP010000307.1:0-4589 GCA_038323095.1 Chloroflexia bacterium | reverse complement strand
TTCTTTTGGCCGGGCAGTAACGGCCTTGACCGATAATAACTACAAGGTGGACACCCTGAACTTGCTGACCTTCACGACGGGTGGCACAATTACTTCCACCGAGCAACTAAAGCTGAACCCAACTTCGGACGTGCTGATTTTTGGCGGGCCGAAAACGCCCTATAGCGATACCGAAAAGCAGAACGCCATTAACTTTTTGAAGCAGGGCGGCAAAGCTTTATTCCTGTTCGACCCGCTTTCAACTTCGGCTAATTTGCCAACCGAGCAACGTACTAACCTGAACGACATTTTGAAAGAATACGATTTGAGCTTTAAATCGGGTTTGGCTGTAGAAGTTGACCCACAGCGTCGGGCCTCAAATAATCCGCTAGTATTTGTGCCGCAAACCGTTGGCACTAGCGATATTTTGCGTAATTTGCAAAGCGCGATTGTGTTGATGGCTCAATCTGGCAGCATAGAAAAAGGCCAGAATTTGCAGGGAACCTATACCGAAATTTTGCAAAGTTCGGCTAATTCTTATCTCAAAACTGATTTGCAAAACTTGAACCAGCCCTTTGACCAAAGCAAGGATGTGCGCGGGCCGCTAACCGTCGCGGCAACTTACGAAAACGCGCCAAAAGAGCCACCTGCCGGGTCACAAAATCTGAAAACCCGTCTGGCCTTGTTTGGCAGTTATCTTTTTGCCTCGGACGCGCCAGGGGTTGGGGTCGACCCTACCAACGGTACGGCCAATTATCTGGTATTCCTGAATACAGTGAACTACCTGACCGAACAAAATGATACAGTAGTAGTTGCACCGCGTAACCAGGATTTCAAACCTTTCTCGGTAAACCAGAGTCAGGGCAGTTTTATCTTTTGGTCTACTTTTCTTGGTTTGCCCTTGCTGGTCTTGTTTGTCGGTCTAGCGGTTTGGTGGAGGAGACGGTAATAATGCGACGTTATCGAACTCCTTTAATTTTGCTGGGCGTTTTCGTGGCTTTACTGGCAGCCGTGTTGCTAACTCAAAACAACGCCAGCACCCCGCCGACGGCAGCTTCGGCCACGCCTACTGCCGACCCTAAAGCGGCTCAATTGGCGATTTTGAACTTTTCCGGCGCGGACGCTCCTACCAAACTGGAAGTAAGGCAAGCTGACCCGGCTAAAACGGTAGCTTTCAAATTCGACAACGGTAAATGGTTCACTGATGGGCCGAACCCGGTAGAACTTGATACCCTTACAATCGCCAGCCTTGTAGGGCAACTTAACACCCTTAAAGGGACGGCTCTTGTCACTGACAAAGGCGATAATCTGGCAAATTATGGCCTTGACAAGCCCAGTTTTAGCCTAAATTTAACTAGCCCGACCAAAGGCGCAACAACTTTGCAAGTTGGTACGCAAAATCCAGCTACCAAAGTTTATTATGTAAAGCTGGATAACGACGGGCGAGTCTGGACGGTTGCTCCAACTTTACTAGAACCAATCAAGGGCTGGCTGGACAAACTGCCGGTAGCACCGCCTACTCCAACGCCCTTGCCGACTATTCCGCTTTCGCCCTTGCCAACTCTGGCACCAACCACCACAGGCGGCGGCACAGCCGGAGCAGGTGCTACCACCGCCGTTCCTGCTACAACGGCGGCAGCCACCACCGCCAGCAGCACTACAGCAGCAGCTACGACTACCACCGTTGCGCCTTCGCCTACGCCCTAGTTAAACTATCAACGAAAAACCTGAAAAGGGCCAGCTTCCGAATTCGGAAGTTGGCCCTTTTTTATCTTTTCTCAAACTCTTTTTTTACCAAGAGCCTACTCTGTTAAACAGAGGTTTTATCCATTGACGGCGCGATGTCCTACATTAAATACAACTCATTGCAGTAAACTCTTATTCTTCCGACTTTCTACTTCATACTTCCGACTTGTTTACTCAGTCCTCAGCACTTTTAGACGTATTTTTCGAGAACCTCTACCAACCAGGCTTTAGCGGCATAGCCAGTTTGGGCGGTTTTAGGCTTTTGACCCTCTTTGAAAACGATAATAGTCGGGGTACTCATAACGCCGTACTTCTCGGCCAATTCCGGGCTATCCCCAATATTAACCTTGACCACCTGAAAGCGGTCTTCGTTGTCTTTGCTAATAGATTCAATCATAGGGGCCATAGCCTTGCAGGACTGGCACCAGGTGGCCCAGAAATAGGCTACTACCGGCTTTTCGGCTTTGGCAATTTCGCTCTCGAAAGTATCCTGAACAGCTTCAATAATCATTTTGAATAAAACCCTTTCTTAATAATTTTGTGCTTATATTTTAGTTTACGAGAGTATTATAAGTTAAGATTAAGCCTGTGTCAACATCGTTTACGGATTGCTAACGAATACTTAATAATAATCATTATTGATTGGGTTGGGACGCTAAATATGGTATTATGAGCCGGGATTTTTCCTACTTGGTAGATTATTGAAGAATTAAGGCAAAAGAAGGGCAAAAATGAGCGAAAACGAAAGCAAACAAATCGGAAACTATGAGCAGGGCATTGAGACTATGAACAAGCTTTGGGGTGAGGCGCACACCGAGCAGATGCGTAATGTTTGGAAGACGGCTAACGTTGATGTTGAGAAATATATTACCGCTTTCGCGTTGGGCGAAGTGTGGTCGCGGCCCGGTCTGGACTTGAAAACCCGTAGTCTGGTTTGTCTGGCGGCTTCGGTGGCTTTGGAACGCGAGGGACAAATTCGTCTGCATACCCGCGGGGCGTTTAACAGTGGGGCAACTCCTACCGAAATTACCGAGACTATTATTCAGTTAATGATTTATGCCAGTTTTGCGGCGGCGTGGCAAGCAATGGTCTATGTTACCGACGAATTGAAGAAGCTAACGGAAAGCGAGGAAAAAGCGCAGTAGTTTAGCGCGAAATTATGACCACTAATTTATACTTAATCCGGCACGGCGAAGGGGCGTATCAGGTGGATAAAATCGTACCTGGCCCAAAAGGTGACAAAGGTTTATCCCCATTGGGTCGGGAACAGGCAACCCGCCTGCGGGACAGGTTGGCCGCAACCAACGAATTCAAGGCCGATGTCCTGATTGCCAGCCCGCTAAATCGCGCCCGCGAAACCGCCGAGATTATCGCGCCTGCCCTTAAACTAAGCCTGACGCTGGATGAAGAAGTACAGGAGATGAAACCAGGTGAAGCGGATGGCCTGACTTTCGCCGAGTCTGAGGAAAAATACGGTCCGTACCCTGATTTTCGCTTAAACCCTTTTGAAATACGTTGTCCAGATAGTGAAAACTGGCCGCAATTTGTAGTAAGAGCGGCGCACGCCTTGAACCGCATCACTACCGAACACGAAGGCAAAAATATTGTGGTAGTTTGTCATGGCGGAATTGTAGATGCTTCGTTGACTTATTTTTTTGGGTTGAGCGGAGTATCAATGCCAAGAGTAATCTTGAATACGCACAATACTTCGATTACACGCTGGCGCAAGGGCGTATTTGAGGAACATCCTCAAGTCTGGCAATTGGCACATTATAACGATACTATGCATTTACGGGGAATTAAAACCGGGCGGCGAGTGAACTGGGCTGATTTAGCGGGGCAACCCGTTACCGGGCAAGACCAAATGGCCGTCCCTATCCCAACCGAAGAACCTGATTAGCAAAAGCTAGAGCCAAATAATTACAGGATGCTGCTCCGCCAGTAGATTTTCGATGAACCTCTATTGGCGGAATAATCTGCTAGTGCAACGGGCTTTAACCAAATTAGCCTTCAAGTTCACGCCCAATCCGGGCTTTTTGCTCGTCAGTGAGCTTACCTTTGATATTCTTCAAAACCAGTCTTAACAATTCCGCCGACTGCTCTGGTTTAAATTCCTGTAATTGCGCTGTATCCAAAAGTTGTAAAAAGTTTTCGGGGGTAAGCACTTGCTTTAAAGTTTCGACTAACTTTACTTCCTGTTCAGCAGTCATATTGTTTTTCCTCTTTAATAATTCTGCCGCTTCTTGCGGATGCAGCCTTACAGCGTAATTTAAATACATTTCAAAGCCAGAGTCAAGGATTTGTTCCAGAAAGCTTTTTAACTTTGTGCCACTCGAAAAGACCAGCAAAGGGTAATTACTTTCTTGGAGCGGATAACCTAGTTGTTATGAGACATTAAGCCGACACGATTACCTTCTAAATCGGTAAACTGAGCGAAAAAACCGCCAGTGTGTAAAGCTGTTTTAGGTATAACCACCTGTCCGCCCAACTCTTCTACTTTGGCAAGGGTTAAGGAAATATCTACTACTATAGTTAAGTAAACTGTCGTGCCGTTGAAACTGGGAACGTAATTTTCGTGATAAACCAATGCTCCGCTTACGCCATTCTCAGCAGGAAAGGTAGCCATTTTGATTAGTCCAGCCTCAACTCCAACCAAATTTACTCCTAAAATAGCATTGTAAAACTGGATAGCTCGTTCAAAATCGGCAGTTGGAATCTCAAACCAACTAATTACATTTATTACTGCTGTATTCTTATCCATGTAGTTGCTCCTTACACTTACTATACATGCAGTTTAATTAGTTTAGGTACAAAAGCTAACGGCGGGGCGGCGAGAAGGGCGGGCGGCTATCTTTACCGTCCGG
>JBBQGP010000306.1:0-4652 GCA_038323095.1 Chloroflexia bacterium | reverse complement strand
AGAGCAATTGCCCCAAAAAACCTGGAGCGAGTGTTTTAAATGCCCCAAATTCACCGAATGTGACGAATTCGCGCTGGTGCTGGATTTAGTACCTGGCTACGTTGGCCCAACCCCAATCAGCAACACTGTTCCCCTCAACCTAAAAATCAATCGAAAATAATATTTTAACTGATTACTTGTAGGAGGGATTTCCATCCCGACCAGACGAGTCCGGGTAAAATCGGAATTGGAAATCCCTCCTACAACAAGCCTAATGAATTGTTAAAAATGAAATTAACAACTAAAAACAAGTAACAAGAACTGTTATCTACTCTCTTGTTACTTATTACTCGGTTACTTAGTTCGCGTGGAAGTGACCATTTTTGCTGGGTTTGGGCGGGCGACCACTCATAATAACACTGGCGGTTTCGTTATAAAAGCGTTCTAGCTGGCTACGAGTAGCTTCACAGCGCATAGTCGGCAGCATATTCGCGCTGGCAGTTTCCAATTCTTCTTCGGACCCGGATTGCTCCTGCGCTTGCATTTCGGTATCAACATCAAAAAGCAGCATGAGGAATAAATCGGAAGCTTCGTTATATCCAAGAGCCAGCCGCCCGGTTTGAGCCTCGACTTCAAACGGTTCAGGGAAAACGCCAGTAGGGGGCGGTTCGGGTGTGCCGTTGCCGCCTTCAACCTGATTTAGTAATTCTTGCACCGCGTCGCCCAGTGCGCCTAATTGTTCTTTTTCCATCCAGAAACAGGCTACCCGGTTATCCCGCCGGAATAAAACCCGAAAGCGGCGACTACCCGGCAAGCCGATTGCTTCCGGCTTTATTTCACTTATCGGCCCGAAATCGTGGGTCGGCTCGGCCATAAATTTTTCCCTTCTCCTTGATTTCTTCTTTTTTGTTGCCCGCTTCGGCTGCCCTTGCACCAAATTAGCAGCAAATTTTATGATTAACTGTGAGGCTAATTATATCACGCCGCTTGCTTTCCGTCTATTTTATGTAAACACTAATCGAGAGCAAACCGCAAAGCACGTTCCAATTCTTCTGGCCCAAACGGTTTAGGCAAAAGTAAAACTCCTTCGGGCGGCTCGATTTGGCTTTCTAAGGCACTGGCAATAATAACAGGCAGGGCGGCTATCTTTTGGTCAGGGTGCGCCCGCAATTCCTGGATAAGCTCTGGCCCGGAAATATACGGCATCACCGCATCCACGATTACCAGTTCAGGTCGGGGGGTTTGTTCCAAAAATTGCCTGAACTGCGTTGGGTTGCTGGTTGCCGCCACCTGATGACCGTTTTCCAGAAGCATTTCTTTAATAAAATCCAGTGCAAATTCTGAATCGTCTATAATCAAAATATAAGCCATAGCTTAAAAACTTCTCCCGTATTGTGACGAAATAATCTAAAAATCCACAATTTTTACTGCCCCGAAAGTTGCGTTTAGCCCAAGTATCTGCTAACTTATAGTAGCCGCACTCATTTTACATTTTACCACGAACAATCTCTTATTTAGCCTTTTTACCAGACTAATTTTGAACAGGAGCTAAAGTTATGGCCGAAAGCACCGAAATCAAAGAAACTGATGAAATCAGGGAAGGGCAGCCCGCGCCCGATTTTAGCCTGTCGAACCAGGCCGGAGAAATGGTGGCTTTGAAGGAATTACAGGGTAAGTTGGTAGTGCTGTATTTTTACCCCAAAGACGATACGCCGGGCTGTACCACCGAAGCCTGTAATTTTCGGGATAATATGGGCCGGATTCAAAGCGTGGGTGCGCTGGTTTACGGTGTTAGCCCCGATAGCGTCGTTTCTCACCAGAAGTTTATCAATAAATTTGATTTGTCGTTTCCGCTTCTTTCGGATGATGGGGCAAA
Source organism: Chloroflexia bacterium (assembly GCA_038323095.1). GTDB lineage: Bacteria > Chloroflexota > Chloroflexia > Chloroheliales > Chloroheliaceae > L227-5C. Next base: position 2,797 of record JBBQGP010000306.1, on the reverse strand, counting down.
AGTGGCTAAAGCTTACGGAATCTGGAAAGAGAAAAATATGTACGGCAAAAAATATATGGGGATAGAACGTAGCACTTTTTTGATTGACGAACAAGGCAATTTGGCTAAAATCTGGCGCAAGGTTAAACCTGCTGGACACGCTGAGGAAGTTTTGAAATTTATCGAGAGCCGCAAGGCTTAAACTAAAACCTAAAACAAGGAAAGGGAAACGCTGATGTCATCGCCTTTTCGGGCTTTTGTAGTTAATAAAACGGATGATAGCTTTACGGCTCAGGTGCAGGAGCTAACTCAGGCTGCTTTAATGGCGGGCGAGGTGCTGGTTAAAGTGGCTTATTCCAGCGTAAATTACAAGGATGGGCTGGCTGCGATACCAAACGGGAATATCGTTCGCAAATATCCCTTTGTGCCGGGAATCGATATGGCGGGGACGGTAGCCGAATCCAGCGATAGCCGTTTCAAAGCGGGTGACGAAGTTTTGCTGACGGGCTACGATTTTGGGGTGTCTCATTTTGGTGGTTTTAGCGAATATACCCGCGTGAAAGCGGATTGGCTCGTGCCGCTTCCAGCAGAGATGAGCCACAAAGAAGCAATGGCCTACGGTACGGCGGGGTTTACGGCGGTGCTGGCCCTGCACCAGCTTGAACTAAACGGATTAAAGCCTGCCAGTGGCCCTGTCCTGGTTACAGGCGCGACGGGCGGTGTAGGTAGTGTGGCGGTCAGCATTTTCGCCAAAAAAGGCTATACTGTCGCCGCCAGCACTGGCAAATCCGATGAACACGCTTACCTCAAGAATTTGGGTGCAAGCGAGATTTTGAGCCGGGAAGATGTTTCCGCCGAAAGCACTCGTCCAATGGAGAAAGAACGCTGGGCCGGTAGCGTGGATTCAGTCGGCGGGGCAACCCTGGCTTATCTTATCCGCAGCACCAAATATGGCGGCTCTATCGGAGCCTGTGGTTTGACCGGGGGAACGGCGGTTAATACCACAGTTTTTCCCTTTCTTTTGCGAGGCGTGAATTTGCTTGGCATAGATTCGGTAAATTGCCCGATGGAATTGCGCCGGACACTTTGGCAACAAATGGCGGATGAACTTAAACCCCAAAATTTGCTCGATAGCATCGGGCAAGAAATTACTTTAGACGAACTACCCGACGCTACCGCAAAAATCTTGAAAGGCGGGGTACGCGGGCGCATCATCGTAAAAGTAAGCTGAGAGCTATTTTGTCGGATATTGCTCCGCCAATAGATTTTTAGTATAAAGCCAGTAAAGCGGGCGATTGTCTTTGCCGGACAGAATCCGAAGCTGGTAGCCCTTTTGCAAAGCCTGTTCCAAAACGGGCGACCAGCGTCGAAATTCGGGGCTACCCACCAATATCATATCGTAGCGGCGATTTTCCAAATCAGCTTGAAAGGGACGAATATCCCGCCCGCCGTTACCGATTAAAATCCAGTAAATAAAATAATCGCCAATCAAGTTAGTTTGCCCGGTTTCTATCAAAAAATTGTTTTGGAAAACAAGGGCAGATCGTCCGCTTTGCTGGTAATCCTGCACAATCGCCCGTGCCTCCTGATAAATTTCGCCAAAGTTATCGTTATCTTTCCATTGATTCCAGGCGAAAACCATCCCACCCGCGATTAGCATTTGTAGAAGCAACAAAATAGTTGCGAGTTGCGAGTTGCGAGTTGCGAGAAAGGTTGTCAGTTGTCGGTTGTCGGTTGTCGGTTGGAACGGAGTTGCGAGTTGCGGGTTGCGAGTTGGAAATCCCTTGATACTTGATACTTGATACTTGATACTTGATTCCGACTTTATACTTCCGCCTTCCGATTTGATACTTGATACTTGATACTTGATACTTGATACTTCCTCTGTGTTCCTCTGTGGTGAAAATTTTTGAGTTGTTGTTTGTCGGCTAATTAGCAAGCCGGCTTGCAAGGCCAGCAAGTAAGCCAATTCGTTAAAATAGTAATCCACCGCGCCATCCTTGACGATGCTGCTACAGGCGAGTGCCGCGAAAAACAGATAAAGCGGCCAGAAACGTTGGCCCCGTCGCCATTGCCAAACAAGTGATATTAAGGCCAGAATTATTATGGGGGCGTGGTCGAGCAGAAAATAGCCGACCATTGCCGGGGCAAGATGAAAGATAAAGCGTCCGGCCCGCGCTGCCTCAAAAATTCCGGCAAATTGTCCATCCGAAAGAGCTTGACATAAAGCAAATCCAATTATAGCGAAAATCGCATAATACAGCCCAAAAAACAAAGCTTGAATACGGCGATTTTTGGTTAAAAGCAAATCGAAAAAGATTGCCGCCGCCGCCGCCAAATAGGTTTGCTTGGAATAAAAGGCCAGCACCAGTATCAAGGCAAAAGGCAAAAGGTGAAAGGTTGAAGGGAAAAAGCCCAGAATTGAGGAAGTTTTCGAGATTTTGGTATTTTTGATTTCGGAGTTTGAAATTTCGGAGTTTGAAATTTTGGTATCTTTATAGTAAACGTTTCGGTAAAGGTAAACACCGAACAAGCTCAGGAACAGGGCCAGCGAATCGGGGCGTGCGCCGTTAATAAAGATAATAACGCTCCAGAAGGTAAAAGGAAAAAAGGCAGTACAAACTGCCAGAAAACGCTGCCCGGTTTCGCGCCATAAATGTAGCCCGACTAACGCACCCGCTGCCGCGTAGCCACCCCAGGTTAGCAAGCGTGAGGCTAAGACGGCTTCCAACCCGCCGAATTTCATCAAAAGGGTGGTAAGTACCATAAAAAGCGGGGGATATTGGACACCGGGCATAGCGTAAGGCGCATCGGGTGG
>JBBQGP010000305.1:0-4725 GCA_038323095.1 Chloroflexia bacterium | reverse complement strand
AATCCCGATGAAGCAGATTACGAGCCAGCCCGACACGACAAGGAGCGAATTTCGCTGGATGAAGTCAGGCAACTTTGGGAACAAAATGACCCGGTGATTGTTCTGGATGTGCGAACCGAACGTTCGCTGGGTAAAAGCGAGACGCAGGCGCAAGGGGCAATCCGGCTCAACCCTGTGAACGCGGTAAAGGATGCTACCGCACTGAATTTACCTAAAGATAACTGGCTGATTGCCTATTGTGCCTGACACAATGAAGCAACCAGCGCCCGTGTGGCGCGTGAACTGCAAAAAGCGGGCTGGACGAAAGCCCGTGCTTTAATCGGCGGCTGGGAGGCATGGCAGCAGGCTGGACTGCCAACTGAGCAAAAACCCCCTGAACAGGAGGAAACTGGCAACCAGTGAAGAATTTTATCTTTTTCTAAAGCTTGCTTTTACATGAGCTAAATGATATGGTTTATAGCATAGTTCTGAGTAAAATCAGATGTATTGAACGGAATACAGCAAGAGCGATAAGTGTGGAAGGTACATTAACCTTAGAATCGAGCAAGCAATGGTGACTGTGGACAGTCCAACTGCAAATGAAAATCAAATGATTAAGCGGCTGCAAGCTTTAGTCAGTGCCAGCATCACTATTTCCAGTGAACTTGATTTGGATACGGTTTTGCAGACTATCGCTGATACTGCCCGTAATTTTGCCGGAGCGCAGTATGCTGCTTTGGGTATCGTGGGCGAAGATGAACTGATAATTTCCTTTATTACCAGTGGCATTTCAAAAACTGAACGCGAAGAAATTGGTGAGCCGCCGCGTGGTCATGGCTTGCTTGGCGTATTAATCAAGCAGGGCCAACCCTTGCGAGTACGGAATATGAGCAAAGATGCCCGGCGCAGTGGTTTTCCCCCCAATCATCCGCCTATGACCAGTTTGCTCGGCGTTCCTGTTTCGATTAATAATAAAATCGTGGGTGACTTGTATATAACCGACAGGATAAATGCAGATGAGTTTACCGCCGAGGACGAATGGTGGCTAACTTTGTTTGCGCGACAGGCTGCTGTCGCCGTCCAAAATGCCCGCCTTTACAAAAAAATGAAATTGGCCCGTGAACGGGCGCAAACTCTGGCGGAATTAGCCGGAGCATTGAACGAAGCGATTAAGCCGGAAGAACTTTTCGACCAAATCACTTTGGCGGCTTGCCGCTTGCTGGAAGTTCCGGCGGCGGCTCTTTATTTGCTGGATACGAATCAAACGCGCTTTGATTTGCAGGCTCAAACTGGTTTGCAAAGCAGCATTAATGGCGAGTTGCATACCTGTTTACCCTTGCAAGGTTCGTTGGCCGGTCAAGTGCTGGTCAAAGCCACTTCGATTAACATCGAAAATTCGGCAGAATTGTCAAATGTTTTCTTTCCACCCTTACAAAATAATCAAATCGCCGCTTCGGTGCTGGTTTCGCCAATCAAGCACGGCGGCAAGGTGAATGGGGTAATCGAAGTTCATTCCGACCAACGCCGAAAGTTTAGCCCGGAAGAGATTTCGCTACTGGAAGCTTTCGCGGGATACGCCGCTCTTGCCCTTGAAAAAATTCAGCTTCACCGCCAAAGAGAAGATTTTTTGTCTATGACGGCCCACGATTTACGCGCTCCCTTAACAGCAATTAAGATGAGTGCCGGGTTGCTGGCGGCCAATTTGACCGACCAATTACCGCCCCCTTTGGCCCGGTTGGTTAGTAATATTGACCGCAATAGCGAACGTTTGAACAATTTGCTGAACGATTTGCTGGAATTGACCCGGCTGGAACAGGGCCGCGTCCAGCTAAAATTGGCTAAACTGGAAATTGGCGAGGCGGTAGCGGCGACTGCCCATACCCTTATGCCGCTTTTTGAAGAAAAAAATCAGAAACTAAGTCTGGAGCAGCCTGACGCGGAAGGTTGGGTGATGGCTGACCGTCGGCGTTTAGAACAGGCTTTGGTTAATATTTTGACCAACGCTAATAAATACACTCCGTCGAGCGGCCAAATTTGGGTTAGCACCAGGATAGAAGAAAATCGAGTTATTGTTGCCGTAAAAGATAGCGGGCAGGGTATTCCAGCCGAAGACCAAAGCCGGGTTTTTGACCGCTATTATCGTCGGGCCATTCACGAGCAAAGCGATGAAATTGCCGGAAGTGGGTTGGGTCTTTCGATTACCCGGCACTTGGTTGAGCTGCACGGCGGCCAGCTTTGGGTTGAGAGTGAGGTTGGGCAGGGTAGCACTTTCTTAATTCAGCTGCCGCTAAATTCCGCAAAATAAAAGGTTTTCCTACCACTTTTACCAAGTTTTAACCTTTTTACACCTCGATTTTTACTTGTAGTTTTAGAATAGAGGCAGATAGCAAAGAAGTTTGGCTGGTGCTATTAGGATGAGAATTTATGACCGGGCCGGAAATGGCGGAAAGAAATGTTACACGATATAGTTTTGCAAAAAAAAACGCTTGATTTGGGCTTTCTGGAATATTTAGCCGATGGTGTGCTGATATTGGACTCCGAGCGCACGATTATAGCGGTAAATAGCGCACTGGAACGTTTGGTGGGTTGGAGCGCAAACGAGCTAATCGGTCAAGCCTGTCATACTTTTATGGGTTGCCAGCACCCCGGCACTGCCAACGGGCTTTGTGATAATCTTTGCCCTTTACTCAAGCTTTGGGCCACAGAAGCACAGAAGCAGGCAGTACAGTATGACGAAGTTTCAATTTCGACAAAAACGGGCGAACGCCGCGAAGTTAGTGCCAGCTTTGCCCCTTTAGAAGTGCCTTTTCTTAACAATCCAGGCCAGGTAAACCCGCCTCTCTATAGCATTATTGTAATGCGCGATATTACTGAACAGAAGCGGCAGGAACGGATTAAAACCGAGTTTATTGCTACCGCTTCACATCAGCTTCGCACCCCGCTTGCCAGTATCAAAACTTCAATTGGCCTTTTGGTAGATAATATCGGGCCAGATTTTAGCCCACCTTTGCAACGTTTGCTACAAAATATACGGGGTAGTTCGCTCCGAATGGAACGGTTAGTCAACGATTTGATTGAATTGACCAATTTGCAATCAGGCCGGGTGCAACTACAACGCCGCCCACTCGAAATTAAATCATTAATTGAAAAAGCCGCCGAAGCTACCCGGACAAAGCTGGAAGCCCGACAACAAACCTTAAAAATTAATTTACCCGAAACCTCGCTTTACGCCGAAGCCGATTATGCGCGGCTAAGTCAGGTTTTGGGCCATTTGATTAGCAATGGCAGCAAGTTTAGCGCGGAAGGTCAAATTATCTACCTTTCGGCCTATACCCGCCCTGAACGTAACGACGTAGTTTTTAGCGTGCGAGATGAAGGTATCGGGATTGCATCAGACGAGCAGGAACTTATTTTCGAGAAATTTTACCAGAGCCAAATACCCGAAAATTCCAGTGAAAGCGGGGGCGGTCTGGGTTTGCCTCTGGCTAAAGCTTTGGTTGAGCTTAACGGAGGGCGGTTGTGGCTGGAAAGCAAACCGGGTGAAGGTAGCACTTTTTATTTTAGTTTGCCTGCCACATCGCCCGCCTTATATTAGCTTTCGCTCAAGAGATGCAGGGAACTCCTGCCGGGGTCATAGGGGTGTCCCCTGAGAATTCTCTCACCTTCGTTTTGAGCCAGCAGTGTTGGCACAAAGTGAAATTTTAAGTTAATTGAAGCTGGATTAGTGAGAAGCAATGAAAATATTAATTGTGGATGATGATAAAAATATTGTAGAAGCAATCACGATTGCTTTTCAATTGCAGTGGCAAGAAATCGAGATTTTAACGGCCTCAGACGGGGAAAAAGGGCTAAATATGTTCTTTGATAACACCCCTGATGTGGTTTTGCTGGATGTGATGATGCCCCACAAGGACGGTTTTAGTGTCTTAAAAGAAATCCGGCAAGTTAGCGACGTGCCAATTTTGATGCTCACGGCCCGCGGCGAAGAATTGGACAAGGTAAAGGGGCTGGAACTGGGCGCGGACGATTATTTAACCAAGCCTTTTTCACATCTGGAACTTTTCGCCCGTATCAGGGCGGTACTGCGTCGGGCCGAAATGCCACCGCCAGTTAGCGCGATGCCCTCTTTTGTTAGCGGCGATTTGTCTATTAATTTCGAGAACCGCGAGGTTATGCGCGGCGATAAACCTATAAAAATGACTCCTACCGAATACAATTTGCTTTTTTTGCTGGCCCGTAATGCCGGACGAGTAGTACCTTTCGAGACTATTCTGGATAAAGTCTGGGGGCCAGAGTACCGTGACCAGCTAGATTACCTCAAAACTTATATGAGCCGCTTACGAAAAAAGCTGGAAGACCAGCCAGAACACCCCCACTACCTGCTAACTGAACGTGGGCTAGGCTACCGCTTCAAGAAATAACTGTATTCTCTAAAGTTCTTCGCCACAAGTGCGGTTGAGGTAATCGAGGTAGGTTTGACCGCCCACCAATTTGAGGACATCAGTAGCAGAGGGTAGCGGTTTGCGCCACAGCCAGTTGGATTTGAGCCAAAAACCTGTTATGGCTAAAGAATAATACTTACCTTCTGTATCCGGCTCAATTCTTTGATATTTTCGGCTTTCGTTCAAGTGATAAAACTCAGCCTGATTTTGGGCGGGGTCGAGCAACCAGTATTCCCGTACTCCGCCTTTTGCGTATTCCTCGAACTTGGTTACGCGGTCACGCTCAACACTTTCTGGCGAGATT
>JBBQGP010000304.1:0-4725 GCA_038323095.1 Chloroflexia bacterium | reverse complement strand
AAAATCTGCCCCGCACTTATTTTTTGATTAGGGGTACAGGAGAATTCCCTGTCGGGGTCATAGGGGTGTCCCCTGAAAACCCTTCTTATTTTTTAACTGTTCAGGTGTAGGAGGGATTTCTAATCCCGATAAGACGTAATTAGGTAAAATCGGGATTAGAAATCCCTCCTACATCAACGCTGGCTGAATAGTTACTTTATTTCTAACGTAGCGAAGATAAATCAAGATAAAAACGGGAAAAGCTTAAATCAAGATGGCGGTAGAGAAAAATAGACAATTTAGCCCGAAAATGTTTTCGGCCACCCAAATTTCGGAAACCGAAGCAGTTTTGGCCGAGCAACCCGCAATTAGCGAGGATGTAGCAGAAGATGCGCCGGAGCAGCGCGAGTGGTGGCGGACAATCCGGCATTGGCCGAGCAACCGCTTTTACTTGCGGCTGAACCTCGAAACTGTTTTGTACGCCGCGATAATCCTTTTTGCAATTTTCACCCGGCTCTGGGATTTGGATTTCCGGGCTTTGCACCACGACGAGGGGGTTCACGCCTATTATTCGTGGCGGCTTTACAACGGGGGCGGCTACGAGCAAGAACCCTGGAAGCATGGCCCGTTTCTTTATCATATTACGGCCCTGACTTTCTGGCTTTTTGGGCCAAGCGATTTTACCGCCCGCTTGCCCGCCGCTTTGTTTGGGGTGCTGATTTGCCTTTTGCCGCTGATGCTCCGACGCGAATTGGGACGCTGGGGAGCTTTGACCGCTTCCTTTTTGCTGGCAATTTCGCCCACTTTCCTGTATTTTAGCCGCTTTATCCGCGAAGATATTTTTATGGCTTTCGCTACCTTGCTGCTGTTTGCCGGGTTGGTACGCTTTGTCCGGCAACCTTCGGCAAAATGGTGGTATGTTACTTTCGCGGCATTGGGTCTGCTTTTCTGCACCAAAGAAGCCAGCTATTTTTACACGGTGCTTTTCTTTGGCTTTGTTTTTATGTGGATGTGCTGGCAAATTGCTCCGCGCCTGGTCTTTATCTTTACCGCTTATTTTCTGGTAGCGGTATTCGCCTTCTTCTTTGTAGCCGGACTTTACACCCCGCCGCCCATTCCTTTTGAGCAATTGAGCGGCAAGGCTATCAGCGATTATATCGGTCAGTTAGTAGTTCACCCGATTTTCTTTACCACAATTTTTCTGATTGGGCTGGGGCTGGTGATTGGTTGGCTGGCCTTTCGGGAAGCCGCTCTCGCTCGCCGGGATTTTCTGGTAGCGACCAATCGGGCCGCGCCGGGTATCGCCGCTACCAAAACCCTTTTCCTGCCCTATGAACCGGGCAGCCCGGCCTATGCGGTGGGCTGGTTAGGGCGACATTGGCGGGTGGTCGGCTTTGGTTTGCTAATCTTTTTTGGAATTTACAGCGTCTTTTTCACCGGCTTTTTCAGCAGCCCGGTGCAAGGTGAGCTTGGCCTGATTAGCGGCCTCTGGTACTGGATGGCCCAACAGGGGGTCGAACGCGGTGGGCAGCCCTGGTATTACTACTTATTTTTGATGCCGCTTTATGAACCATTAGCCCTGCTTTTCGGTACGCTTGGTGGTTTTTTCGCTATCTTCCAGTTTGCGAGATACAACCGGCAAAGTCGTACTCGCAAGGTGCTTGTCCCGGTTGAAGAAACCGAAGCAGCCAGCGTATTAACTCAAAGCGAAGATGAGGACGAACTGGACGATTTAGAGCCTTTTGCCGCGCCAATTGCCAAACCAAAAGCCCAGAATCAACAGTGGGTGGAAGTCGAAGTTCCGGCTCAATCCAATGGGAACAGTCTTTGGCCGGGAAAACGGCGGCGCGAGGAGCATCCCTATTTTGTGCCGTTACTACTGACGGCCTGGGCTTTTGGCGGGCTTCTGTTTTATACCTGGGCCAGCGAGAAAATGCCCTGGCTGGTAATTCAGGTGGCTTTGCCCTTTATTTTACTGACCGCCTACCTTTTCCGCTACGTCTGGCAGGGTATCGAACGCTATTTCTTTAGTGGCGAAGCGCGTAATTTTATCTTTGGCAGGATTCAAAGCAGGGCGGCTTTCTGGACACTGGCTGGGGCGATAACCTTTACTATTTTTCTGGGCTATATGGTTGGTCTTTTCCTGACTTCGGCTACTTTGCGAGTTTCGACCAACGGCTACCAATACGAATGGCTGTTAATTTGGGTGCCAGCTTTGTTAATGCTGCTTTTCTGGGGCTTGGCCGGACTGGTGCTGGGCGGGCGAACCGCGCTTTATGCGACGTTGGGCGTAACTTTTGCCTTACTGAGTTTATTTTTGCTTCGCACAGGTTTTGCCTTTTCTTACCAGCAGGGGGATATTCCCGTCGAAATGGGGATTTATACTCAAACTGCCCCCGATTTGCAGCGCACCGTCAAGCAATTGGATAACGCCATCCGCATGACCAACGACCAATATCGCACGCCAGTTTTGTACGACGACGAATTGCGAACGCCGATGGATTTTTACTTGCGGGATTTTTTGAACAAGAAAAAAACCGCCGATTTTAGCCCGCAAGGTTTGCAAACCGCCGGAATCGCCAACTTGAATGATTACCCCTTTATTATGCTGACCGATGGCAAGCGCGACAATATGGACGATAACCAGAAACGTTTGCTGGACACAAATTATACTGCTTATCACCGGGTCTTTCGCTGGTGGTTCGCCGAAGAGCCTTACCGCAATTTTGATTTATCGGACAATACCCGGATTAGCTTTTTGAAGAATAAAGCTTCCAAAGTTTCGGCGGCAGATGCTTCTGGCAAAGTAATTGTGCGGCAAGGTGAGGTAATGAGCGAGGATAGATTAAAAGAGGCCCGTGACGCAAAAGGGCATGTGCTGGAAAGACTTTATAGCGGCAATGGCGGCAACAATCTGGCCCTCAACCTCTCGGAAGCAGCCCGTTCTGGCGGTAATCTGGCTAACCCGCAAGACTTTTCGCGGCTCTGGCGTTTCGTCTTTTTCCGCGAACAGGTGCAGCCGCTTGGTCACTTTGATTTTACGCTTTATGTCCGTAACGATACCGTCGGGTTGTTCCGCCAATTTGGGGATTTAGTACCCTACCCGATTAGTCAGCCCTAGCTAAGGGGTGAGGACTGAGGGGAAAGTAGGAAAAAGTAGGAAGTCGGAAGTATAAAGTCGGAATTGGGAATTTGAAGGCAGAAGTAAAGGGGAATTGTTAGTTACTTTCAACTTTTCCCTCAGTCCTCAGCACTAAGGATTAGAAGTATGACGATTAAAGATATACAAAAAATACAAGAAATAGATGACGATTGGCTGGATGAAGACGAGGAGCGCGAGGAGCGCGAAAAAGGCATCGCCGCCGATAGTTATTATTATTATGATACTCATCCAACGAAGAAGGATTTAATGAGTGATACCGAAGTTCATTACGATTTGAACAGTTATCTAAAACGATTGTTGCTTTTTTACTATCGAGTAAAAGGTTGCTATGTGGGAGCAAATATTAGTATTTATCAGACCCCTGAAAAAATGGAAAACCCGATTGCGCCGGATGTAATGGTGGTTAAAGACGTAGTGCTAACAAAAGACCAGCGGCGCAGGCTTAAAAACTGGAAAATGCGGTTAGAAAACCGGCCTGCCCCAACCGTAGTTTTTGAAGTCAGTTCGGGCGAAACCTGGAAAGAAGATTTGCGGGATAAGCCCGCCGCGTACTTCCGATTAGGGGTCAAGGAATATATCGCTTACGACCCGAACGAGCCAACCGTTTGGCGCGAAAACCGCAAAAAGGTTAGAGTCAGGTTGCGGGCCTGGACTTATAAAAACGGTAAAATTGAAGAAATGCAGCCAAACGAACGCGGCTGGATTTGGAGCGAAGAACTGGATAGCTGGCTCGTGCCTGACGATGATTTTTTGCGGCTGTATGACCGGGACGGTAATCGCCGCCTGACCGAAGAAGAAACCAAGCAATTAGCGCTCGAAGCTGAACAGGCCGCTAAAGAAATTGAACGCGCCGCTAAAGAAATTGAACGCGCCGCCAAAGAAATCGAGCGGGCGGCCTTTAAGAAGGAACGCGCCGCCAAAGAAGCGGAAAGGGCTAATGCCAATAGGGAGCGGGCGGCTAAAGAGGCCGAACGCGCTGCCAAAGAGCGGGCTTGGGCCAAATTACGCGAATTAGGAATTGACCCGGAAACTTTGGAAATTGGTTAGTTTAAGATTGAAGGTTAAGTGCAAAAAAAAGCTTTTCAGTTTTTTGCTGAAAAGCTTGAAGATAAACTGGTATTTCTAAACTTATTAGCAGGAAGAAGATAAATGTCCGAACAGGCAAGACCATTTAAGAACGTAAACAAAATCGAAACGCTGGAAACGCCCGAAATTACCCGGCCCAGACCAGCCACCAAAACCGCCGCACCTATCCGCGAGAGAACCTACTACGAAGAGAGTGGGGAAGAACGGAGCGCACTGGATAAACTGGTGGCAACGGGCTGGCTGAATTGGGAGAATTTACTCTGGATTGGGCTTATTGCGCTGGCGGTGTTTATGCATTTGGTGGATTTAGGGCCACGCGCCATGCACCACGACGAATCTATTCACGGGCGGTTCAGCTTCGATATGTTCAAGGGCATAAACGTTTACCGCTATGACCCGACCTGGCACGGCCCTTTGCTTTATTACATGGTTACGCTTTCTTATTTTGTGTTCGGCGGCGTAACCGAAACTACGGCCCGGCTTGCTCCGGCCTTTTA
>JBBQGP010000303.1:0-4729 GCA_038323095.1 Chloroflexia bacterium | reverse complement strand
CTTGCAAGATTTTAACGGCAATCCTTACGCCGCCCTTGCCGCTTATAACGGTGGAGCGGGCAATGTGCCGCGCTGGATAAACTCTAACCCGCCCGAACGAAATTTTGACGCTTTTGTCGAAGGAATAGATTTTTACGAAACACGGGCCTATGTCAAAATTATTTACGCCAGCTACGCCATGTACCGTCAAGTTTATGCTGCCAAATAGTTTTTACATAAATTAAATAAATTTCATTCAAATCGTCAAATCCTTGCTTCTATGGCTAACTACTGCTATATTAACTTTATTCAGGAATTATCTTTTTTCTGTAGTAAATTTAGTAGTAACCTAATAAGGAGACCCGAAGATGAGTACGTCGAAGTACACTATGCCGGTGGAAGAAACCCAGTGGTCGGTTAATAGCCCTTCTACCACCATTTTTAATTGGGAATATGACGAAGGCCGCGAGAAATTGCTCAATTTGTACGAAAAGGGCAAAAACAAGCAATGGAACACTAACACCCGGCTGGATTGGTCGCAGCAGATAGATTTCGAGAACCCGCTCGGCTTTCCCGATCAGCTTAATGCGCTTTATGGTTCGCCAATGTGGGACAAACTTAGCCACAGTAATATTGTAGATTTGCGGCGGCACGGCTCGTCCTGGCAATTCTCGCAGTTTTTGCACGGCGAACAGGGTGCGCTGATTTGCACCGCTAAAATCGTCCAAACCGTCCCCGATATTGACTCTAAGTTTTATGCGGCAACTCAGGTAATTGACGAAGCCCGCCACGTTGAAACTTATTCACGCTACTTGCACGAGAAATTGCAAATGGCCTACCCGATTAACCCCCACCTCAAATCCTTGCTGGACAACGTTATTCAGGATTCGCGCTGGGATTTCACTTATCTTGGGATGCAGATTTTGATTGAAGGGTTGGCTCTGGCCGCCTTTAACACTATCCGCGATATGGCCCAAGAACCGTTAGCCCAAGCCCTGAACGCCTATGTGATGCAGGATGAAGCCCGTCACGTCGCCTTTGGTCGCCTTTCGCTACGCGATTACTACCCGCATATTACCGCTAAAGAACGGGACGAGCGCGAGGAATTTGTGGTAGAAGCTTGTTATCTGATGCGTGACCGCTTTTTGGGCGAGGAGATTTATCAAAATTTGGGCTTTAACATTGGCGAAGTAACAAATTATCTGGAAAATTCGCCGGTAATGCGCGAGTTCCGCAAAATGCTCTTTAGCCGGATTGTGCCGACCATCAAGGACATTGGGCTATGGGGGCCACGGGTGCAGCACGCTTTTGCCGATATGGGCGTGATTGATTTCTCGATGCTAAATCCCGAAGAAATGAGCAGTCACGATGAAGTAGTGGCCGAAGAATACGATGCCCGCCGCGCCGGAATAGACGAACTGGTCAGCGTCGGTGCAGCCGATTAAAAGCTGTTTTTGCAGCCTGATATTTGGTTGGTAAATAATATTGAAAATAAAGCCGGACGAAAAAATTTCGTCCGGCTTTATTTTATCTCCTGCATCTTTACCAAAAATTTATTTTCGGTGGCACAAAATATGCAAAATTTAGGTTAGCGAAGTGTGAGGGCAGCCGATGGGTTTATCCTGAGTTCTCTGAAGTTTTAATATCAGATAGAACAATAGATACAAAGGCTGGTTTGGTTGAGCGAATCGGGAGCGAATCAGGTTAAAACAAACTTGATTTGAAATTAATAAAAAGGTGAGGGCTTTGTCCTATGCTGACAAAGCGTAAGGGTGGCAGGCAATATTTTGTTTAAAGTAAATTTTATGAAAAAAGTGCTTGTAATAGATGATGAGCCAACTATTGCGACGTTATTAGCCGATATAATTGAGGAATACGGCTATGAAGTAACGATTGCTTTTGATGGGCGGCAGGGTTATGAATTGGCTAAAAACGGGGTTTATGATTTAATCATAAGTGATATTATGATGCCCTTTGTTAGCGGCAACGAATTATGTGCGAAATTAAAACAACAAAGTAAAACGCAAAACACTCAGGTAGTTTTGATGAGTGCTGTAGCGCATATGGCCCAGCTTGGCACAAACTGCCGGGCGGATGCCTTTATTCTAAAACCGTTTGATATTGGCGTAATTACCCGGCTAATTGAGCAATTTTTGGAAAGGCCAGAAGCACAGCCCTTTCAAATACCCAACCCAAATTACGAGACCAAACAATATTTACCTGATTGAGTAACTTTAGCAGCGCGGTAACGTATATCTAATTGAATCAAAGATTGTAGCTTTAAGCACAAAGTCGGCGCGGCAAACCTTGACATCGCCCCGGTGCTAAACTATAATTACTCGGAGTTGGCAAAGTCTGGTCTAAAATTGTAGCTTTTATTACTGAAAAATCCAGCATAAAGGCTATGATAGACTTTAGCAGCTATATCTTGATAAAATATTAGGGTATTGAGCCGTTGCTCTTAAAAGTTTAGAGAAGCTTAATTAGATAAAGAGGTAAATAAAAATGATTAGTTTGTCCAACGAAGCAACCCTTCAGCTTAGGAAGCTTCTAGCCGAAGAAAACGAGCCAAATCTTGGTTTGCGCGTATTCGTTGCTGGTGGCGGTTGCAGTGGCTTCCAGTATCAAATGGTTTTGGAAAATGAAACTCGCGATGGCGATTATATCGTCGATTCCGAAGGCATCAAGGTTTATGTGGACCAGTTCAGCCAGCGATATTTGGAAGGTGCGGAGATTGATTTCGTCAGTAGTTTAATGGGTGGCGGCTTCACTGTCCACAACCCGAACGCGGTTTCTTCCTGCTCTTGCGGTCAAAGCTTTGATACCGCCGAAACTGCCGGGGCTGCTACCGCCCGCGCTTGCGGTCACTAATTCCAGAGTATAGTTTTCAGGAATACAAAAAAGGCGACCAACAATCGCCTTTTTTTGTATTCCTGAAAATCTAATTTAATCTAGCCTTTACTACTACGAGCCAGCACTTCGGTAGCGTTTAAGATTTGCCGACCACCCATTTTGCTGATTTTGTCGATAGAGTCGCTTTGTTTTCGTACCCCGATAACGTTGGAAACTTCGCCATTGAGCGGGCTACGGCTATCATAAGTACGGTCTTGATTGAGCTTGTTTGGGCCAACTGGGTCAAGATAGCGGTTTTGCGGATAGGTCGTCAGGCCCGCCCGGTTACTGTAAATCTTGCGGACTTCATGGTCGTAAGCTCCGGCTTTACCCATCGCATTTCCAATAGTTTTAGCGGTGCGGTCTTCGGCCTCGCGCTCACCTTCTTCGTTGTTAGAGACATAAACCGAAAGCAAGGCATCACCATCATTCAAAAGCTTGTTGTAGTAGGTAGCATCTTCTTCGGTAAAATCTGCCCCGAAAAAGGCTTCCTTAAAGGCAATCATAGGGGATGACTCGATAGTATTGTCGAATTCGGGTCCATTGCCCGCACCCGGCTTTTCATCAAACACCAACTTAATTGCTTCCGGGTCAAAATTATCATCCACTAATTTTTGAACAACTTTAGAAGCCTGTGCAATATTCCGAAAATAACCAATTACCGTTTTTGCCATCGCTGATTTCTCTCCAATAGTTTATACAAAACTAAGCTACTCAGCCTAAGCAGCTTTGAACGCTCTAATTTTATCCTAACTCTTTTTATTTTAGCATAATTGGCAGCATAAAGCAGTAAATTGTAACTACTCAGCCAGCGTCAATGTAGGAGGGATTTCCAATCCCGATAAAGACGGATTTGGGTAAAATCGGGATTGCAAATCCCTCCTACACCTAAGTAATTACAGTAATTTCAGGGTTTGATTACCAAAATACTACTACCAGTAACCGATGAACTTGCACCATAAGCCGCCACTACATAGCTACCGGGCGCAAGCTTGCTAACGTCAAGCGTCAGGCTAACTTTACCGTTTTCATCGGCTTTGAACCGGGATAATGTTTGACTGCTACCGTCAGGCCGAGTTATCCAGGTATCTACAATTTCGAGTGGCACAAAAAACCCGGCGGTAAAAGTTAATTTGCCAACGGCCTGGCTTTCGAGCTTAGGTGGGTTCATTTGCTGAACATTGCCCCCGCCTTCATTCTCGTTACTTCCGGGCGGGCCAAAAGCAAAATTTACTTCATTACTAATTTTTTGATGGGAGTAACCAACTACGTCATTGTATTGAAAAGTGTAGCGTAAGGCCAATTTTTCGCCGGGAGTGGGCGGGTTAGCCGGGTTGGGTTGAAAAACAATTGTCCCCTTTACTGTTTCGTTTTTGCTCAAGGCAGGTATAGTAACACTCAAGTTGCCATCATTTGTGGCTAAAAGAGAAAGACGCGAATCAGCAAAACCAGCTTCACGAAAAACCAATTGGGCCGGAATTGGCAAGATTAGCTTACCTGCTGGAACTTGTAAAGTATCGTTATTTTTAAGAGTAAAGCTATAAGTAACCGAATTGGTCGCGTCGTTAGCTACTACCCGGTCAGGTGTCACCCGTAATTGAAGGGCAAGGTTGCTTCGGTTCAGGATGGAAAGCTCGGCAGGTAGATTATTCCATAAGCCCAATTCAAAAACTGGTACAGAAGTGTTTTCCTTAATTTCCAGCATTAATTTTTCATTTTCGGAAAAGGGCGGGCTAACCACAAAATTAAGGCCAGCTTCGAGTTTTTGGGTTAAGGTCTGGCGAGGCTGATTTTGGGCATCCATTATTTTTAATTCCAGGCTGGAAACTATTTCAGCTTGAAGCATCAGGGAAAGCTG
>JBBQGP010000302.1:0-4831 GCA_038323095.1 Chloroflexia bacterium | reverse complement strand
CAAGTTGGCCGCTTTTTGGATAAGCCCGCTTATAACCGAGCCGCTGGGAAATTCTTTGTAAAGGGCGGCCAGATGTTGCTTGACGGCCTCGTTTTCAAAGCCTTTGGCCGTCCCTTCCCAAACCATCGCCGAAATCATTGCCCCAATTGCGGGCGAGAATTGCTCGGCTGGCACAGGGATTCGCAAGGTAGCAAAGCGGTCAAGTGCGCCCGCGCTCCGGCCCACAATAATCAGTTTCGCTCCGGCTTTAATCGCCTTTTTAATCCGCAGCTCCATAATTGGCTGGCGCATACTTGGATTTGAGCCAATCAGCATAATTACTTTGGCGGCATCCAACCCGGCAATCGTAGCAGTATGTAAATTAGCAATCTCAAACGGGGTCAACTGACCGTAATTACCGTGATAATGGTCGAGGTTGGGCGAACCAATTACATTTTCGATAAATTGTTTGAACAAATACAATTCTTCGTTGGTATTATGCGTTCCGGCAATCCCGCCAATTGCTTGCGCTGGAATTTGCTTGAGCTTCTCAGTAATGTATTCAAAAGCTTCGGCCCAGCTTACCGATGTGAGCTGTCCGTTCCTCCTTAATAGGGGGCTGCGTAAACGCTGTTCGCTCTGGATAAAGCCGTAACCGTAGCGTCCCCGGTCACACAAAAAGCCATCGTCAATTTCGTCGTTTTCGCGGCTCATAAAGCGGACTACTTCACGGCCCAGTCGGTTATCAATTTCGATATTGCAGCCTACCGAGCAGTGCGGGCAAACGCTGGCAGTGTGCTTAAGTTCCCAGGGGCGAGCCTTAAAGCGATAGGTGCGCGAGGTCAAAGCTCCTACCGGGCAAATTTCGGTGACGTTGCCGCTAAACTGCGATTCGTAGGGCTGGCCGGGAAAAGTACCAATTTCGGCTTCCAGCCCGCGCTCGTTAATAATCAGTCCTTCTTCCTGCACAATTTCGCTGCAAAAACGGACGCAACGCTGGCACATAATGCAGCGTTCCTGGTCAAGCGTAATGGTTGAGCCTAGTTCAATTGCTTTGCCCAAATGCCGTTTTTCTTCCTGAAAGCGGCCCACCCCGCGCCCGTATTCGATAGCGTAGTTTTGCAAATCACATTCCCCGCCCTTGTCGCAAATCGGGCAATCCAGGGGGTGATTAATCAGCAAAAATTCCATCACCCCGGCCCGCGATTTTTCGGCCATTGAGCTGACGGTACGCACAATCATTCCTTCGGCGATAGCGGTAGTACAGGCGGCCATCGGTTTGGGCATTTTCTCGACTTCTACCAGACAAATCCGGCAAGCCCCCAAAGGCGGCATTTTCGGGTGATAGCAATAAATCGGCACGAATATTCCGGCATCTTTGGCCGCCTGCCAGATAGTTGCTCCTTTGGGAGCTTGTACGCTCTGGCCGTCTATAGTTAGCGTGACTAAATCCGCCATTACTTTCCTCTAGGATTACTTTTTGTCAGAAGAACCAAAACAGACAGCCCGACAAATTTAATATATGTAAAATTTCGGAATAGAATTAGTTAAAACTTGAGCCGGGTTCTGCTGTCATTATACCATTAGTTACAAATTTCGCAATAGGGCGAAGCAGCAGTAAATGAACCCGAATTTTGTAGAAAAACTTATAGGGTAAACCATAACGTCTAGCCCAAAACGCAGACGAGTAGCTCTAACCTTTCGGTTGATTCATGCGAGTTTTTTTTCAAGTAAATAAATTATAAATACCTTGACAGTTACAAGTTAGTTGGTTATATTGAATTAGAGTAATCACACAACATATCTAATCATTTTTACCATTACCAAGCTTCCTACAATCTGATTATTGTTCTTTTTCCTGGTAAACTAAAAGTTGAATTGACATTTTGGCAATCAATTTTGGGGAAATTAGCTTTAAGGAGAAGTACATGCGAAGGCGAGTTCAGAAAGTTAGCTTGTTGACGTTATTAACGTTAATCGTAGCCTTGTTTTTACCCTCTATGACTTTTGCTCAGGAAACTGCTACTACAGTCACTGGATTGCGTAATTCCAATACCTCTTTAATTCTTGCTGATTTCTTGGTAGCTACTGAGAAGGTAAAAGTAGTTAAGGTTAATATGTATCTGAAAGAAGGTAAGAAGACCGCTTCGATTGAACCCAATGGTTCTGGAAGTACCTTATGTGGTGCTGCCGAATTTTACATTTTCAATGATACTGGCGGTTGGGCGAGGTTCGCTTACAAAGCCACCTCTTATTATGGTGGGTGGAGTAGCACATATTATTACACCGATTGGTTTAATCAACGAACAAGCGATCAAGAAGTTACAGCTGGACCTGGAACCGTTAACGGCACAACCGTTTGGTCTCAAGTTGTTCGCAAATACACTACTTCAGGAGAAGTTGGCGGTTATACAACTATTAGTGGCTACGCAGCCGGATTGAGCAGTCAATGTGTTTCTGTTACTTTATATGACCATGATTATATCACAGGTTAATCATGAAATCGAGTTCTAATAGCCTTAAAGACGTTGCTACCGAAGTTTTAACCAAAACAAAACAATTTTTGGTCAGAGCTTCGGTAATAAAAGAGGTTTAATGCTATGAATGTAGGTAGCGCAGGTAGCATTTTGGGCGGGTTTTCAATTCCTGCTGTTCTAAACTTTGCTGGTTACATCGGTTTCAAGGAAAATTTCAAATTTGGATTTCAAGACGAAATATTTCCTAAAACAGAAGCCGAAAAAGAATGGGAAATATGGTGGAACAGTTTAGCAACAAACCCTATTCAAATGCATTGGCAACTCACAGGTTCACCCCCTGATTTTGCTAACTCAGGAAGTAATAAAGAACTTCAAACTTTGTGTAGTCGGCATTGGAATGATTACAAAACTGAGTGGGATGCAAACAAACCGATTTTAGCTGAAAAGTTGGGTAGCCAGTTCGAGAGACTGCTTTTTTCATTGAACAATAGCGGTAGTGACAAAAGTCAGAGTACAAAACAATTACCACAAGCCGATTTTGTTCTTTGGCCTTCCAAGCTCAAGTACCCTGTTTCTGCTGAACACGTTATATTGGGAGCTGATTATTTAGAACCTGCCAACCTGATACAACTTCAAACCTATCTTCGGGCCAATCAGGGTTAGAGTGTGCCGCTTTTGCCTTTGACTTCATATCCTGCCGCGAAAGGGATAGCTCCTTCCAGAGCCGTCCCCATCGCCACCGCCATATTGTCCGGCACAAAGCGGGCAATTGCTGTCGTAATATTTATCAGTTTTGGCTGATTTTACGTTATTCTAGCGTTTTTTGGCTTTTTTCGGCGGTGGGCCACCGCTTCGACCACCCTTGAATTGGGCCAGAGGGTCAACCGGGCGCGGGGCAGTTTGCTTGCGGCTGTTGACCGCACCGGGCATACCGCCGCCCATCCCGCCCATCATCGAAGCCATGTCCATCCCCTTGCCGTTGCTCATCTGGCGGGTCATCTGGCGCATAACCTTGAATTGTTGCAGCAAATCGTTTACTTCAGCGACGGTTGAGCCGCTACCTTTGGAAATACGCCTGCGGCGGCTGGCATCAATTATGTCCGGGTTAGAACGTTCTTTGGGGGTCATCGAAAGAATCATGGCTTCGGTACGCTTGAGCATCATTTCAGCTTCGGGCGTATCAAGGGCATTGCGAAGCTCTTTCATTTGCTTGCCAACTCCCGGTAACAAGCCAAGCAAGCTACCAAGTGGCCCCATTTTGCGTAAACCGCGCATCTGGTTCAGGAAGTCCTCTAAATCGAACTTCCCTTTTTTCATTTTTTCCTGTAGCTCGGCGGCCTGTTCCTCGTTGTAGATTGAGCGGGCTTTTTCGACCAGGGTTAGCACATCGCCCATACCAAGAATACGGTTGGCGATACGGTCAGGATAAAACGGCTCAAGTGCGCTGGCCTTTTCGCCAACACCGATAAACTTAATCGGCACACCCGTCACCGAACGAACCGAAAGAGCCGCGCCGCCGCGTGCATCGCCGTCCATCTTGGTCATAATCAGGCCAGTAATCCCGACCCGGCGGTTAAATTCAGTGGCGACGTTTACCGATTCCTGCCCGGTCATCGCGTCTACTACCAGCAAAATTTCGTGAGGGTTGACCAGCTGCTTGATTTCGGCCAATTCGTTCATCAAGGCTTCGTCAATTTGCAAACGCCCGGCGGTATCGAGGATAACCACCGTGTTGCCATCGGCTTTGGCTTTGGCAATCCCGTGCTGGCAGATAATCGGCGGCGACACTTCCGTACCTTCACTAAAAACAGGGATGTTCAATTGCCGGCCCAAGGATTCCAATTGGTTGATAGCGGCAGGACGGTAAATATCGGCGGCGACCAGCAAGGGTTTTTGCTTTTGCTTGCGAAGTTCAAGGGCAAGCTTGGCGACGCTAGTAGTTTTACCCGAACCTTGCAAACCGATTAGCATAATAATAGTAGGAGCTTGTGGCGCGAGGTTAAGGCCGGAGCTTTCGCCGCCGAGCATTTCTACCAGTTTATTGTAAACAAGTCCGACAACTTGCTGACCGGGGGTTAAGCTGCTCAAAATCGCTTCACCCACCGCTTCTTGCTCAACCTGTGAAACAAAATCGTTGGTAACTTGCAAGTTTACGTCGGCTTCAATGAGGGCGCGGCGAACTTCGACCATCGCGGTTTTAATATCGCCTTCGGTCAATTTTCCTTTGCCAGTCAGCCCCCGAAATACTGTCTCTAACTTATCGCTTAGTGTATCAAACATTCCTGATTAATTCCTTGCCTTTTTTCCTTTTGCTTGTCTTGACTTGAGGAAAATCGGAGCGTCCGCCAACGCCGCCTTATCACTCTTTTTCAAAC
>JBBQGP010000301.1:0-4857 GCA_038323095.1 Chloroflexia bacterium | reverse complement strand
ATGTGGGTCAACCACCATCGAATGTTCGAGCATATCAAGCGTTCCGATACCGGCTTGCTGGTGATAAACGGTTTGTTTTTGATGGGCGTAACTTTTATGCCCTTCCCAACGGCGCTCTTGGCCGAGTATTTACCGAAAGGCTCGTCCGACCAAGCTACTGCCGTACTTTTTAATAGTGTAGCCTATTTTGTAATGGCTCTTTTTTTCAACGCTTTATGGTGGTACTCGGCTTACAGGGGTCGTTTACTAAGTCGGCGGGTTAATACAAAAGTGGTACAGGCTATTAACAGGTCATATTTTTTTGGGCCGCCAGTTTACTTAATCGCAGTCTTGCTGGCTTTTGTCAATGTCTGGGCCAGTCTTGCGCTGAATTTGTTTCTGGCTCTGTTTTTCTTGCTGCCAAACCCGTTAATGGCAAAGCTCAAGGTAGAAGCGACGGAATAAAAGTGTTAGAGTTGTATTTGCAAGCTGGTAGAAATGAAACAAGTCGGTCAGGGCTGCGTATTCTATATTGAACTGCGGCAAACAATGAGAAAAAATAAAGATAAAATGCTCTGGCAAGGCACGAAAATAGCTGTTAGAAGATTAAGTGTTATAGTTACGCTAGAATCAGGCGCAAAGTGGTCTTTTGACCAAACCGGGCCAGTCCTGCTACGTATATAAGTAAGGCATAGAAAAATAATAAAATTATGCCCGCAGTTATTTAAATTTAGAGGAGAATCTAACCAAAATGGCAATGAACCCTTTTGATAAATTTACTGAGAAGGCTCAAGAAGTGCTGACCAACTCTTATCAAATTTTGATGGAGCAACGGCACAGCCAACTCGATGTCGAACATATATTAATGGCTATGCTTCAGCAAAAAGACGGTGTGACTTTGCAAGTGCTGGAGCGCATGGCGGTGGATGTTAATCTGGTAAAGCGGGCGGTACAGGACAAACTGGACGTTACTCCCAAATTGCAGAACCCCTACAGCGGCGGGATGCAAGGTATTCAGGTAAGTATGTACATCACCCCGCGCCTGCAACGCTTGTTCCAGGCAGCAGACCAAGAGCGGCAGCGTTTGCAGGATGAATTTATCAGTACCGAGCATTTGTTTTTGGCAATGGTTTCGGACAGCAGCGACCCGGCGGCGATGCTACTGCGACGCTTTGGTATAGATAAAGAGCGGATTTACCAGGCTTTGCAGGATGTTCGCGGCAATCAGCGCGTGACCGACCAGCAAGCCGAAAGCAAATACCAGATTTTGGCAAAATATAGCGTGGATTTAACCAAAGCCGCCCGTGACGGTAAGCTCGACCCGGTTATCGGGCGGGATGAAGAAATCCGGCGGGTAATGCAAGTGCTTTCACGCCGCACCAAAAATAACCCAGTTTTAATCGGCGAACCCGGTGTCGGTAAGACGGCGATTGCCGAAGGTTTGGCCCAAAAGATTGTAAGCGGCGATGTGCCAGACAATTTGCGGGATAAAAAAGTAGTATCTCTGGATATGGCCGGGCTGGTAGCTGGGTCGAAGTTCCGGGGCGAATTTGAAGAACGCCTTAAAGCCGTAATAGATGAAGTGAAGCGGGCGCAAGGCGAGATTATCACTTTTATTGATGAATTGCACACTGTTGTCGGCGCGGGTGGCGCGGAAGGCGCGATTGATGCCAGCAATATGCTGAAACCAGCTTTGGCGCGTGGTGAAATGCAGGTAGTTGGTGCAACTACACTGGACGAATACCGCAAGCATATCGAGAAGGATGCTGCCCTTGAACGGCGTTTTGCCCCCGTCTTGGTTGGTGAGCCGAGCGTGGAAGATACGATTACGATGCTGCGTGGCCTCAAGCCCAAGTACGAAGTCCATCATGGCTTGACTATCAAGGATGAGGCAGTGGTGGCGGCGGCTCAACTTAGCGAACGCTACATTACTGACCGCTTCTTACCTGATAAGGCGATTGATTTGATTGACGAAGCGGCGGCAAAGGTTCGGATTGATATGTTTAGCGCACCCAAGCCGATTAAAGAAAAGGAAGCGCGTTTGCGGGAGCTGGCAATGGAAATGGAAGCTGCCGGCCAGAAGCAGGATTACGAACGGGCTGCCCGCTTGAAGTACGAACACGATACTTTGCGTAAGCAGTACGATGAGGAGCGCGAGGGCTGGCTCAAAGACAAGCAGATTGATGATGTGGTGGATGAAGAAGATATTGCCGAAGTCATCAGTAAGAGTACCGGCATTCCGGTCAACCGTATGCTTGAAGGCGAGATGAAGAAGCTGTTGCAAATGGAAGAACGCTTGCACGAGCGGGTTATCGGTCAGGAAGAAGCGATTGCGGCGGTTTCTGACGCTATTCGCCGCGCCCGTAGTGGTTTGCGCGACCCGAGTCGCCCGATTGGTTCTTTTATCTTCCTCGGCCCTACCGGGGTTGGTAAAACCGAACTGGTCAAGGCTCTGGCCGAGTTCCTGTTCGATAGCGACGATGCCATGACCCGGATTGATATGTCGGAGTATATGGAAAAGCATACCGTTAGTCGCTTGATTGGTTCGCCTCCCGGCTATGTAGGTTACGACGAAGGCGGGCAGTTGACCGAGGCGGTACGGCGGCGGCCTTATCAAATTGTGCTGTTCGACGAAATTGAAAAGGCTCACCCGGAAGTATTTAACGTAATGCTGCAATTGCTGGACGATGGCCGTTTGACCGACGGGCATGGTCGCACCGTAGACTTCAAGAATACGGTAGTGATTATGACCTCGAACGTGGGTACAGGCCATATTAAGGAACGCGCTTTGGGCTTTGGCGCGGGTCGCAATGCCGAGCAGGAAGAAAAGAGAGCAGACCAGGCGATGCGAGAACGGGTGATGGGCGATTTGCGCGAAAGCTTCCGGCCTGAGTTCCTGAACCGGGTGGACGAGATTATTATCTTTAGCAGCCTGACGCAAGACCAAATCAAGCAGATTGTCCGCTTGATGATGAAGGATGTTATTCGCCGCATCGAAGCGCAGGGTATGGAGTTGCAACTGACCGAATCGGCTCAGGATTACTTCGCCCGTGAGGGTTATGACCGGGTTTATGGGGCGCGGCCTCTACGCCGGGTTATCCAGCGCAAGCTCGAAAATCCGCTCTCGAAACTCTTGCTGGATGGTAAGTTCCAGGCGGGTGATGTGGTAGTGGCAGATGTGAACCCGGAAATCAAAACCGAGTTAACCTTTGTCAAAGGCGAGGGGCCAGCCCAGCTCCCCCGCCCCAACACTAATGGCGCAAGCAAGGACAGCGTAGAAACTGACAAAACCATCCTCACTAGCGCACCTCGTAACAACGGTACCACGGGCGGCAACTACCCTGTCAGCGCAAGTGCCTAGCCAAATATAACCAGAAATAAAGCTGAGGGTGGATGTTATTATGACATCCACCCTTTTTTTGTTATAATTGAGGCAGAATTTGGATGTTAGCAGACAAAAAATCAGACTAAAATAGCCTAATTCAGGAGAGTTTTTGGTGTCAAAAAAAGTGGTGATACTTGGGGCGGGAGGCTTGGCACGCGATGTAGTTGATATTTTTCAGGCAATGAGCGAGAGTGGCGAAGAAAAATACGAGGTGCTGGGCTATGTTGTGGATAGTCGATACGGCACTCCCGGTACTATAATTTATGGTAAGCCTATTTTGGGAGATGTGAACTGGCTAGAGCCACGAGTGAAAGAAGTTCGGGTAATTAGTGCCGTTGGCGCAAGTGAAACTCGTCAGGAAATGAGCAAACGTGCTGCGTTGATAGGGGCAGATTTCATTAACGCAATTCATCCAAAAGCGGTACTCAGCCCAAGTGTTATATTGGGTTCAGGGGTAGTTATCAAAGCTGGTTGCCTCTTAGCCAGTGAAGTTTGTTTGGGAAATCAGGTGGTTTTGAATCTGGGCTGCACTATTGGACATAACACCAAAATTGAGGATTTTGTTACTGTTGCGGCGGGAGTCAATATTGCCGGTTATGTCAAAATAGGCCGAGGTTGTCATTTGGGACTTGGTTGCAAAATTATTGAAAAACTGGAAATCAGCGATTGGGCGTTTATAGCTAGTGGAAGCGTCGTCACTAAAAATATCAGCTCTTATACGACTGTAGCAGGTGTCCCAGCCAGACCAATCAAGACCCATCAGCCTTATTTTTTGGATAACAAAGATTGAACTTATAATATCGGGAGAGCTTTTAATTGAATAGTCCTTTAGTCAGTATTATTTTAACCTATTATAATCACGCCAGTTATGTAGCTCAGACAATCGAAAGCGTATTAAATCAAACTTATTTTAATCTTGAATTAATTATAATCAATGATGGTTCGCCAGATACACCGGAATTTGAGCAGATTGTCGCTAATTATCAATCAGATGCGCGTCTTAAAGTAATCACTCAACCAAATCAGGGGATTGCGGTGGCCCGTAATGCCGGGTTAGCTGTATCAAAGGGCGAGTACCTGAATTTTTTGGATTCGGATGATTGTTTTCATCCAGAAAAATTAGCGCAACAGGTGACTATTCTTGAAGCTAATCCCGAATTAGGAATGGTTTATTGCGATATTCAACAAATAAACGCTGAGGGAAAGGAATTAGAAACTTCGCCTATGCCTGAACGTGCTTCCGGCCCTATGCAGCCAAATTTGTTTGAAGCTTTATGGATAGTAAACTTTATTGAGCCATCTACGCCTTTATTTCGTCGATACTGGTACGATAAAGCTGGACCGGTAACAGTTGGGATTGAAGGACATTCGGATTATGAATTTTGGTTACGCTTGAGTGCGCTAGGTTGTAAGGTGCAATATTTGCCGCATCGCTTGCTGTATTACCGTATTCACGCTCATAACGTAAGCAAGAATTTGGAACTGATGAATTC
>JBBQGP010000300.1:0-4878 GCA_038323095.1 Chloroflexia bacterium | reverse complement strand
GGCCAATACGGGCAAAAAGCGGGTAATGCACCAACTGAATCACCCAAATCAGGCCAGTCAAATAAAAAGTAGCAGCCAGACAAATTAACAGGGGAACATAATTCATTTTGGTTTTCTTTCCAGTTTAGTTTCCTGAAACTTATCCCAATCAAACCGTATTTTTTGTGAGACATTGTTCTGCCAATAGATTTTCCCTGAACATCAACTGGCAGAGCAGCATCCTACAAGAGGTAGGGGCATTTTTGTGGGATATTGCTCTGCCAATAGATAAGACCACTACCTGGCGGGTCAGGCTCTAATTTTTAACCAACATATTTTTTGAGAAAAGCCAGCGTTTGGTTTAGCATATCAGCTTGGGCGGGGTCGGGATGGCTGGTATCAAGATAATGCTTCAAGTTCGGGTAAATCAGGGTCTGGCGCGGAATATTAAGTTGTTGCAACCGCTCGTCCATACGCTCGGTCTGCTCTACTGGCACAATCTCATCAATCTTATTGTGTACCATCAAAATCGGCGGCAGGCTGTTGGTCTGTAAATTGTAAAGCGGGCTAAAACGCAAGTACAGTTCTGGCCGGGTATCGGGTCGTCCGAAAGCAATCAACATATATTCAAGTGCCGAAATGCCAGGGTCAATTACAATTCGGTTGCCTTGCTCCCAGATATAACGATAGCGGAAAAGGTCAACCAGCCCACCATATTTGATGCCACCTTTTAGAGCCTGACGCGATTGGCTGTTTTCAAGCTCGCGGGTCATCAGATAGGTGTAAACGGTTGAAACGCTGCCACCCACCAGCACCATTTTTGAGGTGTCAGCCCGCGCCGAAAATTTGCCGCTTAAAGTCAGCCGCATCAACACATTCAAATCGTCAGTATCACCTTGCAAATCGAGCAGGCGGCGCGGAAAATAGCTGACCACGACATAGCCATTGGCCGCTAACGGCACCGATACCCCTTCCCAGGCTGCCGCCTCACCGGGATAGACAATCAGCAAAATCGGAAACGGGCCGTTGCCCATTGCCAGCGGCGGCTCGTGAATAATCCCGCCATCCAGCAGCTTGCCACCCCGTTCAAAAGTGAAATCGCGGCGAATAGCGGTGGTTGGGACAGGATTTTCTTTGTTAATGCTGGTTGGCGCACCGATTTTTAGCCCGTAATCTTCTTTTGAACTAACCGCATCAAAGGCCGCTATCGTATGGGCCAGCCTGAAAGTAACCTTGTCGGTAGTTTGTCCGGGTCGGATAGTCGCCACCCGCCCGCCAAATTTGTCGGTTGGGGCATAATCGTAACCCGCCTGTATCGCCATCGGTAAATAATTGCCTTCCGGCACATTCACAATAGTGTAATAGCCGTCCCCACCACTATAAGCGGTAAAAGCTTGCCCACTTACCGTCGCCACAATCACTGCTGCACCGCTCAAAGCTTGCCCGTGTTCGTCCATTACCTGCCCGCTTAGTGTACCAGTTGGTTTGGTTGCAAAACGCTCGTCGCCGCTTATGCTACGCCAGAATTGCAAGGTGTAACGCTCGGCAGTGTTCCGCAGCAAGACTACTTCCAAATCTTCCGTTACAGTGAAGTAAGCAATTGCCGTCCCCACCAGCATTAGCAAGAACCATCCGCCTGTTTTCAGAGCCTTTTTGACCAGCGTTGAATCGCGCCGGGTGTAGATTTGGTAAAAGCCAACCACTAATAACACCATTACCAGCAAAGCAAATCTGTACCAGCCGTAATTATTGAGGGCGACACTGGCAGCAAGCCCTACCAGCGACAGCAACGCCGCCCATCGCCATAGCCAGCTAACATAAAATAAATTGTCAGCCAGAAAACGTCGGGCAAAATAGCCGACTATCGCCAATAGCGTAAAAACCAGTATCG
Source organism: Chloroflexia bacterium (assembly GCA_038323095.1). Lineage (GTDB taxonomy): Bacteria > Chloroflexota > Chloroflexia > Chloroheliales > Chloroheliaceae > L227-5C. The sequence goes on along the minus strand of JBBQGP010000300.1, from coordinate 3,008 downwards.
CCCAGAAAATAAAGTCAAAGCGGTGGCCCAAATTAGCCAGAGCAAGCGGTGGCGGCGGGAACGCTGCTTGCAATTCGGTTTGTTGCCCAACCCATAAAGCCGCCAGACCACAAAGCATTGCCAAATCCAGCAAAACGCCCCGCCAACGGCGAACTAGGCCGCTAAAAACTGGCAGAGCAATACCGATTGCCAAGCCCCACAAAGCGACGTTGCTGCCAAACTTACCCATCACCGGGCTAACCCATTCGGCAACCCCGGCAGGTAAAAACGCTCCTAACGAAAACGATGCGCCAATTGCCAGCCAAATCGCCGCCCAAGCTGCCAGCTTGAGGCCAATTCTTGAAATGGCTCTTTTCTGAATTGGATAAACAAAAGTAAGATACCAGCAAACCAGACCTAGCAGGGCCGTCGCGGGAGCGAACCAACCCGCCGCGTTGCTGGCAAGCCGCCAAAGAATTAGCCATCCTGTTAAAATTCCCGCCGCGAGGCATACCCCCGGCACAAAATAAACTCGCGTCTTTACATCCAGCATCGCATTATCTCCTGCCTTGATTTCTGCTATTTTTGCTTTCGACTGAGCCATTTTGCACCACAAGCCTCTGTAAAGCACAGGTCTTTTACTGTAAATTACTGCCACATACCACATTTTCAGTGTGGCACATATTGTATTTCACATTTCTATATTTCTAGTTATCTCTTTCAGTCTAATTTCCAGCTTTGCCACTAAAGCCTACTACTTCGACCTAGAGGCGTACCCGCTCGTGCTTACTAAGTCTAATAGCCAAATAGGTCTTTAGTCCAATACGTTTAGCAAGTTCGAGTGTTAGAATACCAGTGGAAGTAAGGGCGCAGGGCGAAGAAATTATAAATATTCAATAAAGGATGTAAGAAGTCCGAAGCCAAAACTTCCAGGCTACCAGTCTCCCCGGCTGGTAGTATCAAAAACTTCTAAAGAATCCTCTTGAATCTCCTCCTACTACTAACACTAACGAAACCAATCATCGAGCCGCAGCTGGCGAGCAAGCGGCTCGAACTATTTCATAAACTTTTACTCTCCGAAGATGCTTACCACTTTTGCGAAAAGATGATATTATAGCCTTCAATATTTCCTGTTGACCATTATATCTAAAATAAGGCAAGAGCGTTTATGAAAAGTGTTTACTATCCGGCCCATCAATTGTTGATATTCAATGCTGTTTTGAAAGATGAGGTAGGCAAATGCTATCTGGAATTGTTGCGGCTTTTGGAAGAAGGCGGGGCTAACACCCTTGAAGTAGGCCAAGCTTATGGCACACTTTTTCATCATCTGGCAGGAACAGGCGAATTTTACGAGGGAACGATAATCGGCGATGCGTGGCAAAATCATTTGCTTGACCGTATGCTGGACGATGTAAACCCCTTTTCGCTCAAAACGGCTCGAAGTGGTTACGACGGGTTAAGTCCGGCTTTGCAAACAGCGATACGGCACGATTTGGCAATATTGCAAAAGTTGTTTGAAACCAACGCCGCGAAAATCGTCGGAAAAATTCGCGAAACCTTGCAAAAGCCAAATTTGCCCGCCTGGGATAGTTTCGGCCCGGTTGCTACTCAAGAAGATACTTCGAGTCGCGCCCGCCTCAAACAAGAATTGGCAAGCTCGCTGGATTGGGCCGAACTGGACGAAAGATTGGCCGAATTCTTTAATAAAGAAGGAGTGGACGATTTCGGGCGGTACAAAGCTTTTCGCTGGATACACAATGGTAAGAATGGCAGTTTCGAGCCAGTCAAGCACGTGGACGAGCAATGTTTGGAGAATTTGATAGGCTACAAAGAAGTACGCGCTCCCCTGATACAAAATACCGAGCAATTTTTGGCCGGGTTATCTGCTAATCACGCCTTGCTGTATGGCGCACGTGGGACGGGCAAAAGTTCCAGCATCAAGGCTCTTTTGCCACACTACGCCGAGAAGGGTTTGCGCCTGATTGAAGTTCACAAGAATTACTTGAGCGATTACCCGATAATTGTAGAGGCTTTGCGAAACCGCCCAGAGAAATTTATATTATTTGTGGATGATTTGTCGTTCGAGCCAGAAGAAGTTTACTACAAGGATTTGAAAGCCTTGCTGGAAGGCAGTCTGGAAGCGCGGCCCGCCAATTTGCTGATTTATGCCACTTCCAATCGCCGCCATTTAATCAAGGAGCAATTCAGCGACAATGCCCGACCCGGCGACGATGAGATTAGCGCATGGGATACAGTCGAAGAAAAGCTCTCGCTGAGTGACCGTTTTGGCCTGATTTTAACTTTTGTCTCGCCCAACCAGCGTCAATATCTGGAAATCGTTAGCGGGCTGGCAAAACAGGCCGGAATTAGCGATATGCTGGGCGAGGACGATTTGAAGCGGCGGGCTTTGCAATGGGAAATTAGCCATAGTGGGCGGAGCGGACGCTTGGCCCGCCAGTTCATTGACCATTTAGCCGGAGAATTAAGGCTTCTGTTATAATAGCCAAACCAGAATATGATTTGTGATTGCTCAGAGGCTGTCTAGTAAATCAATGGGCAGAGCCACATCTTACAAAACCAGGCTCACTTGTAAGATGCTGCTCCGCCAGTTGATTAATCCAAACTAATTAGTAGACACGCTCTCAGATGTAGGAGGGATTTCCAATCCTGATTTTACCCAAACCCGTCTCATCGGGATTGGAAATCCCTCCTACAAATAAATATTTGCTGTAGACCGGTTTTTGGAGGCAGAAAAAAGAAATTATGGGGCAGACCCTTGTTGAAAAGATTGTAGAACGCTATACCGTAGACTTGAAACCCGGCCAGAAAAGTCACGCTAACGATTTTGTGGCAATCCGGCCCAAACACGTCATGACCCACGACAATACCGGGGCGGTTATTCCAAAGTTCGAGAGTATGGGTGCAAAGCGGGTATTTGACCCGTCCCAGCCCATGTTTGCGCTTGACCACGATGTGCAAAATACCAGCCCGGAAAATTTAGCCAAATACGCCAAAATCGAAGCTTTCGC
>JBBQGP010000299.1:0-4880 GCA_038323095.1 Chloroflexia bacterium | reverse complement strand
CCCAATCCCAACGCCTACCGCTTCCGTAACCCCACCGCCGATACTACCTGCCAAGTGGACGAAACAACTTCTTCCCTGCCTGAGCCAGAAGCAAACAATGATAAATCCTGATACAAACATGCAAATCCTGTGCTAAAATAAATTTAATAAAAGTAAAAAACTTGATTTAGTATTTTGGAGGCCATAATGCATAGGCTAAAACTACTATTAAAACTTGTACTAATACTTACAGCTTTAATCTTTGTGCTGTCAGCCTGCGGGTCGAGTGCTAACAATAACACTCCAACTTTAGTAGCTTCTTCTGTGACAAATTCTGCTTCACAAAATGTCACTAATACCAGCCGAAGTTCCAGTGCAACACCTTCGACGAACATGTTTTTTACACCATCAACTACCAAAACTTCTGCCTCTAACGATTGGGAACGAAGGTGGCTGAAAAATATTCCCTGTCAGTTACCTTGCTGGGAAGGTATTACTCCTGGTATTACTAAAGCCGAGGAAGCCTTAAAACTTTTCCAAAATAATAATTTGGTTAAAGAGCCAACTCTATCTTCTCCCTCATATCTGAGTGAGAATTATTTATTATGGAGTTGGTCTGCGTCTGCGACAAAGCGAGATTATCCTGATGGAGGGTTTGCTGTTTACAAAGCTAATGACCCTAGCAAAACAGTTTTAGTAATAATACCAAAATACGAAGCTACTACATTTACTTATAAAGAGATAAGTGCCGCTTTCGGAGAGCCATCACATATATTGGTAACTGCTGAACATTGCGTTGATTTTCCGCCTTGCCCCCGATTTTATTTTACGCTTGTTTATCTGAATAAAGGGCTTAAAGTAAAACTTTTTTTAGATAGTGTCAAACTAAAGCAACCTGCAATCAATGACCAAATGATTTTCTCTGGTATTGAAATTTTTGAGCCAGGTCTTGACGGTTATGCAAAAGCTTACACAGTTAATAAAGTAGCTGGCTATCAAGTTCCATTCGAGGAAGGAAAATTATTAGTTTCCTGGCAAGGTTTCAAATCCTTTGAGTTCTATTGCCGAAATTTAACCGAAACAGGCGAGGTCGAGGATTGTAGTAAACTATTGAAAATAAATCCATAGCTAGAGAAACGCTATTATTACTGGCTGGCTTTTGCTCCGGCGAGTACTCATAAGTGGAAACGCTATCTTGAAATAATAGTGCGACAGGGTAACATTGGGTTTCTTGAAATGATAGAACGTTTGCGGCCAAAGGAGTTTACTATGGCAATCAATAATTTGTTAGAAAGATTAAAGGCGGAAGGGCTTTGGAACGACCCCCCATATGACCCGGAGCTTGAACAATTAAGGCTGGATACAATCGAGGTTCAATTGAAAGAATTGGCGGCAATAAATTCCAAGAAACTACCTGAATTACTTGCCAAGTTTTCTGTTCAAACTCGCTTAACAGGTTTGAAGCCGGAAGAACGTTTGGAGGGACTTAGCCCGGAAGAACGTTTGGAGGGACTTAGCCCGGAAGAACGTTTGGAGGGACTTAGCCCGGAAGAACGCAAGCAATTGCTAAATCTTCTATCCCAAGAGCAGAACGAAACCGAATAAGGACGGGTTTGGGTAAAACCGGGATTAGGAAATCCCTCCTACATAAAAGCTGGTTTGGAATAGTTTACTCAAACAGACGGGTGATTGGTAATTGGAAGCCGGGAACGACGTTAGCTCCGTCCAGATTATCATTAATGGTTAGCAGGACGGGTTTTTGATTTGTTTCGTAAACTTCAACCGTTTTGGAAACAGGCCGAATTATCCAGACCAAATTTACTCCGGCTTTTTGATACTGTAGTATTTTGTTTTCCAAATCAAAAAGGCTATCGCTTTCCGAAACAACTTCAGCCGCCAAATCTGGTGCAAAATCGGCTGTAATTCGCAAATTTAATGGTAAACGTGCTGCTACCACAAAAGAAACATCAGGTTCACGTCTGGGCGGCGTATCCCCAACTTTAAAGGTGGTTTGGGAATTAAAAACCCGGCCCAACCGATTTTCACTAACATAATTTGCTAAATGTCGAGCCAAATTCACACCAATTGCGCTGTGTTCCAAACTTGTTATGACTGAAGCTTCCTCTCCATTTAGGTTCGTTTCTACGGTCATAACTTCACCTGCCTTTGTAAACTTGCGTTTTAGTGGAAATGTGAGGACTAAGAACCTGATTTTTACTCAGTCCTCAGTCCTCAGCACTTTAACCTACCTTTGAGAATTGCGGCTCAGGGTTGGCTTTTTCGGCTGGGGCGGTTCGGGTGGGTTTTCTAACTCTTGCTCTTGCATCATTCGCTTGAGTTCGACCACCTGGTCACGCAGCATGGCCGCTTTCTCGAATTCGAGTTGCTTGGAAGATTGGCGCATCTGGCTTTCCAAATCTTTAATCAAACGGACAATTTCGTCTTTGGGTAGCGAGGCGGGCAAGCTTCCGGCATCGCCGTCTGGCCCTTCCACCACGTATTGACCCTTAGATTCGGCCACCGCTCGTACCCGGTCAGTAATATCCTTGATTTCCTTGATAATGCTGGCCGGTTCGATGCCGTGCGATGTATTGTAATCCACCTGGATTTTGCGACGGCGATAAGTTTCATCAATCGCCCGTTGCATCGAGCCGGTCATGTTATCAGCATACATAATTACTTTGCCTTCAACGTGGCGGGCCGCTCGACCTACAATCTGGATAAGCGAACTTTCCGAGCGCAAGAAACCTTCTTTGTCCGCGTCCAGAATTGCCACCAGCGATACTTCCGGCAAATCCAAACCTTCGCGCAAAAGGTTAATTCCGACCACAACATCGTATATGCCGAGCCGCAAATCCCGCAAAATCTCGACCCGTTCCAGCGTCACGATTTCGCTGTGCAGGTAATGGGTTTTGACCCCCGCTTCAATCAAATAATCGGAAAGTTCTTCGGCCATACGTTTGGTCAAAGTCGTAACCAAAATACGTTGCCGTCGGCGGGCGCGTTCCTGAATCTCGCCCAACAAATCGTCAATCTGATTTTTGGTAGGCCGCACGCTAATCTCAGGGTCAATCAAGCCGGTAGGCCGGATGATTTGCTCGGCGAAATCTGCGGGGTCGGTCTTTTCTTTTTCATATGGGCCGGGTGTAGCCGAAACATAAATCGCTTGATGAATATGGTTCTCAAATTCCTCAAAAGTTAGCGGGCGATTATCGGCGGCACTTGGCAGACGGAAACCGTAATCAATCAGGGTTAGTTTCCGCGAACGGTCTCCGCCATACATCCCGCGTACTTGTGGCAACGAAATATGGGATTCATCAATGAAAATCAGATAATCGTCCGGGAAGTAATCCAGCAACGTCCAGGGCTGGTCGCCCGCCTCGCGTCCGGCCAGATGCCGTGAGTAATTCTCAATACCGCTACAATAGCCCGCTTCTTCCATCATTTCCAAATCATAAAGGGTGCGTTGCTTGAGGCGGGCCGCTTCCAGAATTTTGCCCTGTTCTTCCAATTCGGCCAAACGAGTGTCCAGTTCTTCCCGAATCTTTTGGATGGCAATTCTTAATCGTTCGGCACTGGTGACAAAGTGCTTGGCCGGGTAAATATCTACTTTAGTACGCTCTACCAAAACTTCGCCGGTAAGCGGGTCAATCTCGGTAATCCGCTCTACTTCGTCGCCGAAAAGCTCAATCCGAATCGCGATTTCTTCGTAGCTGGGGTAAATTTCCAGCGTATCGCCGCGTACCCGAAACGTCCCGCGTGTCAGGCTCATATCGTTGCGGTTATATTGAATATCTACCAGATGACGCAAGGCCCGGTCACGCCGGATAACCTCGCCCTTCTTGAAAGAAACTATTACCTTGCCGTATTCGTCTGGCGCACCCAAACCATAAATACAGGAAACCGAAGCGACTATAATCACATCCTGCCGCTCGAACAAAGCATGGGTGGCGGCGTGGCGGAGCTTGTCAATTTCTTCGTTGACATCCGCTGTTTTCTCAACATAAGTATCACTGCGGGCAATATAAGCTTCCGGCTGGTAATAATCGTAATAGCTTACAAAATATTCGACGGCATTATTCGGGAAAAATTCCTTGAATTCCTGATAAAGTTGAGCCGCCAGCGTTTTGTTGTGGGCCAAAATCAGGGTCGGGCGTTGGGTTTTCTCAATCACGTTCGCCATCGTGAAAGTTTTGCCGCTACCCGTCACGCCCAGCAAAGTTTGATGTCTTTTACCGTCCAGTACCCCTTGCGTCAGCTTTTCCACTGCCGTTGGTTGGTCGCCGGTTGGCTTAAAATCCGAAACTATTTTAAATTCGGGCATTAAATCGCGCCCTCCTCTTTACTCACTGCTTTATAAAAAGACTTGAACAAACTGTTAATCCAGCCATGAACTAATCTGCAAAATCAAAAAAAAGTGCAAACCAAATTATACTCCACCCGCCTCTTTTTTGGTAGTCTTACCCCTTCGGTTGCTGCTTCATATGTTCCTGAAAGAAGCCGAGAACTCGTTGCCACGAATCTTTGGCGGCAGGTTCATCGTAGGCTGGGCCTTTGTCGTTGAAGAATGAATGTTTTGCGCCGGGATAAATTTTGATGTCGTGGGGAATCTGGTATTGGGTCAGGGCTGCGTCCAGTTTCTTGCCCGCGCCGGTCGTAAAATCTTTTTCAGGGTAAGAGCCAACTACCGGGCAAGAGCGCATTGTGGCATTTAAGGGTTTGGGATTTGCCCCATAATAAGGCGCGATTACTTTCAGGCGTTCATCGGCGCAAGCCCAGGCAATCGCGTAACCGCCACCCATACAATAGCCGATTGCGCCCACTTTTTCAGCATCCACGCCCGGCTGTTGCATTAGATAAGTAAGGGCGTTTTTCAAATCGGCTACCCCTTTGTTTTTGTC
>JBBQGP010000298.1:0-5030 GCA_038323095.1 Chloroflexia bacterium | reverse complement strand
TAGTCTTTTTACCCTTGAGAGTTTCCAGGGCTACTTTGGCCTTAAACTCGGCACTATGCACTTTGCGTTTGACACTCATCGCTGTTTTTCTCCTTTTGTTACAGCGATTTTACCACCTTAGACCCTTGTCTAGTTTTATGGGTATATTATAAATTAACAGTTGAGGCACTATAAATGTTCGCGTAATTTGGCGAGGGTGGCTTTGTTCATGCCTTCGACTTTGAGTAATTCGTCGTCGCTGGCGGCTTTGATTTTGGAAGGGCTGCCAAAAGCTTTGAGAAGGGCTTGTTTGCGCTTTGGCCCGATTCCCGGCACACTATCGAGAGCTGATTCTTTGGCGGCTTTGCTGCGGATCTGGCGGTGAAAAGTAATGGCAAAACGGTGGGCTTCGTCGCGAATACGCTGCACCAGGTACAAAGCCTGACTGGTACGCGGCAAATACACCGACATCGAATCGTTGGGCCGGAAAAGTTCTTCACGCTGCTTGGCAAGGCCGAAAATTGGAATATCGGCCAGTTCCAGTTCTTGCATTACCTCGTAGGCAGCACTAAGCTGGCCTTTGCCGCCATCAATAATCACCAAATCGGGCAAATTTTGCCAGGAGTAATCAACTTTTGGCTTTTTCTCGGCGGGTTCTTCTTTAGCTTTGGGTTTGGCCTTGCCTTTGCTTTCGCCGTTCATGCCGGGATGCCCGCGTACTCCCCATTGCTGGTCATGCGGGTCGGGAACGGATAAACCCTCAACTTCCTCGCCTACTTGCTCCTCGAACTCAAAAACTTCTTCTTCCAATTCCTCTTCGGCGTTCAGGCTGGCTTCTTCGACGGTTTTCGCCCGCTTGAAACGGCGGCGCAAAACTTCTTGCATCGAGGCAAAATCGTTTGAGCCTTCGACGGTTTTAATTTTGAAGCGGCGATAATCCGATTTCTTGGGGCTGCCGTTCTCAAATACGACCATACTGGCAACCGAATTTGTACCCTGCGTATTGGAAATATCGTAACATTCGATGCGGCGGGGACGACCCGGCAATTTTAATTCGTCCTGCAATTCGGCTAAAGCGGCGGTAGTTTTCTGCTCATCGTTCAGCCAGCGCAAGCGGTTTTGCTCAAGAGCTTCCTGCGCGTTTTGAGCTACCATATTTACCAAATCTTTTTTGTCGCCCTCATCCGGCAAGTTTAACTCAACCTCGCGTCCGGCCTTGCTGCCCAACCATTCCTGCACTAATTCAGCGTCGGGCAATTCGTATTGCAACTGGATACGCGGCGGGATAAAAGTAGCCTCGTCGTAATACTGGCGCACAAAGCTGCTCAGAATCGCCCCATCGGTTTCGTCTTCGATGTTTTGCAGGGTAAAAGATTCGCGCCCGATTAGCTTGCCGTTGCGGATAAAGAAAATCTGGACGGCAGCTTCGGTTTCGGCCCGTGCCAGCGCAATCGCATCTTCATCAAAAGCCGCGCTGCTCACCACTTTTTGTTGTTCGGTCACTTGCCGGATAGCCCCGATTTGGTCACGCAAGCGGGCGGCTTGTTCAAATTCCAGGTTTTCGGCGGCTTCTTCCATTCGGCCCGCCAAATCGTTCATAACCGCATCCGATTTGCCTTCGAGAAAAAGAATTACCTGCTGCACCGCTTTATCGTATTCGGCTTTATCGGCCAGACCAGCGCAAGGGCCTAAACAGCGGTGAATATAATATTCCAAGCAGGGACGCGGCTCTTTTTCGGTTATCTTCAAATCGCAGGAACGGTATGGGAAAAGCCGTTCAAGCTGGCGCAAAGCCTGATAAGCCGAACTATTGCCCGCGAATGGGCCAAAATAACGCGCTCCATCGTCAAAAACTTTGCGAACGATAAAGGCTCTGGGCCATTTTTCATTAGTTGTTACTTTGATAAAGGGATAGGTTTTGTCGTCCTTGAGTAAAATATTATAAAAAGGACGGTATTGCTTGATAAGGGTATTTTCAAGGTTGAGGGCCTCGCGCTCGGTGTCCACCACAATATACTCAAAATCGGCGATATGTTCGACCATTCGCACGACTTTGGAAGCTTGCCCGGTCAGCGAACCAAAATAGCTCGATACCCGGTTACGCAACGATATTGCTTTGCCCACATAAATAATCTTGTTCTCCGCGTCGCGCATCAAATACACGCCCGGTTTATGCGGCAAAGATTTTACTTTTTCATCTAAATAAGCGCGATTCATCTTTTTAAAAGTTTCAAGTTTCAAGTTTCAAGTTTTTTAGAAAGTAAGGGATGAATTTGGAAACCCGGTTTGGCGTTCAATCGCCCTGAAATGAATTTCGGGCTAAGTAATGTGAAGTTGGTTAAAACCAACTGTAACAAAGGGTGTCTCTGTTTGAATTAGAATTCATCCCACAAATCAATGGGCGGAGCCACATCCTACAAAATGCCCCTATCCCCTGTGGGATGCTGCTCCGCCAGCTGACGTTTGCCCGGTGTATTAGCCCGAAATTCATTTCAGGGCAAGATTACTACTAATCTATAATTCCAAATCCATCCCTAAACATCTATAGAAACTATTCTAGGCCGGGACAGTTTCGACCCTGACGGACTTCATTTTGTCGCCCCGGCGGATAATTTTGACGTGTTCCATACCTTCGGTAACTTGACCAAAAACGGTGTAGTTGCGGTCAAGCGAAGGTTGCGGTTCAAGGCAGATATAGAACTGGCTACCCGCGCTATCCGGGCTTTGGGAACGAGCCATCGCCAGCGTCCCGACAAGGTGCTTGCGTTCGTTAAATTCGGCCTTGATTTTGTAACCCGGCCCGCCTGTCCCGTCTCCGTTTGGGTCACCGCCCTGTACTACGAAGCCCGGCACAACCCGGTGAAAGTTCAAATTATCGTAAAAACCGCCATTCGCCAGCTTCTCGAAGTTAGCAACGGTATTTGGGGCAACATCCGAGTAGAACTCAATTTTAATCGTTTTGCCGTTATCAAGCTCGATAGTTCCAATCTTTTTGTCTGCCATTGTTCCTTAATCTCACTTTCTTTGATTTAGTGCTGCTTTTATGGGGGAAAACAAAAATTTCCCCGTTCAGGTCATATTCCTGATAATTTCGCTTATTTTACTTCAACCTTGACGGACTTCATTTTGTCGCCCTTCTGGATTTTATCAACGGCAGTCATACCATCACCAATAACCTGCCCGAAAATGGCATATTTCCCATCCAAGAAGGAAGCCTCGCCCAAGCAGATATAAAACTGGCTACCTGCGCTATTGGGGGCGGCACTATGGGCCATCGCTACCGTACCGCGCACATGTTTCTTTTGGGTAGTAAATTCGTCAGGGATAGTATAACCCGGCCCGCCCGTACCATCGCCTTTAGGGTCGCCGCCTTGCACGACGAAAGGCTGTGGGTCTTTTTCAATGCGATGAAAAGTCAGGCCATTATAAAAACCCTTGTTCGCCAGCTTCTCGAAATTCTCGACGGTTTTGGGGGCAATATCAGGGAAAAGCTCAATCTGGATTTTATCGCCGCTTTCCATCTCGATAGTCGCAATCTTTTTCTGACCAGGGCCAACCGCCAGAGTTGCTGCGCCGGGAATAGCAAAAGGCGTAGGGGTTGGCACATAAGCCGAACCGCTCAAAAGCAAAACCAGCTTATCGCCCTGCTTGTAAGCCGCCGCCATTTCGGGTGGCAAGCCCTGCGAACTTTGCAAAACGCCAAACTGCAAAACCAGCTTCGTACCGCTTTTTTGATAAACCAGCAAAGTGCTATTGCCGTTGCTATTGCGGCTAAATTGCTGCCAACCGTCGTCGGTCAGGGCTTTCTTGTAAAAATCTTCCAGCTTCTGTACTTCATCGCCACTAAAATAAACCAAAACTTTATCGGGGTTAAATTTCCCTACTACGGCATCTTCTTCAGCATTGCCCGAATTATCAATCACTTGTTTAGCGGTGTCATTACCTAGCTTGACTTCCCGCGCACCGGGATAGACTAGCGTGGGCAAATTTGCCGACGTTACGCCGGTAGGGGTGGGGGCAGCAGTTGCGGCGGGCGTAGTAGCAGTCCCGGCAGCATTGGGAGTCCCTGCCACAGTGGTAGCCGCGTTCCCGGCGGCTACCGCCGTTGTAGAACCCGCCGCAGTAGTAGCCGCACTTCCGGCAGCCGCAGTGGTAGCCGCGCTTGCGCCGGATTGCTTGGCTAAATCTTCGTTGGACATTGGGGTGGAAGTGGCTTTATTGGCGGAAGAAGCAGGGGTAGCGGTTGCATCTCCACAAGCGGTAAGTAGCGTAACCATTATTAATAAGACGGCCATCAATACCTGATAGGGCCGACGAACTTCCTTAGTCAAAAACTTCTCCTCTTTTTCTCCCTCGCAAAACGAGGCTAACCTAAAATAATGCCATCACCAGGCAAGAAAAATTGTACTCTCCTAAAGGTTCAGCGTCAAGTGTAGATTAAAGGGCCAAACCACAATTTGCGTCCGGCATTGTCACTGCCGTCGGCCTGAAAGCCCAGACGGTTCAAGCCGGGACTCAAGGTTAGCCGGAGTTTGAGGGGAGTTGGTTCAAGCCCAATTTGAACTGAAATTTGAGCCTGTTCGTTCAGTAAAATCTGTAAATTTCGGGCTGTGCCAAAACTTTGTACGGTACTATTTATCTCAATCGAAAGCGGCTTTTGATAAGGGTTGAACAACATTAAATCAGCCTTAGAATTTATGGCGCGACGAGCTTCGTTGTTCGGGCCGTTCTCGCGATTGCCCCAACCATTCCCGAAAGCTGGCAAAATCTTGCTGGCATTGGCAGTATTTTGGTCAATCTCCGGCACGCGCCATACTTTTGTATCGCTATCCTCAAAATAAGGCGAAGAATTGCCGAAAGCAGCCTGAATAACCTCCTGTGCTTGCTCCTGGGTGGTTTTGTCCAGAAAAGCCGGATGCAAAATTACATAACGAATCTTGTTATAAGCCAATACCGCCTGAATATTTTTAAGGCTTTCCCGGTTCAAAATGTCGCGGGTGAGAATATCGATTTTGAGAGTACGCAATTCTTTAATTCCCGGCGTTTGCTCG
>JBBQGP010000297.1:0-5061 GCA_038323095.1 Chloroflexia bacterium | reverse complement strand
ATCCGGCATCAAAATATCAAAGGCTTTCTGCTCAATTGCTTCTCGAAAACCATAAGGGCTGTACATATTTTCGCCCGAAGCCAGCGGGGTATCAAGAGCTTCAGCAATGCGGGCGTGACCTTCCAGATTGTCGTGAGCAATCGGCTCTTCCAGCCAGAACAAGTTAAATTTCTCAAGCTGGCGACCAATCCGAATAGTATAATTAACGTCCCAACCCTGATTCGCGTCCGCCATCAGGTTAATATTTTGGCCGATGGTTTCGCGCACGATTCGTACCGCTTCTACGTCATCGGCCATATTCGTCCGACCAAGCCGCATTTTTACCGCCTTGAATCCTTCGACCAGCAATTCTTCGGCTTCGCGGGCTAGTGCGTTCATATCCCCGGTTAGCCATAAACCTTCGCTGGCGTAAGTTGGGACGGCTTCCAGCGACGCGCCAAGCAAATGGGCTAGAGGGCGGTTGGTCGCTTTGCCCATAATATCCCAAATGCAAATGTCTATACCGGCCATCCCGATAACGCTCAAGCCTTTGTGTCCCCACTGGCTGATTCTGCTCCACATTCCGCGCCAAATCCGCGTGGCAAAAAAGGGATTTTGACCGATGGCAACTTCGGCCAATTCGTCCAGCACTTTTTGCAAGGCTCTTGCTCCGGCTTTGCTAAAGGCCCATAGATAAGTCGAGCCGGTAATCCCCGCGTCGGTATCCATATCTACCAGCAAAAACCACATACTATCGAAAACGCCGATACGGGAAACTACTTTGCGCTTGAGCGGCACATTAACCACCCGGCTACGTACTGCCGTAATTTTAAGGGGAGCTGCCGCCATCAAATTTTCAGTTTGAGTTGATTCTAGCGTCATTGCTTTTGCCTCCGTTTTTAATTTTAGTCTAGTTTTAGTTTTATTGTACTTTGCCTCTGGCAGAAATCGGCCAGATAGTCTCGATTTGGCCGGAACGGTAGCCATAGTAAAAATCGTGCAAATTTATGGTTGTGTCGATATGGCTGGGTATCATTTCTACTCTGTCACCTACTTCAAGTGTAATGGCCTGGTTGGTGTCAGCCCATTCCAGGATACCATGCTCATCGCCGCCGGGTCGATATTTTACTCCTTCCAATTTTTTGACCTCAGCCATGCCGCTATCGGTGGAAAGCGATTTCAGGCCAGCATCAATTACGGCTCGATTGGAAACGGGCCGACTTAAAACCGTCGAAAGAATAGTCAGGGAATTGGAATAAACCGGGCCAAGCGCGGTGCGGTAAGCCACGTCCATAAAAATAAAAGAGCCGGGTTGCACTTCGGTCACGCCGGGATAAGCGGCACAGATTTCGGCAGTACCCGTTCCGCCAGTGCTAACTACCTGAATATCAAATCCAGCTTTTCTTAATTCTTCGGCGACCCTGACTAAACGCTGCATGGCTTCCCGGCACAATTTTTCGCGTTCGCCTTGCTCCGGCACATGCTGCAAATGCCCTTCGTAGCCGTGCAAACCGATTAGGTGCAATTGGGGTAATTCTCTTAGCTTTTGGGCAAATTCTAAAACTTCACCCGGATTTAGCCCGGTGCGGTTCTGGCCTACGTTCACATCCAGATAAAGCTCAAGCTGCAAATTGTTAGCGGCCAGAGCTTGATTCAGGGCAGTTGCCCCGCTCAGGCTATCCACCACGCCTTTTAACTTCAAATTGGGGTATTCCTTGAGCAAGGTTACTAACCGGGCCAATTTGGGCTGTCCGATAATTTCAGTAGTAATCAGCAAATCCTCGATACCACCCGCCGCCATAACTTCGGCTTCGCTTATCTTGGCGACACAACCGCCTACCGCTCCGGCCTCAATCAGCTTTCGGGCCAGCTCCGGGCTTTTGATGGTCTTAAAGTGTGGCCTTACCGCTACCTTGCCGACCAGCTTTTGCATCAGGCGGTTAATGTTAGCTTCCATCAAATCCAGGTCAATAATTACCGCCGGGGTATCCAGTTCGTCCAGCTTCATTCCTGCTTTGGCCTGATACATCAAATTTCCCCTCTTTTCTATTTTTTTTGGTTTTTCCTGGTCTTTAACAAAGTATAAAGGTTGCTCCAGCAAAAGACAATGCCGCTATCAGTCCCAGATACCTGCTACTGATAAAGCTAATCTCACAAATAACCCCTTATCTCAACCTATTTTTTGTTCCGAACGGGTATAATAACCTTGACTTTTGCTGCATAAAAATCAAAAATTTGTAGAACGGATTGTCGGCGAATTTAGTAATTGAGCCTAAACCTTTATTTAAGAATAAAGCACTCGCTTCGATTAACCACGCCTCACCGACAACCAACAACCAGAAGGAGTTAATAATAATGAGGGTAGCCGTAGCGGGGGGCGGGCTGGCAGGGCTGGCCTGTGCCGTAGAGTTAGTAGATGCTGGACACGAAGTAATCGTACTGGAAAAACGCCCGGTCTTGGGCGGAAAAGTTTCGAGCTGGCAGGATGCCGAGGGTGATGCAATTGAAAGTGGGGTGCATATTTTCTTTGGATGCTACAAGCAGCTTTTGCCTTTTCTAAAGCGGGTCGGGGCTTACCAAAATATTAAATGGAAAGAGCATACTATTTTAATCGCCAAACCGGGCGGCAAAACTATTAAATTGCACTTTCCCAAAATCCCCGCTCCTTTTAGCGGCATTATCGCTTTTTCTTATAACGATTTATTTACCTGGAAAGAAAAATTAACCAACGTCGGCGGTTTGTTTACTCTTTATATGCGTGGTCTGGATTTTATCAAAAAGCTGGATAAATATTCTTATACAGAATGGCACCGGGCGCGGGGCATGAAGCAAAGTGTAATTGACAAGCTCTGGAATGCTATTTCCCTTTCTACCGGCTTCCTCCCCGCCGACGAAATGAGCGCAAGGCCCATGACCACTGTTTTTCATTATTTCGCCCGCAGCACCCGCGCCAGTGAACTTGGGTTTTTAGATACTTCACCCGACGAAGGGATTTTTAAGCCAATCCGGGCTTATCTGGAAAGCAAGGGCGGTCAAATCCGGCTCAATTCCAAAGTTCAGGAAATACTTTTGGATGAGCAAGAGCGGGTAACGGGCCTGAGACTGACTGATAACTCGATTGTCGAAGCGGATGCCTACGTTATCGCTGCCCCGCTACATAGCGCACGCCAGATTTTGCCCGATTCTTTGCGGAAACATCGTTATTTCGATAATCTGTGGCAGCTTAAAAGCGTGCCGGTTATGAACGTTCAGATTTGGTACGATAAAAAGATTTGCCACACCGACAACCTTTTTTTTAGTGCCGATGCCTGTTTTTCGGTTTTTGCCGATTTAAGTATTACCAGTCCCCGCGCCTATGGTCACAATAACGGTTCGGTGATGGGGCTGGTAGTCGCGCCCGCCGCCCCGCTCTGGCAGCTTTCGGATACCGAAATCGTCCAAAAGTGCCATGATGATTTGCTGAATTTATGGCCGGAAGTAGCTGGAGCGAAAATTCTCAAAGGTACGGTGGTGCGTATCCCGAACTCGATTTACCGGGAAGTGCCGGGTAGTGACCAATACCGTCCCGGCCAGCAAACCCCCGTCCCGAACCTTTTTCTGGCGGGCTGCTATACCCAACAAGATTACATGGCAAGTATGGAAGGAGCGGTGCGCTCTGGCTTGCTCGCCGCCCAAGCCATTTTGAATAAGTCGGAGGTCGGAAGTATAAAGTCGGAAGCGGGGATTAAGTAACAAGAAACAACAAACAAGAAAGTCGGAAGTATGAGGTATGAAGTCGGAAACAAGTATCAAAAAATTTGAAACCAGAAACCAGAAACCAGAAACTAGAAGGGATAAATTTAGAATTGTTAGCTTGGTGGTAATGTGGCCCTGAAACCCTTTTCGGGCCAAGATACCGCAAGTTGGTTCGCCGAAGGTGGGCTGTGCCGAAACCAACTGAGAATTTAGCTCAAGCGAGGTTAGTCAAAATCAACTGGCGGAGCAGCATCCTACAGGGGATAGGGGCATCTTGTAGGATGTGGCTCTGCCCATTGATTTTGGGCAAACGTCAACTGGCGGAGCAGCATCCTACAGGGTAAGTGCTATTGCTTGCAGGAGGATACTGCTCCGCCAATAGATTTTTTGGGATAAATTCTAATTCAGATAAAACCTGAATTTTAACAGTTGGTTTTAACCAACTTCACATCTTTTAGCCCGAAATTCATTTCAGGGCGATTGAACGCGGGACGTTTTCTAATTTCATTCCTCGACATTTCAAGCTTCTGGTTCTTCTTTGTTACTTGATACTTGTTACTTATGTCCGACTTTCTACTTCAAACTTCCGACTTGTTCGTGTGGAGGGTTTATGCAAGCAATGGTTTTGCGGGAGACGGCGGGGATAGACTCTAACCCGCTAAGTTTGGTGGAATTGCCCGACCCTGAACCGGGAGCGGGCCAGGTGCGGCTCAAAATACAGGTTTGCGCTTTATGTCATACCGATTTGCATATAATCGAAGGGGATTTAGCCCCACATTTGCGCCCGATTGTGCCGGGACATCAAATTATAGGGCGGGTGGACAAAGTTGGGCCGGGAGCGAACCGCTACAAAATTGGCGAGAGGCTTGGCGTACCCTGGCTTTACCGTACTGACCAGACTTGCCGCTATTGCCGGAAGAACCGCGAAAATTTATGCGAACACGGCCAGTTTACCGGCTATGATGCCAACGGCGGTTATGCTACATATCACGTGGTGGACGAAAATTACGCCTACACTATTCCCGATGTTTTTAGTGACGAGCAGGCTGCTCCCTTGCTTTGTTCGGGTGTGGTCGGCTTTCGGGCTTTGCGCTTGAGCGAAGTTAAACCGGGAGAAAAGCTTGGTATCTGGGGTTTTGGCGCGTCGGCCCATCTTAATATTCAGGTAGCCCGGCACTGGGGCTGCGAAATTTTCGTTTTTACCCGCAGTCCAGAACATCAGAAATTGGCAAAGCAGCTAGGGGCAATTTGGGCTGGGCCGAGCGGTGAATCAGAAGCGGAAAAATTGCCCCGTCTCGATGCGGGTGTTATTTATGCTCCGGCTGGCCCATTGGTAATTGACGCGCT
>JBBQGP010000296.1:0-5143 GCA_038323095.1 Chloroflexia bacterium | reverse complement strand
CCACGTCCCGGCCCCCTATTGCTTTGTATACGAATCGAACGGTGAGCTTGAGGCTCTTTTCCTGTTTTATGCGATTCGTTCCAGTTCCTGGGCGTTGCTTGTTCACCCGCACCGGCGCACCACGGAATTCGAAGCGGCCCTGGTTGAGTGGGCCGAACAGCACCTTCGACACCTTCTGACCGTGAGTGGTAGCACCAAAGAGTGGCTAACTACTGAGGTGCCGGATTTTGATACCCTGCGACGAGACACTTTAGCCTCACGCGGTTATGCTGCCGGACCCAGACCCGATTTCTTTTTGACAACGCGCTCGCTCCAGGGAGAAATTCCGGTGTCGGTGCTGCCCGACGGCTTCAGCATACGGGCTGTTTTGGGCGAACAGGAAGCCGATGCGGTTCAAGCCGTCCACGCTGGCTCGTTTGGGCGAGCGTGGCAACCCGGCGAATATCTTAAGGTGATGCGTTCGCCCGGCTTTCATATTGACCACGAATTGGTTGTGGTTGCTCCTGACAGTCGCTTTGCCACCTTTCTCGTTTACTGGCTCGATCCGGTTAGCAAAAGCGGTCTGTTTGAGCCAGTCGGCTGCCACTCTGATTTTCAGCACCGGGGCTTGACCAAGGCGCTGATGTATGAGGGTATGCGGCGTATGGTCGAGCAGGGCATGACAACCGCTATTGTTCTCCACGAAGCTCCGGCTGAAAACCCGGCTTCGTCCGCGCTATATCGTTCGGTCAGCTTCAGCCCCAAATATAGTAGTTACGAATATCGCCAGAAACGCTAATTACCTCTTAAGAAGAGAGATAAAAAATTGGACAAGTTTATGGCTTGTCCAATTTGATTTTAAGTGGATGATAGTATGCAAGACAAACACTACTCCACTCAAATTGAACTGGTCAAGCTTAAAGAAATACCTTTCAAAGTGCAGCTATTCAAGCTTGTTGCCACAAACGGCGACATTGAATGGGCCACAACCAACCGGCTAGACGATGTTGATACTCACTTTATGCAAGAAGGGCTTAAAGTGCGCTGGCAAATTGAGCAACTGCATCGGGAACTAAAACAACTGACTGGGACTGAAAGCTGCCAATGTCGAAAGCAGCGTTCGCAACGTAACCACTTGGCGTGTTGTTACTAGGCTTGGTTTCCATCAAGGTAAAAGCTCTTCAGTTAGGCAAGACCTCGTATGCATTAGTAGCCGATTTATTACGAGATTATTTGAGAGCTGAGTTACGTAACTCTCGTATCCCTGCTTTTATTTTTTAATGAGCGAAAGTCCTAAACTTATTTGGAGCTGGCTAAATCAAAGAAATCCCGGTTGGGTTTGCGCCCGACCCGACCTTCCCGCACCATTTCTTCCAGAAAAGTTGGCGGTAAATCGCGGGGGTCGTTGCTTTCTTTGAAACGGGCCTGCCGACCTGCCCGGTTAGTTTCAGTACCGACTAATTCTACTGCCCGCCCGTAGCCCGCCTTCATTTCGGCGCGGGCAAATTCGACTACAGGCACATTGTTCACAATACAACCGAAAACATCTTTGTTTATTACGATGCTTTCTTTGCCAATCTGCTTGCCCAACTCCAGCGTTACTTCTATAGTTTCATCGCTGGTTTCCGGCCCGCCCACGATTTCCACCAATTGCATTACCAGGGCCGGGTGGAAAAAGTGCATATTTACTACTTTATCCTTGCGCTTTACGTCCCGTGCAATCTGGGAAATTACAAAAGCTGAAGAATTACTGGCTAAAATCGTATGGGGCGGGCAAATTGCGTCTAACCGCCAGAAAATATTGCGTTTAACTTCCAAATCTTCGCCGATGGCTTCAATCACAAAATCAGCATTGCTGGCGGCTTCTTCAATTGAACTAAAAGCTTGAACCCGCGCCAGAGCAGCGTCCATTTCCGGCTGGGAAAGCTTACCTCGGTTGACCCGGTTTTGTAGCTGGAAACGGTTTCCTTCCACCGCTTTTTCCAAAGCTACCGGGTTCACATCAGCAAGATTAACCTGGTAGCCATGCAAAGCAACTACCTGAGCGATTTGTGCGCCCATTGTCCCCGCGCCAACTACACATAATCGGCTTACGCCGCTAATCTTCAAGCTGCGTCCGGCCTGATCGAATGTCATCCTTGACCTCTCCTACATGTTCGCTTATTTCATCACGAGTCGCTTTCTTTTGTGCATTAAGTATAATCGTGTTTTAACATTAGGTCAAGATTGTGATAAAAAAACGGCGACAGCTCTTGAGTTCAAGAAAGCTGTCGCCTAAAAATAAACTTGAATTTTAATGGATAATTAATGCCCTCCAGGTTCAAGTTTTGAGCTTTCGTTTCTACCCTGAAACAATTTTACTTAATTTGAGGGTAGAAACCAAAAACTTATTGCTTTTATGGATTGGTCGGCGACTGTCCAAAGGTAATCTGCGTATTGCGCTTGCTGCCATCGCGACCTACCAGCACCGCCGTTGAGGTATCGCCAGCCTTGTGCTTGTCAAGAATTGCCGACAAATCATCGGTACTGGTTATCGGCTGGTTATCCATAGCGATAAGCACATCGCCTGCTTTCCAGCCCGCTTTTGCTGCCGGAGTATTGTTATCTACCCGCGCAATCAACACACCCTGTACCGCCGGAATATTGTAACGGGCGGCTAAAGCTGCGGTCATCGTCTGGGGCAAAATACCCATAAACGGACGGGCCGTCGCTTGCGGCTGCTTGCCAGTCACCCAGGCATCAGCATAGCTGCGGGCCTGATTTACGTTAATCGCAAAACCAATGTTTTGAGCCGCTACGTTTTCTTCGGGATTGACCGCCGCCGCCGTGTTTATCCCAATAATTTCACCGCGCAAGTTCAAAAGCGGGCCACCACTATTACCGGGGTTAATCGCGGCATCGGTTTGTATCAGGTTGGTCAAACGCGCTCCGTTCGGCTCCTGAATACTACGACCAATGTTACTAACTACACCCGTGGTTACGCTCGGCCCACCGGGTAGACCTAAAGCATTACCAATCGCTACGACAAAATCTCCAACTTCCATTTTGGAAGCATCACCAAGCGGAATAGTCGGAAATTTCTCGCCATTCTTGGGGTCAATTTTGACTATAGCCAGGTCAGAGTTTGTACCTTCCCGACCAATCAGTTTACCAGCGTAAACATTATTACCTACGGAAACCCGAATACTGTTCGCGCCTTCGATAACGTGGTTATTTGTCAGGATAAAACCATCCTGGGTAAGAATCGAACCTGTACCAACACCCTGCTCAATTTGGCCGCCACCGCCACCAAAAATTCCGCCGTTATTGCCATTGCTCTGAATAGTTACAGCAATTAACACTACCGCCGGACGCGCCGCTCGTACTACCGATTTAACGTCAACTTCCAGGCTGCCCGTTGGGTTCAAAACGCCTCCGGTCTGGTTTAATGCTCCGCTATTGGCTGCCGCCGGAGCTATACCGGCATTAGTGTTAGTATTATTACTAGCCCCGTTGTTAATCGAAACATTGCTGCCATTGTTAGTATCGTTGCTAACTACGGCATTGGTCGGCTGAACTGATGATGCAGCGTTACCGCTATTAATGCTTGAACCGCAAGCTCCTAGCACTATTCCGAGTACCAGAGCTACTACAATAAAAAGTACCTTGTCCTTATATTTCAACATCTCATACCCTCTCGCGTTCTTTCCTGTTATACCGAGGTTGGTTCTTCGTCGTTCGGTTTGGTTTTGTCCGATGCCGACCAAATTTCCCATGCAATAAATTGCAAAGGTCTTACAGAGGTTATAAGGGCAAAAGATGTGCCATTACATTAGGCAGTTAAGCTAATTTTGAGAAGTTTCGCAGAACTCGCGATAATCTGCTTCTACCTTTTCGCCATAAAGATAAGCGTGTTCTACTAATAAAGGTCGCCATTCGGCAGCATTTTCGGCAAAAGTAATTAGTTCATCGGTAGTTGCGCTACCTTGTCGCCCACTGCTCCTTAGTTCACCCCAGGCTACCACTTCCCCCAGCGTAGTCATTAACTTTTCGAGCCTGGAGAGCTTGCCTTTCCATAGTGCCAGATTAATTTTATCCTGAGTGGGTTGTAATTCACGCAGTACAAAGGATTGCTCTTCCGACGAAATTACTTTTAGCAAAGCCGGGGAAGTACCTTGAAAGCGATATTGAATCGAGGCAATCCGCTCGGCCTCACTTTTCCAGTGGGGCTGCGGTACTTTCAGGTAGGGCAGGAGGCTGGATTGACGAGCAGATTTCAAATCCAGCAAATAATTGCGGTTGTCCAGGCTTTCATCCTCGACTAGCAAAATATAGCGTTCTATGCCGAGGCTGCTGTTACCCGCAATCCGATAGGCCACATCCAGAAGCTTAAAGAAAGTTGAACTACCTTCGGCTTCTTGTATTTCGGTCATTATGTTTTCAACTTTGATTCTGGCGGCTTTCGGCACAGTTTGCAAATTTTTATCTACTAGCCGTAATTTGCGGGCATTATTTATTAAAACGGTTCGCTCGTCCAGAAAAGTTCGGCGTGAGCGAGTTTCGAGACTAACCAGTAAATCCTTTACCAATCCTTTGGCTGTAACCCCTTCGACCATTCGAGCTTTGCCTTTGAGCAGAGCCGCGATATAGGCTTCTAAAAACTGTTTGACTAGTACCAGCTTTTCGGCTTGACCGATACCAAGAGAATCTGCCGCCAGTACAATACTGGTTACACATCGGGTCAAATCCCAGCTACAAGGGGCAAGGGCGGCTTCGTCAAAGTCGTTTACATCAAAATAAACCAGCCGATTATCACCCTTGTAGCTACCGAAATTTTCCAGATGCAAATCCCCGCAAACGTAAACCAGTGGCGCATTATCCAAAGAATTATTTTGCGGCCAATCCTCATAAAAAAGATGGCAAGTTCCCCGATAAAAAGCGAAAATACTGCTTCGCATCAATTTGTATTTAAGGTTCAAGAAATCAGGGTTGCGCCCTCGGTTAAATGCCCTGATGCGCTCAACTACTCCTGCCATAATTTACGCTATCCGCCCGATGCTAAAAACTGTTTCGCCTGCTTGCTCAAATAATTGGGTGGCAATCTGAACTTCTGCCGCCGGAACTACCGCCGCAAAGCCAATCCCCATATTAAAAGTGTTAAACATTTCTTCTTCGGGAACTTGCC
>JBBQGP010000295.1:0-5160 GCA_038323095.1 Chloroflexia bacterium | reverse complement strand
CCCGATTCGGGAAGATATTGTAATGTCGCTTTCTTCTTCGGTAGGGACGGAAGAAAATCTGCTGGCTGAGTCCGAAATGCATTGCCGCCAACTCAAGATGGAAAACCCGGTAATGACCAATTACGAGCTTGAGCAGGTGCGCCATATTAATCAGGACGGCTTCAAAACTGAAACTTTGCCCATGCTTTTCAAAATCGCCGAGGGTGGCAAGGGTTTGGAAGAAGCTCTGGAAAAGTTGTGTCAGGCCGCTTCGCGGGCGATTGCCGAGGGTTACAACATCCTGATATTGAGTGACCGGGGCGTAAACGATGAATTTGGCCCAATCCCGGCACTGCTGGCAACTGCCGCCGTTCATCATCATTTAATCCGGGAGCGAACCCGCACCAAATGCGGCTTGCTGGTCGAATCGGGCGAACCCCGCGAAGTACAGCATTTTGCCTTGCTGATTGGCTACGGGGCAAGCGCGGTTAATCCTTACCTGGCTTTCGAGACTTTGCAGGAAATGTACAGTCAGGGAATGTTGCCGGGTGAACTTGACCATAAAAAGATTGAATACAATTTTGTGAAGGCCGTTAAAAAGGGCTTGCTCAAAATCTTCTCGAAAATGGGAATTTCGACCTTCCAGAGCTATCAGGGAGCGCAAATCTTTGAGATTATCGGCTTGCACGAAACGGTAGTCGAAAAGTATTTTACTGGCACAGCTTCACGGATTAGTGGCATTGGTCTGAACGAAATCGCGGCGGAAGTTCAACGCTGTCACGAACACGCTTTCGTCCCCAAATTGCATACGGTTTCGATGCTTTATCGAGGCGGGCAATACCAGTGGCGCAAGAACGGTGAAGTTCACCAGCTTAACCCGGCGACGGTTGCCAAGTTGCAACACTCAACGGCGGCGGGTGATTACAAGATGTTCAAATCCTACAGCGCAACGGTGAACAATCAGGCCGAAAATTTGGCGACCTTGCGCGGCTTGCTCAAGTTCAAAAAGGGGCAATCAATCCCTTTAGAAGAAGTCGAACCAGCCGAGAACATTTTCAAACGCTTTTGCACCGGGGCGATGAGTTTTGGTTCGATTTCCAAAGAAGCTCACGAAACGCTGGCGATTGCCATGAACCGAATTGGCGGCAAAAGCAATACAGGTGAAGGCGGCGAAGACCCGGCCCGTTACCAGCGCGATGCCAACGGCGATTGGCGACGGAGCGCAATCAAGCAAATTGCATCAGGCCGCTTTGGGGTAGATAGCAATTATTTGGTGAACGCGCAGGAAATTCAGATTAAGATGGCGCAGGGGGCGAAACCGGGCGAAGGCGGGCAGCTTCCTGGTCATAAGGTTGACGCGAACATAGCCCGCGTCCGCAACTCCGTACCGGGCGTGACCCTGATTTCGCCGCCGCCGCACCATGATATTTACTCTATCGAGGATTTGGCCCAGCTTATCTGGGACATGAAGAACGTTAACCCGCAAGCCGATATTTCGGTGAAGCTGGTAGCGGAAGTAGGGGTTGGTACAGTCGCCGCCGGAGTAGCAAAGGCTCACGCCGATGGCATTCTGATTAGCGGTCACGACGGCGGTACGGGTGCGTCGCCTTTGACTTCTATCAAGCACGCCGGTATCCCCTGGGAAATCGGGCTGGCCGAAGCCCATCAAGTGCTGGTGATGAACAACTTGCGCGGACGAATACGCTTGCAGACCGACGGGCAGCTAAAGACCGGGCGGGATGTAGTAATTGCAACCTTGCTTGGGGCGGAGGAATACGGCTTTGCCACTGCGCCGCTAGTGGCGACGGGCTGTATTTTGATGCGAAAGTGTCATTTGAACACCTGCCCGGTAGGGGTCGCTACCCAAGACCCGCGCTTGCGAAAGAATTTTACGGGTAAGCCGGAATACGTGGTCAATTTCTTTAAGTTTATCGCCGAGGAAGTCCGCGAACTAATGGCTGAACTGGGCTTCCGCACGATTGACGAGATGGTTGGCCGAGTGGATATGCTGGAAGTAGATACCGCAATTGAGCATTACAAAACACGCGGGCTAAATTTGGCGGCTATCTTGTACCAGCCTGAAGTCGGCCCGGAAGTTAAACGCTATTACTGCGAAAAGCAAAATCACGGGCTAGAAAAAGCTCTGGATAATTTGCTCATCGAGGAATGTAAACCCGCCCTTGAGCATAAGCGGGATATTAAGCTGGAAATGCCTATCCGCAATTCGCATCGCTCGGTTGGGGCAATGCTCGGCGGCGAGATTTCCAAACGCTATGGTGCAGCAGGCCTACCCGATAATACCATTCAGCTTAATTTCACGGGCAGCGCGGGCCAAAGTTTTGGGGCATTTGTGCCGGGTGGGGTCAGCCTGACGCTTGAAGGTGATGCAAATGATTACGTCGGCAAGGGGTTATGTGGTGGCCGGATTGTAGTTAAAACTCCTCCCGGCGCAACCTTTGACCCCCGCCAGAATATTATTATTGGCAATACAACGATGTACGGCGCGATTAGCGGGGCGGCCTACTTTAACGGTATGGCGGGAGAACGTTTCTGCGTCCGCAATAGTGGGGCGAACGCGGTAGTCGAAGGAGTCGGCGACCATGGCTGCGAATATATGACGGGTGGCAGGGTGATAGTGTTGGGCCGCACCGGGCGCAATTTTGGGGCGGGTATGAGTGGCGGCATTGCCTATGTGCTGGACGAGGACGGCGACTTCAAGGAGCGTATTAACCCCGGCATGGTGGATTTGGAAAGTGTTGCTGCTCAAAAGGATGTTGAAGAATTGCACCAGCTTATCCACCAGCATTACCAGTATACCGGCAGCCAGATTGCCGAAGAAATTTTGCTGAATTGGCCTAAATATTTGCCGCGCTTTGTAAAAGTGATACCGCGTGAATATAAACGCGCTCTGGCTCAACCCGAAACCGAGCTAGAGAAAGAGACAGAAAAAGAAAGGATAGCGCAGCATGGCTAAAATAACCGGCTTTCTGGAATTTCAGCGCAAAAACCCGCGCTATCGCCCGGTTCAGGAGCGGCTGAAAGATTATAACGAAATTCCCGAACCCATGACCGAAGGCGAGGTGCAGGAGCAAGCCGCCCGGTGTATGGATTGTGGTATTCCCTTTTGCCACGAAGGTTGCCCTTTGGGGAACGTTATTCCCGATTTTAATGATTTGGTATATGAAAATCGCTGGCGGGAAGCTCTCGATGTTTTGCTGGCGACTAACAATTTCCCCGAATTTACCGGGCGGATTTGTCCCGCTCCCTGTGAAGCGGCCTGTGTGCTTGGGATTAATCAAGACCCGGTTTCTATCAAGCAAATCGAGGTTTCGATTATTGACCGGGGTTTTGAAGAAGGCTGGATTACGCCCCAGCCACCCTTGCACCGTACTGGCAAGCATATCGCGGTTATCGGCAGTGGCCCGGCGGGTCTGGCTTGTGCCGAGCAACTGAACCGGGCCGGACATCTGGTTACGATTTTCGATAAGGCTGACCGGGCGGGCGGTTTGCTGATTTATGGTATCCCCGATTTCAAAATGGACAAAAATATTTTGCAACGCCGTCTCGATTTGATGACCGCCGAGGGGATTCAGTGGCGGCTAGGTACTCACGTCGGGGTAGATGTGACTATGCGCTATTTGCGAGACGAATTTGATGCGGTAGTGCTGATGACCGGGGCGGAGCAGCCTCGCCCCCTAAACGTTCCCGGTATAGAACTGGACGGGGTGCATTTTGCAATGGATTATCTGGTGCAGCAAAATCGCCGCAATCTGGGCGATGCTTTGGGTGATGAGCCGGAAATTCTGGCGAATGGCAAAACCGTAATTATCATTGGCGGCGGTGATACTGGCAGCGATTGTCTGGGAACGGCCTTGCGGCAGGGGGCGAAAGAAGTTATTCAGTTCGAGCATAAGCCCGAACCGCCCAAAAAGCGAGCGGCCCATAATCCCTGGCCCGAACCGCCCATGATTTTCCAGAAATCTACCTCGCACGAGGAAGGCGGCAAGCAGCAATACAACATGGCGACCAAAGCTTTTGAAGGCGCAAACGGCAAGGTCGAGCGATTGCACGCGGTCAAGGTCGAGATAAGCTATGACGAGCAGGGGCAGCGTACTTTTCACGAAATCCCCGATTCAGATTTTCTTATCGAAACCCAACTGGTGTTAATTGCGGCAGGCTTTACCGGCCCAGTACTGGGCGGAGCAGTCAAGGAGCTAAACCTGAGAATGAACCGGCGCGGCGGCATCTGGGTCAATCAAGACAAAATGACCAGCGTACCGGGCGTTTTCGCTGCCGGGGACTCAGTAAGAGGTCAATCGCTGGTGGTTTGGGCCATCGCCGAAGGACGCGACGCAGCCCGTGGCGTAGACAAATACCTGACTGGCAAAGTTCGCCTCCCCGCCGCCAACACGGTTGCTTCTTAGGGAGTTCTGAGTTAAAGCAAACTCAGGAGAATAATCTTGGTGTTTGGAATACTGGCAAATCTTAGAGCGGGTCTAATAATTAGTCGGGAGTAGTCAACTGGCGGAGCAGCATCTTACAACTGAGCCTGATTTTGTAAGATGTGGCTCGGCCCATTGATTTTACTCAAACATCAACTGGCGGAGCAGCATCCTACAGGGGAAGCGGCATTCTTGTAGGATATTGCTCCGCCAATAGACCAAACCACTATCTAACAGGAGAAGGCCTAAGTTGGTTTGAACCAACTTGCGGTATCTTAGCCCGAAATTCATTTCAGGGCCATATCACCACTAATCTAGCCATTCTAAACTCACTTTGTGTTAAAAAAATTCACAAAACTCGTTTGGCGCAGGGGAGGCCGCCCGCCGAAGCAGTTTCGAGGATGCTGCGGTGAATGGCTTTGACCAATATTTCGGCGGCTATTGAGCCGAGCATGGTTAGTAGCAGAGGGTCGGTTAGCGGGGTAGGGGGTAAGCCGCCAGTCGAGAGGGCAAAAACGGTATCGCCATCAAACATGGTATGGGCCGGACGGATAGTCCGTGAAAGCCCGTCCTGCGCCATTTGCGCCAATTTGCGGGCGGCGGGTTTGGTCAGGGGCGCATCGGTGGCGACACAGGCAATGGTGGTATTAGTGGTAAGCGGGGCTTCCCCTTCGCCATTTTGGGGCAAAGGCAACCCTTCGCGCAAAAGCCGGGAAGTATCCAAAAGTTCGCCGTCGGG
>JBBQGP010000294.1:0-5199 GCA_038323095.1 Chloroflexia bacterium | reverse complement strand
CATGGTCTTACTCCTGTGAATTTTCGTCTTTGTTTTCGGGTTCGCTCTCACCCCAAAGGCTAACCTGCGCGGGGGTGGTTTTGGGTGAAGCCAGTTTTTTACGGTTTTTGCGGCGTTCGTCCAGCAAAGGTTTTATTGAAGTTTCGGGCGGCAGATTTTCGGGCATTGTCCCGCCGATTTCTTCGATTGTTTTGCGGACTTTGCGGCCAATATCATAATGAGTATCCATTGCCCGGCTTTGGCCGATAATTCCATCCTTACGCAATTTTTCTTCGGTTTGGGTAATCCGAAACTCGTTAGCGGCGAGTTCGGCCCGGCCCATGCGGTCTAAAATATCTTCTTTGGCATCAATTCCCTTATAGGCTTTGATTTCGTCCACGCCCATTTCGTTATAAAGGCCACGATACCCGGCGTTCTGGAATACCCCAAAATTGCGGGTAAGCACCCCGGCGTTATAGGCCGCCTCAGAAAGTTTCTTGTTACTTTCCGAAACCCGTTCGCGTAGTTTGAGGCGTTTTTCCTGCTCTTCCCGCAATTGGGTAATTTCATAAGTGCGAGCGGCTACGGCAAAATAAGCTTGAGCATGGGCAATCTCGGACTTGCGCGGGTCGCCATTCTGGGCAATTAAATAACAGGCAAAACGGCTCAACAAATAATCTTTAATTTCGCGTTGCGCTCCCTTGCCTGCCTGTACCGTTCGGGTTACACCCTTGAAATGGTCATCCTCAATCTGGTTGACCTGTTTGCAAGCGGTGATGCTACGCCGGATAGCCGTCTCAAAGTTTTCCCAACGACTGTAGCCCAGTAACGGGGCGAGTTCGCGTGCGCTCCAATATTCCTGTTCGTAAGGGGTTAAGTGTTTGATAGAGTCAAAATCGGGTTTGTGGTTTTCTTCCATTAAAAATTTCCTGTTTGCTTATCAATTTCGTGGCCTCACGAAGATGATACCATGTCCTGCCGATTTCACAAGTTGGTAGAGGCTGAAGAGGCTGAAGTATTTTTATTTAAGAGGCTTGCTGTATCAATTTCGTGGCCTCACAAAATTGATAGCTCATAGAGGTAGTGAGTTTAGAAACGAAAAGGGTAATAGGATGCCGCATCATCTTCGTGAGGCCACGAAATTGATAGGGAATTACGAGTTTGAGATTTGAGGTTGGTTAGTTTCTGGCTTTATGATTTCGGTTTTCTTTGCGAAACCGCGCTGTTCTTTGTGGCGAAAGCTTAGTTGTTAAAGGTAGGACTTTAGCGTTATAAAAAATGCCCCGCAGTCGACCTTTATCAGATAAAAATCGACTGTGGAGCATTTTAAGTGCAAGTTCTTAACCTGGTTTAGCCACGCCGAGCGGTGCGTCCACCTCGGCCACCCGGAGCTTTGAAGCTACGGTCAAAGCGGCGGTTGCCGTTCGGCTCGAAATCGTCGTCCGAGCGTTGCTGGCGCGGGGCAGCAAACTGAGCGGGACGTTCGGGGCTGCGGCGATTACCATCGGCGGCGGGCCGACGATTGCCGAAATCTTCGCCTTCAAAGGAAGATACCGGCCCTTTGCGGCGGTTGTCCGAGAAACGGTTTTCTTGAGGGCGACTATCCGAGAAACGGTTTTCCTGGGGGCGACTGTCCGAGAAACGGTTTTCTTGAGAGCGACTGCCGAAAGACCGCGAATCCTGCGGGCGGTTGCCAAAAGACCGATTTTCCTGGGGGCGACTGCCGAAGGGTCGGCTGTCTTGCTGGCGACTACCACCACGCCATTGTACTGGCTGGATAATTGCCGGAATTGCGCCCGGTTCGGCTTTTGGCCCGTCCCAGCGTTTGCGCTCCAGATTAACCCCTTCTTTGGTCATAGCCCGCTCGATTTCAGGCCATTTCGCCCGGTCTTCCCCAGTCAAGAAAGTAATCGCCGTACCGCTTGCGCCATTGCGGGCGGTGCGTCCTACCCGGTGGGTAAACAATTCGGCACTTTCCGGCAGGTCAAAGTTAATAACGTGACCGATACCGTTTACGTCCAAACCGCGTGCGCCAACGTTAGTCGCGACCATAATCCGAATTTTGTTGGCCCGGAAAGCGGCAACTACTTCTTCGCGGGCGCGTTGGCTCAAATTGCCTTGCAACCCTGCGGCCTGATAGCCTTCGCCTTGCAACCGCTCGGCCAGTTTCTTTACGCCGTGTTTGGTACGGGCAAAGACCAGCACTGGCGCATCACTGGCGGCGTTATCCAGCAAATGTCGTAGCGCAAAAGTTTTGTCTGCCGGGTGCATATCGTAAATCAAATGGGTAATGTCAGGCCGACCCGCTTCGCCCACGTCCATTTTAACTTTGGCATGGTCAGCGCGTAGATGCTTGGCAGCCGTTTGCGCTACCCACTCCGGCAAAGTCGCCGAGAAAAGGGCGGTCTGTCGTCGGGCAGTAGGCGGCATTCGTTCGATAATCGCTTCTACGTCCGGCGCAAAACCCTGGTCAAGCATTTCGTCGGCTTCGTCCAGCACCAGCATTTTTAAATTGTTAAGGGGCAAAGTTCCCCGGTTCAAATGGTCGCGCAAGCGTCCCGGTGTGCCAATCACGACCTGATAGCCGCCGTGTTGCAAACCCCGAATTTGACCTTCCATGCCCGCCCCACCGTAAATCGGGGTAACACGCACCGACGGCCCGGCCAGAGCCTTAAAAACTTGTGTAACTTGCAAGGCCAGCTCACGGGTTGGCACCATCACCAGAGCTTGCAAATCGCGGGACTGTCGCTGGATGCGAGCCAGTATCGGGATAGCAAAGGCGGCGGTTTTGCCACTGCCGGTCTGCGATTGAGCTACCAAATCGTTACCAGCCATTAGCGGGGGGATAGACTGGGCCTGAATGTCTGTCGGCTGCTCAAAGCCAATTCGCCTCAAGCCTTCCTGCAAGAAGGGCGGCAAGCCGTAGACACTAAAGCCGTTTTGCACTTCGCTAACGGTAGGTTTTCTTTCAAATCTTTTTTCCACGTTTAAAGTATTGGTTTTAGCCAAAATAATAAATCACTCTCTCTCTTGATAAGCTTTTGACTGGTGACAGCACCCAAAGCACGCGCCAATAAAGGCCGTGTCAACCTGACCCAATCATAAAGGGATAGTTATAAAGTTGAACAAGCACTGACCAGGGGGAAAGCTTCAATTCAAAGGGAGGGTTTTACAGAGGGCTGATACTTGTGGGTATCAAGCTATTAAAACGTTCCCGTGAGACCTGCAACTTCGGTGGGCGGTCTCAAACCACAGCCACATAATTTGTTCTTTAGTATTATAACATACTTTCCAAATTTTTTCAGAGGGTTATTTCCAATATTTATTTTGCCTTTACGAAAAAGCAATTTTTATTAAATAAAAGAAATTCGGAAAATGTAAAAAAAATGTAAAATCTGATTTTTACCCTTAGTTTCGGCAAATTTTAAGTGAAACTTCACTAAACTTGACTCGCGTTTTATAAAGAGGAGGTTTATAATGACAAACAGAGAGTTTGCAGAAAATTCAACTCTAACTCCCTGGCAGTAGAGCGTCTACAACCAAAATCAACCTGTTGTACAAATAAAAACTATTTAAGCCTATCTTAATTTGGCCCGTAAGGTTCGAGTGCTATTATTAAAGCATTGGGTTTTTAAGTTTTTATTCTAAGGGTGTCCTAATATTATGAGTAAGAAAATTCTAATCGGCGGTATTGCAATCATCGTATTATCGCTGGCCTTGTACCTTGTAAGCGGCGCAACCGCGCAGCCAACTCGCATTAACTGGGGTGAGGCCGTCAAAAAGGCTCAAAATGGTGAATTCGCTACCATTGAGACCAATTCTAACAACCACAGCATTATTTTAGTTTCCAAAAGCGATTCCAGCGTTCGTTTCGCCAGCGTCTACCCTGCCGGAAAAGCCAAACTTGATGAGATTTTGGATAAAGCCGGTGTCACCCAAGATAAATTTCCCCAAATCGAGAACGATGTCAGCAACAGTCCTGACCGCTGGCGCGGTATGCTTCTTTTCGTCCCGATTATAACGATGTTTGCCCTGCTGTTTTTCTACATGCGTTCTCGCCGCGAAAGCGGCGGTGGGTTGCGAACCGGGCGCGGGCCGAGCGGAGCCATGGGCTTTACTCGCAATAGTGGCAAATTGATTGTACCGCAGCGGGTTGGCGTAACTTTTCAGGACGTAGCCGGAGCAGACGAGGCCAAGCAGGAATTAGAGGAAATTGTGGAATTCCTCAAACAGCCCGAACGCTTTACCAAACTAGGGGCGCGTATCCCGAAGGGCGTACTTTTGGTTGGCCCTCCCGGAACTGGTAAAACCCTGCTGGCGAAAGCGGTTGCCGGAGAAGCCAATGTTCCCTTTATCAGCATTAGCGGCAGCGAATTCGTCGAAATTTACGTCGGCGTAGGCGCGGCTCGTGTGCGTGATTTGTTCGAGCGGGCCAAGAAAATGGCTCCCTGCATCATCTTTATTGATGAAGTAGATGCTGTAGGCCGTAAACGTGGTTCGCGGGCCGGGGGCGGTACTGAAGAACGCGAACAAACCCTGAACCAGATTTTGGTTGAAATGGACGGTTTCGACAGCCAGACCAACGTAATTGTTTTGGCCGCGACCAACCGGGCAGACGTGCTAGACCCGGCTTTCTTGCGACCTGGCCGTTTTGACCGTCAGGTAATGGTCGATAACCCGGATTACATGGGTCGTAGCCAAATTCTAAAGGTGCATGCTCGTTCCAAACCGCTTGATAGTGGTGTAGATTTAGAGCGGATTGCCAAGCAGACCCCCGGCTTTAGCGGGGCAGATTTGGCAAACTTGATGAACGAGGCCGCTATTCTGAGCGCACGCCGCAATAAAACCAGCATTGGCTTGTCCGAACTGGAAGAAGCGATTGATCGGGTGGTAGCCGGGCCGGAACGCAAAAGCCGCATTATCAGCGAACGCGAGAAGGTCATTACCGCTTATCACGAAGTTGGTCACGCTCTGGTTGCCAAGTTGGTAAAAAATGTTGACCCAGTGCAGAAAATTTCGATTGTGGCCCGTGGTCGTATGGGTGGCTACACTCGAGTTGGGGCGGGGGATGACCGCACGCTTTGGACACGCAGCCAGCTTGAAGATTTTATGGCTTTTGCGCTGGGTGGACACGCCGCCGAAGAATTGATGTTTGGCGAAGTGACTACCGGCCCTAGCAACGATATTGAGCGTGTAACCTCGATTGCCCGTTCGATGGTT
>JBBQGP010000293.1:0-5209 GCA_038323095.1 Chloroflexia bacterium | reverse complement strand
TAGACCCGGCATAAAGCCGCAGTAATAGCCTGACGATTGCCGCGTTCAAAGTAAATTGCTTCGTCCTCACCTAAAATTTCGCGCAAAGCCGGAATATCGGGCAGCAGCACCGGGCGAGCGACGGCGGCGTATTCAAACATTTTCAAGGGCGAAGCGGTCAAATCGGTCACGGTATCGGGAATAATGGTCAGGGAAGCAGCGTTCAGCCACAAATTTACCTGCTCCTGTGGGGCTGGCGCGATAAAGCGAACTTGCGCGGCTAACCCGGCTTTATGGGCCTGCTCCCGCAATTGCTCCACCTCAAAAGGGCGACCACCCACCAGATATAGCTGCGCCTCCGCCGGGTTATCTTTCAAGAAATCGCCGAAAGCTTCAATCATGCGGTCTAAACCACGATAAGAAAAGGTTAATCCGGCGTAAACCAGCGCAAATTCATGCTCGGCAATCCCTAACTTCTGGCGACATTCGAGCTGCGGCAAAGGTTTGTAAACGTTAGCATCATAAGCATCGGGGATAACCGTCGCCGAACGGGAAGCTTCGCGCCATTTATCCTCCACCAGAAAATCCCGGAAAGCTTCGGTCAGCGATACTACTCCATCGGCTTTGCTCAAAATCGTCTGGTCAGCTTTTTGCAGGAAAATCGAAAGCCATCTGCCCCGCGCTCGGCTTGGATTGCGGGCTTCCAAATCGTGCGCTTCGTAAACAATTTTAGCACCTAGCAAATTTCGCCATAATTTGAGCAGCCAATAAGCACAAACCACGTCCCGCACATAAATCGCCTTGACCTCGCGCCCAATTAGCTTGCGCCCTAACAAGTAAAACCCGACCTCAGCAGCAAAAAAAGTGCGTTCCAGATAACCCCAGGGAATTTTCTTCAAAATCGGGAAATTCGAGAAGAAATTAAGGGGTACGCGAAGTAAATGTTTTGCCCCAACCTGCTTGAAAGCACTGGCTCGACCCAGTAATTTCGGTAAAAGTATCAGCGTTTCCGGCGCAATCTTTTTCAACTCCCGCAAAGTGCTAAAAGTCTGAATACTGTTGGCCGATTTGAGCGTCAGGCTGCTTGGATACGCCACGTAGCATAAAGAGTTGTTAGTTGTTGGTGGTTGGTTGTTAGAGAGGACAGGGTGGTCGGTAGATAATTTCGACTTTATGCGTTCGATTTCCGACTTGTTACTTGTTACTTGATACTTGTTACTTAGTTTTGTTGCTTTTTGGTAGAGCGAAAGTAGTTGGTCGCCGACGTGGGGGGTGAGGTACTGCCGCGCCCACTTTGGCCCACGTCCGCCCATTTCAGCCCGACGAGTCGGGTCTTGCAGCAATTCGATAATGGCGTTAGCGAGTGCGCTTTCGCTGGCTGGTTTCACCAAAAGAGCCACACCAGCCTCAGCAGCGTGACGACCTACTCCCGTAGTCTCGGTAATAATCGAGGGCGTACCGACGGCGGCAGCTTCGGTAGCAACTTTGTTCAGAGCTTCTACAACGGAAGGCACTATCAGCAAATCGGCGGCGGCCAGATAATCCCGTGATTGAGCAAAATCTATACGCCCGGTGAAAATAATTTCTTCCTGCACGCCCAGTTGTTGCGCCAACTTCTCTAAATACTGGCGGTAATCCCCGTAGCGGGGAGTGGCTCGGCTTGGCCCGCAAACCAGCAAATTTAGTGGGCCAGAGCGGTCACGGATAATCGGCACGGCCCGCACCAGAAATTCCACGCCCTTAAAGGGATGCAAGCGGCTGTAAGCCATAATTATCGGGCCAGAATTCAGGCTGTAGCGGGCGCGGAGTTCGGCTTGTTTCTCACGCTTGTTCGCCGCCAAATCCAAATCTTCGGGCGGCAGCACCGCTTTACCAATGTTACGCAAAATAACTTCGGTACGCTCCTGTTTCGCCCCTAGCTTATAGGCGAGTTCGGCGGTATAGTACGAATTGGGCCGGATGGCGGCGGCTTGCCCAAAAGTGTAGCGCAAAAGCCACCGTACCAAGCGGTAACGCCCGTAACCGTAATCATAGCGCGGCACATTCATTACATCTGCGCCTTGCAAATTCACTACCTGCGGCACTTTTTCCCGGTTAAAGGCCCGCGCCAGAGCTACTGCCGCGCCAAGCGGATAGGCCGCTTCTATATGAATAACATCATATTGCCCGCTCTTTTCCTTAAAGAACCGCCGCAACCCAAAAACCAATTCCAGAAAGTAATTATAATGAAACAGCCAGTTGCAAAAGGCCCTCAGCACCCGCCGGAAAAAATTAGCGGACGGAAATAACAGGGTGTAAATTCGGTTGTCGGTTGTCGGTTGTCGGTTGTCGGTGAAAACCTCCGACTTTATACTTCCGACTTCCGACTTGTTAAAGGGGTTGTCGGTTGTCGGTTGTCGGTTGTCGGTTGGAACAAGGTTGCGAGTTGCGAGTTGCGAGTTGCGAGCTGCCTCCGACTTCATACTTCCGACTTCCGACTTGTTACTTAATACTTTGTCACGGTGGATTGCTCCGGCAGCCCGCAAGGTTAAAACCTCAACCGAATGGCCGCGCTCGGTGAAATGAGCGACTAATTCTTCGTGAACTTCGTTGCCGATATTTTCTGGCTCATACGACATTATGGCATAAAGTATCCGCAACGCCATCAGCGTTCACCTGAGAAGTTTTGAGTTTTGAGTTTCGAGTTCCTCTGTGAATCCTCTGTGTCCTCTGCGGTGAAAGTTTTAGGGTTACGAGTTGATTCCGACTTTATACTTCCGACTTCCGACTTATCCCGATAGATTTGCTCAAGTTGGTCAATCAGGTTGGGGGTGTAATAGGCTGTGACGGAACGCTGGCCGCCTTCGATGAGGCGGGCGCGTAGGACAATATCTTCGAGAGCGCGGATAATCACACGAGCCAAATCTGCCGGGTCTTCGGGCGCGGCCAGTAAACCGTTTTCGCCATCCTGAATAATTTCGTCTATCACCGGGATACGACTGCTGATTACCGGGCAATTTGCACTCATCGCCTCGATTAAAGGGATGCCAAAACCTTCGTAGCGAGTCGGCAAAACGTACAAATCGCTTGCCAAAAAGTAGGCCGCTTTTTCTGCATCGCTCAAATGGCCGGGAGCTATTAGATTGGCTTTTACCCCGCCTTGCTCAACCAGTTTCAGTAGCTCGCTTTCGTGAATCGGACTATGTCCGGCAAAGACGAAGCGCACATCTGGAAATTTTGCGACGACGGCGGGCATGGCTCTTGCCAGCAAATCAAAACCTTTGCGATATTTTAGCTGGCCCAGATACAAAATTTGGGGGTCGCCCTGCTTTGGGGCGGGTTCGATATTGTCCAACCAATCCGGGTCAATCGCATTTGGGGCTATCCTGATTTTGCTCTCGTCTAAACCGAGCCGGAGCAGCACTCCACGCCCATGCTGTGAAAGGGCAATTACCCGGTCAGCCATTCTGAGGGGAGCGTGCATTAAAAAATTCTTGATATGCCGTTTGAATTTGAACTGGCGGCGCAGCGCACCGAAAAGCTGGGGCAAGGTTAATATAATCTCGTCATAGCGGGCGGGCGCATCAAAAGGGCGGTCACGGTCTGCCACCAGATAAGGGTCATGGAAAAGGCCATGCGGGGTCATGATAAGCGGGATACGCCGGATTTTACAGGCCAGAGCCGCGCTAAAGGCAAACTGGTTGCTCAAATGATGGACATGCACTACATCGGGGCGTGGGCCAAGCAGCAAAGCCTTGAAAATAGCGGGCGAAAACCAGCTTGCCTTCACCCGTCGCACTCGCACCCCGTCAATGGTTTCTTCCTGAGCCTTATTCCAGCTTTTATTCCCGGTGTAAGCAAAAGCCTCAATTACATGACCACGCCGGGCCAAACCGCGTGCTTGCAAACGTTCCGGCCAGCTATTAAATTCGGTGGTAATGCCATTGGTGGTAATTATGGTGATTCTCAACTAGCTTTGCCTCATCCAGCCCTGAATTGTCCGCCGCCAGCTTGCGGCTATCTCCCGTCCAAAAATTATCGAGCAGCCCCAGAATTATAACATATCGCCGCTCGGATTTGTTTCAGTTTAATTCTGGGCGAAGGTAGCCACCTTTTTTTGCAAGCCAGGTTTTGGTTTTAACCAGTTTTAGATTATTTAGCCGGGTTCAGCTGTTATAACAGCTAAACCCGGCCTGGTCAAAAAAGTTTTTGCTTAAATAATACAAAAGGACTTGGCAAATTAGCCAGCGAGTTAGGCGTTGGCTCTAACCAGCAGGATTTTGCTTGGCAGAGAATAGCCACCAGTGGCCTTGCGGTAGGGTTCGAGGTCGGTAGCCACGTCTTTTTCCAGAAAATCGCGCATTTCCTGCGATTGCTTTTGCAAGGCAACCGTAGTAATTCCGGCAACGTCCAGAAAAGTCCGCCAATAAGTTGTGGCATCCGGGAAAGTAGTATCAAGCACCAAAGGCTCGATTTGAATTTGATTAAAACCCGCTCCGGCGATTAAATTTTCCAAAACCGGGGGCTTGCCAAAGCGGAAAATCGAGGGACGTTCAACTTTGGGCGGCGGGAAGTTACGGGCCAGTGTTTTTATCGCCACGCCAATAAAGGGCGCGTCCGCTTCTTCGCCCCAAACCGAAGCAATCAGCTTGCCGTCGGTTTTTAGCACTCTTTTAAACTCAGTTAAAGCCGTTTCGGGGGCAGGAAAATGCATCAGGCCCATTGAGCAGAACACCCGGTCAAAAGAATTAACCTCGTATTGCAAGCTTTCGGCATCGGCTACTTCAAAAGTGGCCTGTACCAAACCTTCCGCTTCGGCCTTGCGGCGGGCTACCGCAATCGCTTCTTCGGCAATATCCACCCCGATTACGCTGCCGCTCAAGCCAATCAGTTCTGCCACCCGCCGAGCCACAATTCCCGGCCCGGTAGCTACGTCCAGCACCCGCATACCAGCTTCCAGCTCGGCCAACTCAACCATACGCGCCACCGAAGCCTGGCGCACTACCATTGCTTCTTCGTAGCGTTCCGCCACCAAATTAAAACCGGCCCGCTCCTGCTCCTTGAACCGCACCGGGTCAAACGCTGCTTTCTCCATTACACCCCCAAGCTAAGTATCAAGTATCAAGTAGATACAGGTTTGTTATAGCTATTGCTTTTGGGTGTTTAATAGTTATTAAAAATCTAAAGTAGCTATAAGACCCTAGTGAGATTATTTGTTACTTGATACTTGTTACTTGTTACTTGTTACTTG